>JAJPJC010000292.1 GCA_021324445.1 Isosphaeraceae bacterium
CGAGGGCTCCTTTGGTCGAAGGGGCAGGGTTCCCATCTGCCAGCCTAAGACCAAGGAGCTCTCTTCGCTATATCCCCTAGAACCCGCAGAAAGCGGGACGATCTCTTCAGGGCTGGGGAAGCTTCAGGTACGATGGGTCGAGAACCTGCTGGGAGTCCTGCCTCACCGCGTAGGCACGTGACCGGGAGGCACGATGGAGCTCGTACGCTTCGCCCTGAATCTCGGTGTCGCTCTGCTCATGGGGATCGCCATCGGGCTGGAGCGGCAGTTTCGCCAGCATCCGGCCGGCTTGCGGACCAACGCGCTGGTCTGCGTGGGCGCCGCGTTGTTCGTCTCGCTCTCGCGGCTGATGGCCGATCACGACAGTCCGACGCGCATCGCCTCCTACATCGTCAGCGGGATCGGGTTCCTGGGCGGCGGTGTGATCCTGCGCGAAGGGCTGACGGTCCGGGGGATGAATACCGCGGCGACCCTCTGGTGCACCGCCGCGGTCGGCACCCTGGCCGGAGCCGGGTTCCCCTGGCACGCCCTGATCGGAACCACGACGGTCCTCGGCTTGCACCTGGGACTGCGCCCAATCGCCCGCCGGATCGACGCCCGGCTCAAGACGGCCGTCGATGTGGAGACGCTCTACCAGATCCGAGTGTCCTGCCGGCAGGCACAGGAGGGCCTGATCCGCACGATCCTGCTGCGGCATATCAATAGCATCGCGGGGATGACGGTTCAGCGGATCTCGACTCAAGAGGCGGGCCTCGACGGGCAAGCGGCGGTGGTCGCCGACGTCTACTCCATCGATCGCAAGGATCGATGCATGCAGGAGGTGATGTCGCGGCTCAACATCGAGCCCGATGTCCAGGCGGTGAGCTGGGAGAAGATGCAGGCGTAACCCGGTCCACCGCTGGGGCAGCGCCCGATGGAGGAGCGTGAGTCCCGGCAGCCCACGGGCGGGTGGTGAGTCGCGCCGATCCGAGCGAATCAACAGAAGTCGCTCCCGGGCAACCTTCTCAGTCAAGGAGCCCGCAGAATCGATGGAGTCGTTAAATTCGAGAAAGACCGCATTCTGCCCTCAAACGTCTCAAGTCTTCCAAGCGGAAGATCCGATCCAACCCGATGAGCAGTCACGTCTCCGCCGTCAGATCCATGGGCCCGTCTGGGCCATGGCCCCCGATCGGCCACCGCTGGCCGGGGTAGGCCGCCGGTCGGTAGTGGGCTTCCGCCCAGCGCAATCGTCATCCGACACGACAGGAGGTCGATCGGAATGGGCCTTCGTAGAGGCAGAACTCGCGCGCCCCGCCTCGTGCCGGTCGTCCTTGTGTCGGCGTTGCTGATCCTGGTGCCGCGATCGGGGCGTGGCCAGCGGTTCAATGTCGGCGCACCGACGGGCGCTTCGGGTGGGTCCGTCGTGGTGGGTCAGCCGCTCGGGGCGGCCAGCTTCCCGGATTGGTCCACACCCTCGCTGGCACCCTTCAGTGGCGCGGGCCGCCGCGGATCGCACGTCCCCGCCAGCTCCCTGGCGACCCCCGGGGCTCCGGTGTACACGACCTCGGGTGCCCAACTGCTGATCACCCAGGCCGCTCAGCCCGCGCGACTCCCGCAATATGGGGAGTTGTCGCTCCCCCCAGAGATGGAAACCTACGGACCCAACGACGGCATGACCCTCGACATGGCCATTGAATTGCTCGTCAAACGCAACCTCGACCTGCTGGCCGCCCAGATGGAGATCCCCATGGCTGATGCCGACATCTTGACGGCCAACCTCCGCACCAACCCGGTTCTCTATGCCGACGCCGAGCTCATCCCCTACGGCCATTTCTCCTTCTTGAGGCCCGGCGGGCCAACCCAGTACGACGTCAATGTCAGCTACCCCCTGGACGTGACCTTCAAGCGGTTGGCGCGCACCCGCTCGGCGCGGGAGGCCCGGAACGTGACCGAGGCCCAGCTCCAGGACGCGATCCGCAACCAGATCGACAACCTCTACACGATTTATGAGGACGACGTCTCCGCGGGCCTGACCGTCAAGTTCAGCGAGGTCTTCGCCAACGGGATCCGCCAACTGTACGCGCGGACGCAGGAGCTCTATGACCGAGGGCAAATCAAGGAGGCTGACCTGCTGGCGGTCAGGGCCAAACTCAACCAGGCCGACCTCCAGCTCAGGGAGGCGCGGCAGACGAAGATCAAGGCCAATCGAGCCCTTGCCCTGATGTTGAACCTGCCGCTGACCGACTCGGGTCAGATCGAGAAACTCGACGTCTTCGACCCCTTCGCCAAACCCCAACCGCTGCCCAGGTCGCGGGAGGAGTTGATCAAGCGGGCCCTCGCCATGCGGCCCGATCTGATCTCCTTCAAGTACGGCCTGCGCCGCGCCAAGGCCGACGTCCGGGTGGCTCAGGCCAACGCGTACCCCGACGTCTTCGTGCTCTATAATCCCTACACGTTCCAGAACAATAGCTACTTCGGCGTGCAGAGCGCCACCACCTGGTGGCTGGGCGTGACGGCCGCGGTTCCCCTGTACAACCGGAACCAGGGGAACATCACGCGGGCCAAGATCAACGTGAGCCAGAGCGAGGTCCAGTTGGCCAGCGCCGAGCGGGTCGTCATCGGTGACGTCCTGGACGCAGCCCAGGAGCTGGAACAGAGCCTGGTCGCCGTCGCCCAGTTCCGGGGCGAGATCATTCCGGCGGGCAGAGCGGTGCGCGATTCGGCCTTCCGTCGCTGGCAGGGGGGCGAGATCGCGATGCCCGAGTTCCTCGATGCCCAGTCGGACTTCAACGACCTGGTGCGCCAGTACCGCGACGCCTTGGTGCGGCACCGGCGGGCGATCCTGGATCTCAACACAGCCGTGGGCGAGCGTGTCTTGCCCTGAGGGGCAATCCCGATCGGGCCGGCCGTGCCGGACGAGATCGCCGTTGGGTGAGTCTCATCTGGCCGGCACACCCGGCGCGACGAGGAGGGACGAAGGGCCATGGACCGACGACCCAGGCAGTACCGCCCGAGCCTCGAAGGACTGGAGACCCGCGACCCGCCGTCGGCCCTGCAGGTGGCAAAGGCGCCGAGCCAGGGTCGGCGCAGCAGTGCCGTGGGGAGCGGCTCCCCCATCCCGGCCGTCACCGGGGCCCGAGGCCGGGCGGTCCCCACGCCGAGCTGGGTCAACCCGAACCTGCTCCAGGGATTGGCCCAGTCGCTCTACGCACCCGTGACGACGACCACGCCGATCACGGTGGGCACTCAGGTTTTCCCCCCCGGCACGTACTCGGTCCCGCGGCCCACCCCGGCCGAGGTGCGCCGCGAGACCATCTGGGCCGAGTTCGTCGGCACGTATTACGTCGGTCCGCCCCGGTTCTCCAACCAGGCCGCCACGATCCACATCTACAGCAACGGCAAGGACGTGACGTCCAATCAATTCTTCTCGGGACGCGGCCAGGTCCTGTTGTTCCCCCCGGCCGACCCGACCGCCACGCCCACAACGAATGACCCGGTGGCCGGTCAGATCGCCGGCCTGGTGTCCTTGTACCCGAGTAATGTCCTCCAGGGATCCAGCCAGCTCTACCTGGACGCGACCAATCTGCCCGGAGTGGCCAGCAACGACCCGACGGCCCTGGACCACGGCCTGCCGTCCCGCCTGAAAGTGATCCTGGACGCGGGCACCACCGCCGGGATGTACGCCACCCCGTCGTACGCGACGACCCCGCCGCGGCAGACCGCCGCGGCCACGGGTCGGGCCCTGCCGCTGGTGGGCGGCTCGGGCGGGGCGGTCGCGTTCACTCAAGGGGCCGGGCTCCTCGACCTCACGTACTTCCCCGCTCGCCACCGCCGCGCGGGGACGTCGCAATCGGGCACCGTCGTCGTCCGGTTCCAGGGCCTGATCAATGTGACCGGAGTCGAGAACGCGCTCTACAAGGGGATTAATTAGGTGGGAGTGACCTGATGCGTTCGAATGATCCCCGCGTCCGACGACCGCGGTTTCGCCGCCCCGTGCCGGAACGTCTCGAACCCCGCGCGCTGATGGCGCTGGCGGCGCCGGCGCATCCGGCCGAATCCCCACAGCCGTCGCGATCGGCCGGCCAGCAGGCTCACATCGAGTCCCCCAACGGACTCCTGGGCAAGCGCCCGCCGGGACCCTTCCTCAACCCGAAGGTCATCCAGCAGTCGGCCAACCTGCTCTACGGGCCGACCTCGGCCACGCCCATGACCCCGACTCCGCGGGAGGTGAAGCGCCAGACGATCACCGGCCGCTGGATCGGCCAGTACACCATCGGCCCACCCCGGTTCTCGGACCGGGCCAGCACGATTCACGCCTGGTCCAAGGCCGGGGGCTCCAATGCCTTCCTCAAGGGGACGCTCGATCTGGCGCTCTTCCCGCCGGCCGACCCCGCCGCCACGCCGACTCCCGGCGATCCGTATGCCAACCAGGTGACGGGCGTGGTCGCCCTGTTCTCCCAGAATCTGCTTCAGACCGGCGGCATGCTGGTCCTCGACCTCAACGCCACGCCCAGCCCCGGGTCGAACCCGCGACAACTTCCGACCCACCTGAGCTGGACGTATGACACCTCCGCCAGTGGGGGCCCCTTCACCACCCCGGCGGGCTTTACCCAGGGGACCGGGACCCTCGAGATCCGATGGCACCCCGACGCCCATCCGCTTCCCGGCACCCTGGGCTCGGGGACGATGATCGTCACGTTTCAGGGGCTCTACAACTACAACCAGATCGCCAGCGGCGTATCCAAGTTCTACTCGTGAGAGTCCCCCGCAGGAGGAGAGGCCCGATGCATCCGCTCGCCCCATCCCATCGCGACAGCCGCCGGCGGTGCCGGCCGGTCCTGGAGGGCCTGGAGTCCCGAGACCTGCCGACGTCCCACCCGCTCGGGCCCGCGCTGCCGGGCCGGCATTACCCCGCGCCCGACGTGCAGCAGTTTGTGCCAATCCTCTACCCGCCCGGCACCCCCCAGCCGACGCCCGCCGAGGTCGAGCGCGAGTCGTTTGTGGCCAAGGCCGTGGGCCGCTACACCCTCGGCCCACCCCATTTCGACACCCAATCGCTCACCATTCACGGCTACGGCAAGTCGGCGACCAGCAACCTCTCCCGGGGGATGCACTTCCAGTTCATCCTCTTCGAGCCCAAGGACCCGTCGCAGCCCGTGACCGGGGTCATGAACTTCCTCGGCTTCAATTTCCTGCAAAACGGCACCCAGTTCATCCTCGACCTCTCGGGACCAACCGGCACCGAGGTCGATGGGCTACCGACCCATCTCGACTGGACCCACGACTCGGCCAGTGGCGGGCCCTCCGCTGGCAACGGCGCCGCGCTGCCGGCCTACGGCAACTTCCCGACGAACTACGTCACCGCCTCGGGCACCCTCGCCAGCCCGTTGAGCCAGGGCCTGGCCCCGACGAGCGTCGTCAACTGGAATGCGGGCGTGGGCGATGCGACGTTCCAGTACATCCCCGACAAGCATCCCGTGCGGGGAAGCCTCGGCTCGGGGACCGTCATCCTCGTGTTCCGGGGCCTGCTCAACTACTCCGGAGCCACCAGCACGCTCGACAAGGCCTACAATTGAGGACGTCTCACACGCCCTCCTTCACTTGGGCAGGGTCCAGAGCCAGATGGAATTGTCATGGCAGCCCGTGGCGGCGAGGCGGCCGTCGACCAGACCGCCAGGCATTGGACCCCGCTGTCGTGTGGGAGTCGTCCCAGCTCCCGCCCGGTCTCGAGGTCCCACAGCCGCACGGTGCGGTCATGACTGCATGAGGCCGCGCGGCGCTCGCCGGCCAGGAAGGCCACGCCGTTGACCTCGGCTCGGTGTCCCAGGAACTGTCTCAATTCCCGCCCGGTGGTCGCGTCCCAGAGGCGCACGGTCTTGTCATCACCCCCGGATAAGAGCCGGCGGCCGTCGGCCGAGAGGGCCACGGCGTTGGCCTCATCGGTGTGCCCCTCGAACCGCTTCCGCTCGCGGCCGGCGTCGACATCCCAGAGGCGGACCGTGTCGTCATCGCAGCCCGTGACGGCCAGGCGGCCGTCGGCCGAGAGGACCACGGCGTTGATCGGGCTCTGGTGCCGCAACCGCTTCCACTCCCACCCGCCGGCGAGCTCCCAGACGCGCAAGCCCCAATCCGCGCCCCCGGCGGCAACACGCCGCCCATCGGCCGAAAGCGCCACGCCGTAGACCTCCGCCGTGACCCCATCCAACTGCATCAGCTCGCGGCCGGCTTCGAGATCCCAGAGGCGGACCGTCCGATCATCCCCTCCCGAGGCGCCGCGACGGCCATCCGGCGTCAGGGCCACGCATCGCACCCATCCCCCATGATGGAACCGTTGCAACTCCCGCCCGGTCTCGACGTCCCACAAGCGAACGGTCCGATCCAGCCCGCCGGAGAGCAGGCGGCGGCCGTCCGCCGACAGCGCCACCCCATAAACTTGATCGGTGTGTCCCAGGAGCTGGCGGCTCGTGCCCAGGCTCCCGGCCGGTGGCTGGGCGTGGGCGCCCACGCCCAGCACACCGACCAGGGCAAGCCAGAGGGCCCCTGCATGATGAATCCGACCGCGTCTCATGACATCACACCCTCGGTTTCGGAACGGGCGCGCCTCCGCGATCGGGTCGATTCGATGGTGAGGTCGTCGCCGGTTTGAACACATCGACTCCCGCGGGCCGCGGGGCTTCGACGACGCTCCGTTCGGCAATCCACGATTTTGATCAGGTGTGACACGGGAAGCAACCCAGCCTCCCCCAGGGACCACCGGAGAAAAACCCCGCGCGATCCGCGGGTGCTCGGGGGATAAGGTATGTTGGTGCTGAGAATCTCGGAGTCCTCGACGGTGTGCCCGGTCCGGGACGATCGCATGCGTGGCGGCTCGTCGTCGCGGCGAGAGAGCGCGCGCACGGCGCGCCGGCGGCCTGAGGGGTTGGGGGTTGGACTCGGGCCCGATACCGGAGGCGGGCTCCTGGGTTCGCTTCGATTTCGCCATGGGGAAGTGCCATGCAGGGAACACTGGTGTTGCTGGTCGCCGTCGGTGGTCTCGGATGTCAGAACAAGAGTTGCGACGGTTTCTCCGCCCGACCGGCCGCGTCCGGTCAGTGCGACGGCCACGCGTCCGCCATCTCCATCGCCCCGCCGGGTTCTCCAACGGAGTCGGGTTGCCCGTACAGCGGCTGCGACGCTTTGGGCTATCCCGGCGGCGCTCTGTGTGCGACCCTCTGGAGCTTCGTCCTGGGCCACGACCCCGAGGTCATCCGCGCGCGCGACCTTGAGGGCTCGTTCTATTCAGGGGGTTATGGTCGGTATCAGCAAGTGGATTCGATACCGAGTGCTCGTCGCCCACCCTCAGAATGACACGCGAGGATGCGTCAAGGGTCCGTTGACGGTTGAGGGTCCCCTCGGAGTATCACGACCACGACGCCGTGCGGATGCGACTTGAGGTGGTCAAGCTTCGAGAAACTCTCCCGGGGAAGGTGGGGCAGCCAACCCCGGCTGCCAGTTGCCAGACGGGGCGGCTGGCCCACCTTGAGTGAAGACTTCCCCGCCTCGCCATTCATTTCAGCGGCAGGCCGGTCGCGACCATTTGTTGATCCTCGTAGAGCTGGGCGAGGATCAGGCTCCCATAGGATGCGACGTGTTCGCCCGGTTTGAGGCCCTTTTCGACGACGACGTGGTCGTCGCGCTCCTCGGCGATCTCGAGCTTGCGCCGCTCGAACTTGGCGAGATCCTGGGTCGAGGATTTCTCATCCCGGACGAACGCGTACTCCTGGCCGTTCATGACGACCATGGACGAACGCGGAACGACTGTGTAGCCCGAGACGGGGGGAATCTCCACGGAGGCCCGCACCAGGAGATTGGACTTGAGCCTGCCGTCGATATTGGGCACGGTCGCCCGGATCTGGATTGCACGCGTATCCTTGGATACCTCGGGCGCGACGTACTGGACGCGGCCGAGAACCGTCTCGTCCAGGTAGGGGAACCGGATTTCCATCTCCTGTCCGATCTTCACCTTGATCTGATCGGCTTCGTACACGTTGACCCAAACGAACAGGTGCTCCAGGGGTGCGATGACCATCAGCACATCGTTGTTGTCATAGAGATTGCCCGGGACCACATCGCGATTGATCACGACGCCATCGACCTGGGAGACCCGCGTCATCCGCGCCTTGTCAACGACATCACCCATTTGATCGAACGAGGGGACCTTGGCCGGGTCGAGGTTCTGGATCAAGCGGTCGATCTGGTCTTCCGGGACTTCGAACACCTCCAGCTTTTGACGCGCCGTCGACAGGGCCAGCCGGCTCTTGTTCTCGTCGTTGCGGGTATCGACCAGGAGCTGCTCGGAAATGGCCTTGGTCTCGAAGAGCTTCTCGCGGAGCTTGCGCAAGGTGAGATCATGCTGCCACTGGACGTACGCGGTCTGGAAGTCGTTCTTGGCCGCGGCCAGATCGGTGCTGAACAGGTCCACCAGGGGATCCCCCTTCTTGACCTTCTGGCCCAGCTCGGCCCGGACCCGCTCGACGAGCGTATCGAAGCGGGGCCGGATCTTGCTCAACGTGTTGGGGTCGTAGTCGGTGCGGCCCGGCAGCTCCAGCTTGATCGGCTGTTCCTGGGGCTGGACCGCGACCACGACGATGCCCAGAGCCGTGGCTTCCTCGGAACTAACCCGCACCAATCCATCCCAGGCCGGACGCGGCTTGAGCGGGGTCGGCGTGGGTGGGGGCGCGGCCGCCGGCTCGCTGGTCTCCGGCGCATGGTGTCGGACATAGGTCAGCAACTGGTCGGCGTCCCGTCGCACCCGGTCGGGCCCGACCCTGTAGGCATAATACGCCCCGCCGGCCGCTCCGCCCAGGAGCAAGACCAGGATGAGCTTACCGAATATCGACTTCCGGCGTTTGGGCGGTGGATTGGCCGGGGGGCCGTCCCGCGTGGTGACCGCCGGTGGTGCAATCGGACCGTTTTCGGTTTCGAGAGTGCTCATAGGATTTCGCGATCGCGCAGTGTGGCGATGGCCCGTTCTGGGGACGATCCATCCCCGCGGAGCCGGTTCCCGTCAGGGCGAACGCATCAACTCCGATTATGGGGGACCGCCCTCGATCTGTAAAGCCGTCAGGCCGCGGCCGCGCCGGGAATGGGGAGGTTCAGCCCGGGCCGCGCGCCGTCGTTCTCGCGGAAGGAGCTTTGCTTGTCCCCTCGACGAAAGTAAGATGGAACTCGATGACTTGACCGGTCCCCGCTCCCCGCGCACATCGACGAGGACGCACAGTCATGGTCCGCGCGATCATCACCTGGAGCCTGCACAACCGGCTGATCGTCCTCCTGGGCACGCTGTTGCTGGTGGTGACGGGCCTGTACTGCGCGTACCACCTCAACGTCGAAGCCTATCCCGACCCGACGCCGCCGCTGGTCGAGGTGATCACGCAGAACCCGGGAGCCAGCCCCGAGGAAATCGAGCGCCTGATCACCATCCCGATCGAGATCGCCCTCAATGGCATGCCCGGACTCGTCCATCTGCGCAGCACCACGCTGGCCGGGCTGAGCGACGTCAAGTGTGTTTTCAGCTACGACACCGATTACTGGAGAGCACGTCAGGAAGTGATCAATCGGATCGCCCTGATGACCAATCTCCCCCAGGGCGTGACTCCCAACCTTTCGCCCTGGAGTCCCACAGGCGAAATCGTCCGCTATGTGCTGGAAGGGCCGGGATATACGCTCAACGAGATCAAGGCCGTGCAGGACTGGGTGCTTGAGCGGCAGCTCAGGACCGTCCCGGGGGTGATCGATGTGTCCGGGTTCGGCGGCACGGTCAAGCAGTACCAGGTGCTGGTCGACCCCTGGCAGCTCGGTCATTACAACATCACGCTCCAGCAGGTTCAGGACGCCATCTCCAAATCGAATGCCAACATCGGCGGCGACATCCTCACGCTCGGGAGCCAGTCGCACAACGTGCGCGGGATCGGGTTGCTGGGAAAGGGTGAAGACCCACTCGACCCGGAGAAAGCGTCCCGTCGTGCTGAGCTCGTCGATCAGAAACTCGAGGACATCCGCAATGTCGTCATCACCCAGTACAAAGGGATTCCCATCCTGGTCAGTCACGTCGCCAGGGTGGTCGAGGGGCATCAGCCGCGGCTCGGTTTCGTGGGACGCAATCAGGAGAATGACGTCGTCGAAGGCATCGTCCTGATGCGGAAGTACGAGAAATCGCTGCCGGTGACCGATGCGGTGAAGGACAAGATCCTGGAGGTCCAGAAACGAAAGCTCCTCCCCGCCGGAATGCAGATCAAGATCTTCAACGAGCGCTCGGAACTGGTCCATGTGACCACGCATAACGTGGTGCACAACCTGCTCATGGGGATGGGCCTGGTCATCGCCATCCTGTTCATCTTCCTGGGCGACCTCGCGAGTGCAGGGATCGTGGCCATCATGATCCCCCTGGCGCTTTTGTTCTCGATCATGGTGCTGTATGTGCAAGGGAAGTCGGCCAACCTGCTCTCGATCGGTGCCGTGGACTTCGGGATCATCGTCGACAGCTCGACGATCATCGTCGAGAACATCTACCGGCACATCACGGCCAAGAACGCCGACCGGTCGCGTCCCCTGATCGACCGGATCATCGACGCGTCCACCGAGATCGAACGCGCGCTGTTCTTCTCCACGACGATCATCGTCTGCGCGTTCATCCCGTTGTTCTCGATGACCGGGCCGGAAGGGGCCCTGTTCGGGCCGATGGCCAACACCTACGCGTTTGCCATCTGCGGCGCCCTGCTGCTGGCGGTGACCCTCGCCCCGGTCCTCTGTTCGTTCTTCTTCGTGAACAAGCAGGAAGCCACGGATACGTTCCTCGACAAGCTGATGAAGCTGCGCTACCTGCGGATGTTAGCTTGGGTGCTGTGCCATCGCGGGTTGACCCTGGCCGTGATGGGCTCGCTGTTCTGCTGGGCGCTGTACCTGATCCCGCACCTGGGCGCCATCTTCATGCCCCCCCTGGAAGAGGGGTACCTCTGGATCCGGGCGATCGTGCCCCGGACGGTCTCGCGCGAATACGCGGCTTCGATCGCCCCCAGGCTGCGCGAGGTGATCGCCACGGTCCCCGAGGTCGATCGGGTCATCTCGCAGCTTGGCCGGCCCGATGACGGGACCGATGTGACCGGGTTCTTCAACCTGGAAATCGGCGCCCCGTTGAAGCCGATGGAACAGTGGCGGAAACGGCCGTTCCACCTCTTCGGCTTCCATCTCTGGGACCGGACGATCTCCCGGGAGGACATGGAAAAAGAGCTGATGGAGAAGTTCAAGCAGTTCCCCGGGATCAATTTCAACTTCTCCCAGTACATCCGCGACAACGTGGAGGAGGCGCTCTCGGGGGTCAAGGGCGCGAACTCGGTCAAGATCGAGGGGACGGACCTGAACCAACTGGAGGTCCTGGGTCAGCGCTTGACCAAGATCTTGCAGGAGGTGCCCGGGATCGAGAACGTGGGGATGTTCCATGTCGTCGGCCAGCCCAATCTCCAGATCGAGATCGATCGCAGCCTCTGCGCCCGTCACGGCGTCAACGTGGCGGACGTCGAGAAAGTGGTGCAGGTGGCGATCGGCGGCGAGGCCTTCTCCCAGATGGTGGAGCGCGAGAAGCTCTTCGATATCGTCCTGAGACTGCCCCCCGAGCTGCGGAGCGATCCGGTGATCATCGGCCGGGTCCTGGTCGATGTCCCTGGTACTTCGGACGACAGTCCCGGCTACCGCATCCCGCTCTCGGCGTTGACGCAGATCAAGGCCCACAATCCCGGGGCCTCCTACATCTACCGGGAGAACAACCGCCGCTACCTGCCGATCAAGTTCAGCGTGCGCGACCGCGACCTGGCCTCGGCCATCGCCGAGGCCAAGCGGAAGGTGGACCACCCCGCGACCGGGGTCGTCCGCCCCGAGGGTTACGAGATCCGATGGTCCGGCGAATTCGAGCAGATGGAGCAGGCCAACTATCGCCTCCTGTTCATCATCCCGTTGTCGCTGGGCTTCATCATGATCCTGCTCTACTCCATGTTTGCCTCGGTGAAGGACTGCTGGCTGGTGATGATCAACGTGCTCGAGGCGGCGATGGGCGGCGTCTTCGCGTTGTATGTCACGGGTACGCACTTCAGCATTTCGGGGGCCGTCGGCTTCGTGTCGGTCTTCGGCGTGGCCGTGCAGGACGGCGTGCTCCTGGTCACCTACCACAACCAGATGCGCGAGCGGGGCTACTCCGTGTGGGAGACCTGCATGCGGGGCACGGAGCTGCGGATTCGGCCGGTCGTCATGACCTCCTTGACCGCCGCCCTGGGGCTCTTCCCGGCCGCGATCGCCACCTCGATCGGCTCGCAGGCGCAGAAGCCGCTGGCGGTCGTCGTGGTGGGGGCGATGTTCTGCACGCTGTTCCTGACCCGGTATATGATGCCGGTCCTCTACAGTTACTTCCCGGCGCCGCTGGGCCACGGCGCCGGAGAAGACGACCACCTCGTCGAAGGGACCAATTACAGCCGTTACTTCATGCACTACTTCCCCGACGAAGAAGGTGCCATCCCCAACAGCAGGCCGGAAAGCCACGAGGCCGCGGGCAACGGCCGGCAGCACGGTCCTTGATCGGCGCCGTGCCGGTCCGTGACGTTGGTCGTGCCGCGAGGGACGGCCGCGATCCCGATCGGCCGGGTTCAAGGCCCGATCGAGACCCCGGGTGCCAGGGGCGGTCGGACCGGCGGAGCCAGCCAGGCTCCGGCCTGATCCTGGACGACGCGCGGTGTCAGCGGGACGGCTTCGTTGGCCACCCACGGCCAGAGGCGGCTGCGGTCGGACAACCGGCGCACCACTTCGGCGAGGTCCGCGGTCTCCCTGGCGATCGCGATCTGGGGTTCCGAGCCGGTCGGCTGGGCCGTCAGTTCTCGGGCATGATCCCGGTACGGCTGGCAGCCCAGGAATTGGGCCAGGTCCTCAAGTCGTCCGATCAAGTTGTCTGCGGCCTGGCGGGCGGGTACGGCCTCACAGGGTGAGGGGATCGACCAGGTCGGCGCCCAGGCCGAAACGGCAGGCCCGCCAGCGATTCTGCCGCACCAGGATCGGCTGGGGCTCGGGCCCGGCCTCGCCGCCGTCGATCTCCTCGGCCGGCGACCGGACCAGACATTGGATGGAAGTTGTGCGTCCGTCTGGGGTTCGGCGGCCTGGCGCGCCTCGAAAGGGGTCGCTTACGGACTCCCGTCCCGTCGACAGCCCTGATTCGGTCATTCCATGATCAGCAATGAATGTGCCAACTCGTCACGATCGCGAACCGGCGTCGTGCCCTCCCGCGTCACCGTCCGGGGCCGATCGCGGGACGCCTGAGCGGCTTCCCGGCTCCGAGCGCCGGGCCACCAGCCGCATCAAGCCCCAGAGCCAGTTGATCTTGAAGCGGCGGGTCTCGACGACATCAAACCCGGCCTGTTCGAGCAGGCTGCGGCAGGCGCCGACGGTGTAAGCGCGGTGGAAGCCAGGGTCGGTCAGCCGCAGCCAGAGCGAGCAGAGCTTGCAGGTCAGGTAGTCGTCGCACCAATCCGTCAGCGTCAGGAGTCCCTCCGGCCGCAGCACGCGGCGGATCTCCGTCAGGGTCGCCTCGGGCGCCGGGAACATGTGGAAGGCGTTCGTGCAGAGCACCTGGTCGAAGGACTCACTCGCCAGCGGGATCCGCGCCGCGTCCCCCTGAACACGCCAGCCCAATCCCCGCACCAGCATGCCGCGGCTGAGGTCCATGCCGATGATCCGCAAGGGGGATGGTCGGTCCGCGATCCTCCGTGCCAGCTCACCGGTTCCTGCCGCCAGGTCGAGCACCCAATCGCCCGGACGCAGGGTGAAGCCATCGAGAGTCGCCCGCAGGGTCGACTCGGTATAAGCTCCCCAGCGCTGGTTGTAGAGGGGGGCCAGGCGGTCGTACTGAGCCTGGGCTGGCAGAGGCTTCATCGTGGTGAAGACGGCACGACCCGGGCGACAAGCCCGGGTCGTGAGGGGAAATTGGGTCGGGTCGGTGGTGTTGGAAAACGGTTGCCCCCCGACAGGAGGGCCCTTCGGTTCAATCGCCCAGGATCTTGGGGATGTCGGCCACGATGGTCTGGATGTCCTTGTCGGTCAGGTCACCCTTGTAGCCGTGGTTGACCTTGACCTTGTGCTGCGTCCACATCAGGACCGTGACATCCGCATCCTTGGCTAACTCGTAGTCGGGAGGTCCACCGGGTTCTCCATACATCGTCAGTGGAACATGCTGGATGCCGGCATCCTTGGCCAGCTTCCTGAGTTCCGCCGTAGTCGGCTCCTTCTGCCTGGTCGTGATGACGACAAAGCTCTTGAGCCGGTCGTTTTCGCCAATCTTCCGATCAATTTGCTTGACCAAACTGGCCAAGGGCTCGGAGGTCTTGCGGGCGAAGACGCAGACCACCGGAGCCTCACCGTACTTTCAGCGGTAGCAGAGGGTTGTGCCCTTGTTCGGGCCGGTGATGTCGTCCACAAGGAACGGGTTGACGAAGTCGCCGGGCTTCAAGCCCGACTCCACGGCATCTCTCGCGAGGCTGGCCCCCACCGCGACGATGGAGACCACCACCGCGGAGAGGCCCAGAGCGAATCGCGATCGCATGGGATTCTCCTTGGATGGACCCGACCGGAGATTTCCCTGGTTCCAGTGTCGCGACCGGGGCGCGGCTGTCAAGTGGGGAGGATTCCTGAGAGATCCCCACCAGGCGTTTTTCCCGAAGACATAGTGGCTCCCGGGCCGACGGAGGAGCTGATCGGTGTGTCCGCGCACCGCATCTTGCACCGAGGAGGGAGCCACCCTGTCCACGCAGTCGATCCTCACCTGGGTCGTCATCGCCACCAGTCGTCTCCCACCCAGCCAGTCCCAGACTCTGGCAATCCTGGTCGCCGCCGCGCTTCGATGCGAGCGACCTCATCTCGCCCAGATCGGTCGCGGCATGGCCGGGCCCATCACCGCCAAGAGAGCCATCAAGCGGGCCTGGCGGTTCACCGGCAATGAGCGGATTGAAGTCGCCGACGGCATGAGGCGCGTCAAGGGGGCGCGTCAAGGGGCCGTGAGCGCCGGCTCGAGTCTGGGCCGGATCAATCCGCGAGCAGCCCCACCGGCCGCAGCACGGTGGCCGGGTCCCAGTCGATCCGCTCGCGGAGGCCACCCACCTCCGCCCGCCCAGATGTCCTATAATCCCGGCAAGCGATCGTCTGCGCCGACTTCTCGAATCCGAGGATTGAGGATGCACCCGCACGCCGGACACCATCCAAAAGCGACGGAACGAACCCAGGCCCGGGACGCAGGTCCGGCCGCGTCCGCGCTGTGAAAGCGGCCGAACGAACCCAGCGAGAGGGGATCTGGGCAAGATGGATCAACCTGTCATCGCGTGAGCGGGAAGGGGGGCGCCTTACGGATACAAAACGGATCGAACGAACCCAGCAACAGGCAGGCTGGGCAAGCGGGACCATGACCTCATTCCCCGGCCCGCCCAGGTCAATCCTTGAGCAACCCGACCTGCCGGAGTACCGTGGCCTGGTCCCAGTAGATCCGCTCGCAGGCGATCTTGTCGCCGCGGAACTGCACCACCACGATGATGTCGATCGCGATCAGGCGGTGGGTGGGCGGGACGCCCGGCAGAAACCACTCCATCGGCCGGTCGTGGGTGAACGTGGTACGGATCTCATCCACGAGCTGACCGTCGCCCACGACGCGGTTGAGCGGCGTCTGCACCAGGTCGTCGGGCCACGAGGGGATGAAGATGTCCCGGTAGAAAACCCGCAGGGCGTCCTTGCCCCGGCCGCCGCTGTGCACCGGGATGTGGTCGACAACGGCGTCGTCGACCATCGTCGCCAGGGTCGCCTCGACGTCCTTGGTCTGGAACTCCCCGGCGAGGTGCTCTTCCCACAACTTCTCCAACTCGCCGCGCGTCATGAATGCGCCTCACGGTTCGGGGTGATCCACCGAGCGGGGTCAGGACCGCGAGCGGCCTCACACGACGGGAAAGGAATTCTGAATTCCAAATTCCAAATAATTTATGCTATGATAATAAATTCCCGATCGTCGGAAACCCGCAAGGGGAACGCCGGGATTCGAAAACGGGGACTCGCGAGCGGGACCTTTCGAGACGCCGTCCGGTGCAGAGACGAGACGATTCGCCAGTTGCAATTTACCAGGATCAACCAACCGCGTCATCGGCTTTGCGGCAGCGCTGTCGCTCGGCTCCCGAGTTGTGTACAATAGAATAGGACCGAACCGAGTCTCCGGCAGGCCGGCGCCGGCCGATTGCGATTGGCAGCGGGCCAGCTTCGACGAATAATGAGGTTCTCCCAGGCCGTTGGTCCGCAGAGTCGAGATGGAGCAGTCATGGCCCAATTCCAGCTCGTCAGCCCGTTCGCGCCGGCCGGCGACCAGCCCGAGGCGATCGAGAGCCTGGTCGAGGGTCTGCGCCGGGGCAAGAGTCATCAGACCCTCCTGGGCGTCACCGGCTCGGGCAAGACCTTCACCATGGCGAACGTGATCGCCCAGTACGGGCGGCCCGCCCTGGTCATGTCGCACAACAAGACCCTGGCCGCCCAGCTCTATGCCGAGTTCAAGGAGTTCTTCCCGCACAACGCGGTGCGCTACTTCGTCAGCTACTACGACTACTACCAGCCCGAAGCCTACATCCCCCAGCGGGATATCTATATCGAGAAGGACGCCTCGATCAACGACGAGATCGAGCGGCTCCGCCTCGCGTGCACCAGCGCGCTGGTCAGCCGCGAGGACGTCGTGGTCGTGGCCAGCGTCTCGTGCATCTACGGCTTGGGCTCGCCCGAAGATTACCGCAAGATGATGGTCCGGCTCCGCCTGGGAGACATCATCGACCGCGACGAGCTGCTCTTGAAGTTCGTCGAGATCCAGTACGACCGCAACGATGTGACCTTCGAGCGGGGCAAGTTCCGCGTGCGCGGGGATGTCGTCGAGCTCTGGCCGGCCTACGAGGAGATCGGCTACCGGATCGAGCTGTTCGGCGATGAGGTCGAGCGGCTGGCGACGATCGACCCGCTCACCGGCTCGGTCCTGGAGACGCACCAGGAGATGTACGTCTACCCGGCCAAGCACTTCGTGCTGCCCGAGGAGCGGATCCAGGGGGCCGTGGAGAGCATCGGCCAGGAGCTGGAGCATCGGCTCAAGGAATTGAAGGAACAGGGGAAGCTGCTGGAAGCCCAGCGCCTGGGGGCCCGGACGCGCTATGATATGGAGATGCTCCTGGAGGTCGGCTACTGCTCGGGGATCGAGAACTATTCCCGGCACCTCTCCGGCCGCAAGCCGGGCGAGACGCCCTCGACGCTCCTCGACTTCTTCGCTCCGGACAGCCTCCTCATCCTGGACGAGTCGCACGTGACGGTGCCGCAGATCCGGGGCATGTTCGCCGGCGACTTCAGCCGCAAGAGCACACTGGTCGAGCACGGGTTCCGACTCCCCAGCGCCCTGGATAACCGGCCGCTGCGGTTCGACGAGTGGGAGACCAAGTTCTCGCGGCGGTTGTACGTCTCGGCCACGCCGGGCGACTACGAGGTGGCGATGTCCGGCGGCGAGGTCGTGGAGCAGGTGATCCGCCCCACGGGGCTGCTCGACCCGGTGGTGCGGGTCGAGCCGGCGCGCGGCCAGGTGCCGGCGCTGTTGCAGGAGGTCAAGGCGCGCGCCGCCAAGGGGGAGCGGGTGCTGATCACCACCTTGACCAAGCGGCTGGCCGAGGACCTGTCGCGCTACCTCAAGGAGCAGGGCCTGCGCTGCAAGTGGCTGCACTCGGAGCTCGATGCCTTCGAACGGGTCGCGATCCTCCGCGAGCTCCGCGAAGGGGCCTTCGACGCCCTGGTGGGCGTCAACCTGCTGCGCGAGGGACTCGACCTACCCGAGGTCTCGATGGTCTGCATCCTCGACGCCGACAAGGAAGGCTTCCTCCGCAGCGAGACCTCCTTGATCCAGACGATCGGCCGGTCCGCCCGGCACGTCCATGCCGAGGTCGTGCTCTACGCCGACAAGGTGACCGCCTCGATGCAGCGGGCCATCGACGAGACCAGGCGCCGCCGCGAGCGGCAACTGGCGTACAACCGCGAACGGGGCATCACGCCCGAGTCGATCGTCAAGGCGATCCGTCGCGGCATCGAGGAGGAGGTCCAGGCACGGGCCATCGCGCGGCAGGCCGCCGGGCGCGACGAGGTCACTGATGCCACCGAGGAGTATCTTGCTGCCCTCGAAGCCGAGATGCTCGAAGCCGCCGAGAAGCTGGAATTCGAACGCGCCGCCGCGCTGCGCGACAAGATCCTCGAGCTGCGCTCGGCCCAGGGCGACGGCCCGCGCCGGCCTGCGGCCACGCCCCAGGCCCAAAGCGCCCGAGCCAAGGCCAGGACCAAGGGGCGCGCCGGGCGTCGTCGCGTCAGTGGCTAGTGGCGAGTGGTGCGTGGCGAGTATCATCGGATGAGTGGAAAACCGAGCGAGTCACCCGTGGCCCATGCATGGCCAAGGGCAAAGGGATCGCCTTCTATCCATTTGTCATCACGAACCACTTGCCACGGGCGACTCGCCACTGTGAGAGGATGGGAATCGCTATGCCAACACCGGTCCGTTCGTCGGGTTCTCTGAAGTGGGTTGTGCTTGTGATGGCCACAGGGGCTGGGGCGTCCATCGGCTGCGGCTCGGGCGATTTCGTGCCGCCGCCGCCGCCGGAATTGCAGGGGGCCCTGGGCGGCGCGCCGGGCACAACGGTCGAATCCCTGTCGCCGTCGGGAGCGGCCCCGTTGCCCATAGCGTCCCTGGGGGTCCGGAGCCTGGAACTGATCCTGAGCGGCCGCGTGGACGAAGAGGAGACCGAGGTCGAGAAATCGGCCGCTCGGCAGCAGGCCGGCTACGACAAGGCCCGGCTTCGGATCTCGGTGACGGGCGAGCGTCCCTCGGACCAGGGCCAGTCCGTGGCGACCCCCACCGATCAGGCGTCCCTGGTGCGCCAGGCAGTGGCCCGACATCCCCAGGTCCTGATCGTCGAGCCGGCCGATCCGGCCGATGCGGACCTGGCCCGAGCCGTCGGGGAGGCGCGCGCGGCCAAGGTCCCCGTGGTCCTGCTCGGCCGGCCGTTGTCCGCGTCGTCCGGGTCGAATGCGAAGCCCGCGAGCCCGCCTGTAGCGCCGGAGATCCTCGTGGCCCCACCACCGTTCGCCGACTCCGCCGGGCAGTTGGTCGCCGCGGCAATCCGCAACGCCAAGAACGCCAAGCTCGAGCCCAAGGGAGGCGCCCTCATCCTGGTCAACACCGCCGCCGACTTCCTGAGCCCGGACCGGCTGGCGGCGCTGCGCGCGGCCCTCCAGGCCGCCGGCATTTCCGCCATCGAGGAGCTGCGCTTCGCCAAGGAGACCCAGGACGCCCATAAGCTCCTGGTTCAGCGCCTCCGGGCCGACTCGAAGCCGGTCCTGGTCTTCTCGATCGACTCCAGAGGGACGGCGGCGTCCAATCAAACGGTCGCCGAGATCGTCACCGAGCGACCGTTCATCCAGGCCGGGTATACCTCCGAAGATACCCAGGCCCGGATGGTGGCTGTCGGTGAGTTCGCGGCCCAGGCCGTGTATGCACCGTCCAAGCTGATCCGCAAGGGGATCTCGACGGCCGTCGCTGTGGCGCAGGGGCGGGATGTGCCCCCCCGGGTGGAAGTCGAGGTCGTGATGCACGTCTCGCCCGAGAAATCGGCAGCACCGAGCATGCAGGCGCAAATGCGAAAACAGTCGGAGAGCCAAAGGAAAAGTCAGTAGATGGACCAGTCGCCTTACCGATTCGGTGAAACCGAGCGGCACAGCCTCGAGGCGTTGCTGAGCCTGGCGGTGGCGGAGGACCTGGACCAGGCGGGGGACGTCACTTCGAGAGTGACGATCCCCAGCCACGCCCAGGGCGCGGCGCGCCTGGTGGCGCGGTCGCCCGGCGTCCTGGCCGGGCTGCCGGTCGCCGAACGGTTGGCCGCCGAGTTCGGGCTGGCCGGGAGCTGGGAGTTCGATCGGGCCGACGGCGATCGCCTCGAGGCCGGCGACGTGATCGGCCGGCTGACCGGGCCGATGCGATCGCTCCTGGCCCTGGAGCGGCTGGCGCTGAACTTCCTCCAACGGCTCAGCGGCATCGCCACCCTGACCGCCCAGTTCGTGGCGGCCGTCGCCGCGAGCCGCGCGGCGATCTACGACACCCGCAAGACGACCCCCGGCTGGCGCGCCCTGGAGAAATACGCCGTGCGCTGTGGCGGCGGCCGGAACCACCGCTTCGGCCTGTACGACGCCGTCCTGATCAAGGACAATCACCTCGCCTGGCTCCAGGCGGCGGCCGGCCCCGGGGCGGCCGACCCGATCATGACGGCCGTCACCGCGGCGCGCGCCCAGGCGCCGGCCGGGACGGTCGTCGAAGTCGAGGTCGATTCGCTCGACCAGTTCGACGTCGCCCTGCGGTGCGGCCCGGATCTCATCCTGGTCGACAACCTGAGTCCCAGCCAGGTGGCCGAGGCGGTGCGCCGCCGCGACGCGGTCGCTCCGCGAATCCTGCTGGAGGCCTCCGGCGGCGTGACCCTGGCCAACGTGGCAGACCTGGCCGCCACGGGGGTCGACCGGATCAGCGTCGGCGCGCTGACCCACTCCGCCCCGGCGCTGGACCTGGCGCTGGACTTCTCAGGATAGTCATTGGTCGAAGGACTCAAGGCCCCAGTGACCCGAGGACTCACAGCGTTCTTGAATATCCCCCTGTTGGAGCGGCTGCGCGCCGCCGGTGGCGACTTTGTCCCGCTGGACGATCTGGGCGCGGACCGGGATCGGGTGCGAAGCGACCTGAATGCGCTGGCGGCGTTTGGGTTCGGGCTGGAGCGGCACCCGTACCGGGGCGTGGCGTATCTCGGCCCGGCCGAGCGGCTCTGCCCGGACCAGATCGAGCACGAGCTGGGGACGCGCTGGATCGGCCGCCGGATCGCCGTCTGGAGCCGGGTCAGCAGCACCAACGACCTGGCGGCGCGGGCCGGCGGCAGCGTTTCCAACGACGGGCTGGTCGTGCTGGCGGAGGAGCAGACCGCCGGCCGGGGCCGCCGCGGGCGGTCGTGGACGGCGCCGGCCCGCTCCTCGATCCTGATGTCGGTCGTGCTCTTCCCACCCCCCGAGCTGGCTCCCGCCGGGCCCGAGTCCGCCCTCGGCTGCGCCTGGCTGACCGCGGTGGGCGCGCTCGCGACGGCGGAGGTCGTCTCCGCCTGGACCGGTCGCCCGGCCACGATCAAATGGCCCAACGACGTGCGCGTCGGCGGCCGGAAGATCGCCGGGATCCTGGTCGAACGCGCATCGCCGGCCGGTCCCGGCCCGGGGGCCTCGCCGGGCGCGGCCGAACTGGCGGCCGGTTCCGGATGTGGCGTCGTCATCGGCATTGGATTGAACGTCAACCTGGATCGCGAGGACTTCCCAGCCGAGCTGCGCACGTGCGCCACATCTCTGCGGATCGAGTGCGGCGGCGCCTTGCTCGATCGCTCCGCGGTGGCTCGCGAGCTGATCCGGCGGCTGGACTCCTGGTACGAGACCAGCCGCACGCTGGACTGCACCACCTTGAACCAATCCTGGCGCGACCGGAGCGAGCACCTGGGGCGGACGGTTCAGGTCACCACGCCCGCCGGGACCCTGACCGGCCGCCTGGTCGACCTGGATGTGCAGCTCGGAGTGACCCTGGCCCTCGGGGCGCCGACCGATCCGGACGCGGAAGCCGCGTCCGTCGCGCCGAGGTTGTGCACGCTGCCGCTCGCCGAGGTCCTGGCGCTCGAGGCAGCCGTGGACGATGGCGTGACCGGCCCCGCTCCCCGGGCGGATTGACCTCCGGAGGCGGGCGCTCACCGACCGGCTGAGCGACCTGCCGAGGCAAACCGTCAAGGGGCTACACACCTTCGTATTGGGAGAGATGCAGATTCTCGTCCATAAGCATGTCGGGGGGTGAGATGCCTCGGATCGGCAAGGAAATCGCGCGAGGCGCTGAAGGCGTCGTCTACGAGAACCTCGATCAGCCGGGTTGGGTGGTTAAAGTATTCCACAAGGGGGGCACATCCGTGTCGCAAGCCCGAAACGAATTTCGATCTGGAGAAGGCTCGGGTGATCCGGCCCGACAACGTGGTGAAGGCTCAGGCTCCTGCTGATCCCCGACAAGGCTGGATCGTCAAGGAACTTGTGATCGCCGATGCGCCGACGACAGCAGACGGAGCTGCGGGTAAGCTGTTTGAACAGGACTTCATCAATGGTGGAGTACAGGATGTTGGAGGGAATCTCATGTTTGGGCACACCGCCGACGATCCTGCACCCCGTTGGATCCTGATTGAATGATTGTCCATCCCGCCAACGAATAAAGGAGCTTGGAAGTGAATGACCTGGAGTCTCAAGAGGCAACCGCACAGGAGTTGGTTGCCTTGGCCAAACAGCGAGGATTCGATCTCAGCTCGACCTGCCAGGATTGGGCTTTCTTCGACGAAGGCCGATTCATCTCGCTCTGGCGAAAAGAGGGCAGGGTTCATTACAACTTGCAAGGGAGAATCGACACATTGCCAGCGAGGTACAAGGCTTCTGCCAGTGCTTTCCGAGGCATGTGGCATGAGGCAGGCACGCTTGCGGATTTGGAGCAGGCGTTCGAGCTTCTGAAGGCTTGGCTGATCGACGAAAAGGATGTAGACGACTTGCCGGGCCGATCCATTCGGCGTGATGGAATTGGATAGGGACGGCGGCTCGGACAACCCCGCCGGGGACGGAAGAGTTGGCTCTCAGCTCGCAGCGATATGCCATGGGGAGGGCAAGATGACGCGTCGGGTGCTGCTCCTACTGGCCGCGAGTTGGCCTCGGTCGGCCGGCGCCTTCGCCCAAGCGCCTCCGAAATCGACACTTCTCGCTGAACACCACCACATTCTCAGGCGACTCGACGAGATTCTTGTCCAGTCGGGGCTTGCGACTTGCGTTGTCGGAGAGCCTTGGCTGATTCTGTGTCTCGGGCCTGAATCGGTACCCAATGGCTCCAGATCTCATCGAGCCGTAAGACCAGGAATCGAACCAGCGTCTTGCGTCGGCGCCATTTGTACCGCACCTTCTCCCAAAAACGAACCATCCGGTTGGTCCGTTCCACATGATTGTTGGTCCGCACCCGTCGGCTCACCGGATTGTTCAGGTAAACCATGATCTTGGGGAATTTCTCCACACTCAACTGCTCGATCGCTTTGACCAGCTCAGGCACGGCCTGGAAGGCCCGATCGCGCACGATCACGGCCCGGCGGCAGCTCGCCTGATGGTAGTCCTTGGGCGTGTCGAAGAGCCAATAGAGCCGATCGGCGAACTGCCGCAGGGTCGCCAATTCCGGCAGGTACGACAGCACCCGCATCAGGTCGTCCCGCTCGGATTCGGTCAGGTTCTCCCGCCGCTTCACGATCAGATGTCGGTGCTGAAACACAAAGGCCGACTTCTCCTTTTGCGTCCAGACCTGGCGGGCCGCAGTCCGCCGCTTGGCTCCCTTGCGACCCGGCTTCTTCTTCCGCCCGGCCCGGCCCTGCCGGAAGCGCCATGTCCGGCCGGGGAGAGATCGCGACCTCGGGCCTGCTCGAGAGTGACGGCCATCCCCTGTCCCACCATGCAAGCCGAATGTTCCTGGGAAAAGATTTCAGGGCCCTTGACGGGCCAGTTGTCGCCTTGATAGATTAAGCCCGCAGATCAGAAAAGTCGTGAACCACTCACGAGGGTTCCGGCGATGATCGTGCATGACTCCACATCATCTGAGTTGCCGACGGACGAGGGAACAACCCAGCCCCCAGCGTGCGTCCCGAACGACATATCTGACCTTTTGTATACTCGTTGTCGGATCGACGGCGCTCGGTGCCTGGGCCGCGTTCCCGACGATCTGGACGCCCTGGAAAGCCCCGGGCCTACTGGTCCCACGCGAGAGCACGCTCCTCTGGGAGAGCCCCAACGCCGAGGGCCCGATTGTCGCCGAACATGCCGAATTGGAGTTCCGGCTCGACAACCCGGGTGGTTCGCCCGTCAAAGTGCTGGGCATCGACGCGACCTGCGGTTGCGTAAAGCCCGTGGCCGACCCGCCCGACGTGAAGCCCGGCGGTATGACCACGATCATACTCAAGGCCATCAGGCCCTCCACGGGCTTGAGAGTCATGCCGCTCGTGGTCCATACGGACTCGCTGGTGGATCCAGATGTCCACCTCACTGCGCGAATCATCGTGCGCCGCAAGCCGCCGTTCCTCTATGATGTGACGGGCGACCTGACCTTCCGGGGCGCTTTCTCGCCCAAGCTCGCGGGGGAACTCTCGGTCGTCACGTTCGAATCGGAGGGCCCGACGCTCGAACCCAAGGTCGCCACCGACCTGCCGTTCCTTGAAATTGGCCAAGCCCAGGTCTCGGACGAATCTGCTGGCACCCGCAACGCGGAGACGGTCGGAGTCCCCGTCATCGTGCGGACGCGGAACTACCGGGTCCGGCTCAAGGAGCTTCCTCCCGATCCCGCTTTCATCGGCACGATAACAGTCACCGACCCGTTCGGCAGAACCGGCAGCCGGTCACTCAACGTGGTCGGCCAGCTTGACTTACCCGGCAGTCTCAGGGTGGTACCGCGGTTGCTCCGGCTGCGCAAGCAAGAGGGCGCTTCGGGTTCGTTCGTGGTCATTTGCCATGACCCGTCGCGGACCGTCACCTGTTCCATCGACGATCCCCGGCGGGCTGACTTCTCCATCAACGTCGACTCGGACAATTCCATCCGCAGGGTCCACAAGGTCCGGGTCGCGATCGTTGACCCGAGGCAACTATCGGACGATCCGGTTCACTTGCAGGTTCGAGACCCGCACACCGGCGCCGAGGCGACCGTGCTGCTGTGCGTCGCGCCTTGAGCTACCAACGATCGGAGCGCAGCCATGAGACGCGGCACGCCCGTACGCGGGATGAGCCTCGTGGAGTTGCTCGTCGCGATCGCAATCATTGGGGCGCTCTGCTGCTTACTCATGCCCGCGGTCCAGTCGGCCCGCGAGGCCGCTCGCCAAGCCCACTGCAAGAATAATTTGAAGCAAATAGGGCTCGCGCTGCAAAGCTACGAGGGGACCTGGAATGCGTTCCCGCCTTCGCCGCTCATCTGGACGATTGGTCCCAGGAGAGACCGCTACGCCGGCGCCATCCTATCGATGCACGCGCTGATCCTGCCCGGAGTCGACCAAGCGGCGACGTTCAACGCGATCAACTTTCAAGTGGCGCCCACCAACGTTCCATCTCTGGCAGACCCCGGCATCAACGCCACGGCTGCACGCACCGCGATCTCGACGTTCCTGTGCCCGTCCGACGCGGCACCTCTTCTCGAACCGTACGGTCCCACCAACTACCGGGCGAATCTCGGTGACTGTGGCGAGTGTGGTGGACGACCATGGCATATTTACAACGGCGCCTTCAACCGCCGCGAGACGCGGCCTGCGGACTTCACCGACGGCTTGTCGACGACGATCTCACTCTCGGAAAAGCCGATCGGCGGCGCTCCGGCGGGACTTTACATGCCGATGAGAGATTGGATCTTCAGTTCGCCGGGGGGCAGACTGTGGTTTGTGATGTCGGCCGACGCCTGGCGCCAGTACTGCGCGGCGCTTTCCTACAGCTACAGTCTGCCTTTCGTGAGGTACGACGGGGGACGTTCCTGGATGCTCGGAGAGACCGAATATACCGGGTTGACCACGGCCGTCACGCCGAACTCGGAGATTCCGGATTGTGGCACAGAGTCGGGAGCCGGAGTGGGAGTCTTCGCCGCGCGGAGTTACCACCCTGGCACAGTACATGTCGCGATGGCCGACGGTTCCGTGCGGTCGGTATCGAACCGGGTTGATCTCCAAGTCTGGAGGGCGCTCGGGACACGAGGGGGGGGCGAGTTGGTCTCGGCCGGCTCGTATTGAAGCTCTGCTGGCAAAGTCCGAATGGTCTGGTGTGAAGGCCAGCCGAGAGTTCGGCAAGCGATGGCAACCCAAGGGGGGAACTGGAAATGGTACAAGATGATCATCGAACGGCCGGGTGCTGGTCCCGGCTCCGGAGTGCTTCAGGGCGGTGGTGCCTGGCCACAGCGGTTAGCGCCATCGCAGGAGCAGTTTCGCTGTTCAATGCCGCGTCGGCGCAGCCTATCTTCTTCCATCTTTGCGTCAGACGCGTGAATCCGCCGTGCACGAGTTGCCCCAAGAATCCCGGTACTGCAACAGAGGCATGCTCCCGGTACCTCAATGGATGGCAATGGGGATATTGCAGTCTCACGTCCTTCTCGATTACCTGCTATCCGACGTCTGTGAGCTGCAGCATCTTGCGAAACTGCAAGACGGGTGCTGATGTCGGCAACTGCAGCCCAGGCGGCATGTTCTCGCAGTGCAATAAGCAATGAATCCGAGTGCCAACCGGAGCCATTCCCCCGGCAATCGCCGGGGGTTGGTTCACGACACCAGCCTTCCGCGGGGGTCTATTGGGACCTCAGCGTTGTAACCGACGCTCGTTTTTCGTCCGTCACTGGCGATATCGCACATCCTAACTGGCTGTTTCAAAACGGGGACTGGCTCCGAGTCTTCGAGGTGCCTGTCCCCGTTTTGAAACAGCTTCTAAGGGGAACACCGATGGGCGTCGACCGGCTCACGCAGATCCTGGAAAACCTGGCCCGTGAGCAGCCCACCAGGAGTATTCACCTCAAGACCACCGAGCGGCAGTCCAGGTCGGCGACTTCGGCGCGGTCCGTCCCGCTGACGATTTCCAATGATTACATGCAGACATCGAAAAGCCAACGGTTCTTCGATCGGGTGGTGGTGGGCTTTTCCAACGGCATGAAGGACCATCGCGCCGCTTATTGCGATGGTACCCGATGCGCCGAAGTGAAGTTCCACCCCACCATAGTCGATAAGCCTGTCGCCGTGGAGATTTCCAAGCAGTTTATGGATGATATGATATACAATACCTTAAGCATCCCTTTTCCGCTCAATTCCTATTACGTGGGGCCCAAGGAACTGATCGAGGCCCTTCCCTCCGCCGAGCGCCTGCCGGATGGAGAGGTGATCGGCAGGCCGTGCGACGTCTTTCTCTTCAAGGCGGTGGGGCCGGCCGACCGCAAGGAGGATTTGGTTTACCACCTGGACAAGCAGACGTCGGTCCCGCTCAAGGTCGCCTGCTTCATCCAGCCGGAACACCTTGCGATCGATCGGCCGTACTGGACCTGGGAAGCCACGACCCTGGACGATGTGGAGGGCCATCACGTGCCTCTATCGTCACTGCGAACGAAGTTCGTCGTCAAGGATGCAAGCCGAGAGGTTCGACCGCAGGTCAACATGACCACGGCGATCGGGGTGGATGAGGTCGAGTTCGATCGCGAGATTCCCGCGACGGCATTCTGGCCGGCCTATCAGGACGACGTGCCGGTGATCGATCTCATTCACGGCAAGACTATCCACGCGCCCAAGCACAAGACGGCCGCCTTGCCCCCGGACGTCATCCGGGTGGCGGAGCCAGGGAGCACACCCTGGGCCCTGCTCGGAGGCGCATTCCTGGTGGTCGCCCTGATCGCCGCGGCCATGGGTCTGCGCAGCAGGCTGTCATCCGGCGGCCCGGGACGGCGGCCAGCATGAGAGGGAATACTGTCGATGGCAGTCGCACAACGCCCTGTCATTGGCCTGCTCGGGCTCGCTGGCGAGCGCGCGCGGCGCAGGCTCGAGTCGTTGCGGCGGTCGGTCGTGACACACCTTCACTCGATCGCCCAAGAAGCCGTTGACAACAAGGAACTACTCCGTGCCGAGGTCTCGTATCGACTCATCCTCCGACTCAATCGGCGCGACTCGGCGGCCATCAGCGGACTCGTCGACCTTTACTGCGAACTCGGCCGGCACGACGGGGCCATTGACCTCGAACAGAGATTGATCGCGGGCGTACCCAACGATTTTTTCCGGTACCTCGACCTCGTGCCGCTCTACCTCCGCTTGGAGGAGCGCGACAAGGCCGACGAATGCTGGCAGGCGGCCGCCCGTTTCGACCCCAACTCTCACCTCCTGACATTCATGAAGGGGCAACTATATCGCAGCGCCAATATGCTAGAGGAGTCTTCGGAGAGCTTTAGACAGGTGTTGGCGACCAACCCCGGGTTGGCGTTGGCGATGGTTTCCCTGTCGATGGACCTCAGTGACTTGAATGAAAGAGAGGAGGCAACGACCCTGCTGGAGAAGGTCCTTCGCCTCGATCCGTCGCACCTGAGCGCGTACGCGATCCTTGCCTCCATGAAATACTACTCCGACCCGAATCACCCGCACGTCGCCCGGTTGCAGCAGTTCCTCGCCGACAACACCAACCTGCGACGGCGCGACGCCGTCACTATCCACTTCACGCTGGGAGATATCTTCGACGCAACAAAGCTCTACGAAACTGCTTTTCATCATTACCGTTCCGGCAACGAACTTGTGGTGAACACATGGAATCTCGGCCATTTCTCCCGCTGCGTTGACCGCCAAATCCGGTCGTTCACCCGGGCGAGCATCGCTGCGAAGGCTGGTCTGCGGGAGGGCAACCTAGGCGCTGGTCTTGCGTTCGTGGTCGGGATGCCGCGCTCCGGCTCGACGCTCGTGGAACAGGTCCTGGCCAGCCACCCTGACGTGATTGCCGGCGGCGAACGACGCGACTTTCCTTTGTTCGTCAATGGCTTGCCGCGGCAGCTCGGTGGGGCCCGAGACTACCCCGACTGCGTTCAATACGTGGATGGCGCCACAGTCGCGCGACTACGCAGTCATTACATCGAGGAATGTCTCAAACTTGCGACCACTGGCAAGCTGTTCGTGGATAAGACGCTGGCGAACTACCTGGAGCTGGGGTTGATTTCCATCGTCTTTCCCGAGGCCAAGGTCATCCATTGCCGCCGCGATCCGCTGGATACGTGCCTCTCTTGTTATTTCAAGCACTTCGCGGGGGTGCCTTATTCCAACGATCTATTAACCCTTGGACTTATGTACCGCCAATATGAGCGACTCATGGTCTACTGGAGCGACGTTTGTCCGCGTCCGGCTTACGAGGTTGTCTATGAGAGGATGGTGACTGATTTCGAAGACTCGGTCCGCGGGCTTCTGGATTATTGCCGCCTAGACTGGCACCCCAATTGTCTCGCGTTCCACGAGACGCGCCGGCCGGCGAGGACCGCCAGCCAGTACCAAGTGAAGATGCCACTCTACAAAACGTCGATCGGACGTTGGCGTCACTACGAACCGTTCTTGGGCGAACTGAGATCCATCTTGAACCGGTAGTGGTGTCTGGGACGCATGATGCTCCTCTCTCGACTGCAAGGTCCACAGGACGCTCCCCGCGGTTGGTCAAGTGCTTAACATAGACATCCATTGGCCGGGGTCGTTGACCTCGAAGAGCTGGTAGGTGACGCCGATCCGCCTGGGGGCGGTGGCACGGCGTTGGAGGCATTGGCGAACGATCCTGCGGGCATCGGCCTCGTCGTGGGCGACGTGGCGGATGTTTCGGCCGCGAGTGCCGATGCGGCGCTAGGTGGCTGTCATCTTGCAGCGCTAGTTGGCGCTTTTTGGGCTCTCCCTCACTTCCGGTGGTCCAAGCCCTCCGGCCGCCGCGGTGATCGTGCGTTCCGCCGGAATTCTGCATAGGAGCCGGGTCGTTGACGAGCCGTAAGCACCGAGAGTGCGGGAGAGCCGGACGCAGGCTCTAAGTTTCAAGAGCAAAATGGCTTATCTCAGGTAAGTCCCTCGGTGGCGTTCAGCGGGAAGTGTCCCGAAATCGGACTTGGCTGCGAGTAGCGACTCCGCTGTCCTGGAGGTCGTTCTGAAGGATCTTCTCTCCCAGCCCGACCCACCTCTCGAATCCCCCGAGGCGACCGAGAAGCTCCTTCTCTCGCCGGAAGCACTCACTGATCCCCTGGAGGTTTCGGACATTCTCGATCGGCTCGCTCGTGGTAAACGGAGAAAGCTGTCTCGGGCTCAACTCCGGCTCGCGCGGGAGGCCGCCGACGACCTTGTGCGCCGCTGCGAAGTGAAACACTCCTTCAAGGACCTGCGGCCCAAAGATCGTCGGATCGTCATTTCGGACAAGATCGGCGCGGAGACGAAACCTGGTCGGGTAGACCCCCAGGGGTTCCGCGCCTACGCACCGGGCCACTGCCGCGACCGCCTGCTCGCGATTGTTCGACTGACGTTCCCTTGGAGCGGCGGCAGGCACAGCGGCGACGGGACTTACGTACTGGCCAGGAAGGAAGGCGAATGGGTCGTTCTCACTCGTGACTTCGTCTACTATCTCTGAGTTGATCTGCAACACTGTCGGGGTCGGGAAGCCGTAGCCGCGTCTGCTGCAGCTTTGAAATGCCTGGCCTGCCTCAGGTCGCGTCGCCCAAGCGCCGGGTGACGTCCACGCCCAGCCAGCAGAGGGCTGCCAGGACGTAGACTCCCGAGAAGATCTCGAAGACCAGCTCCGGTCGCCCTTGCCGGAACAGGTAACCCGCCAGCGCCGTGCCGCCGGCACCCATCAGCGCGGAGATCATGTTCATCGCGCCGGAGAGCGTGCCGGCATAGCGTTCGCCGATATCCGCGCAGGCGGCCCAGGCCGGCCCCATCATCAAGTCGTTGCCGAAGAAGGTGGCGGTCAGGAGCAGGCCGAGCACCCAGACCTCGCCGGCCCAGAGCGACGACAGGAGGGCCGGGCCGGCCAGGCCCAGGCCCAGCATCCCGACGGAACGGCGTCCCCAGCGGCGACTACCCCAGCGCCGGATGACCCAGTCCGACGCCGTGCCGCCCAGGATGCAGGCCACGACCCCGCCGGCCAAAGGAAGCGCCGAGAGCCAGGCCGTGTGGTAGGCCGACAGGTGGCGTTGTTCGCTCAGGTACAGGGGCAGCATGGTGGTGAAGAAGTTCCCCGAGAAGCCGGTGAAGCCATACATCAGGCACAACGACCAGACGCTGACTGAGCCGGCCATCTGGGACCAGGGGACCGAGCGGGGAAGGTCCGCGGTCTCGGGCCGGCCGGCGGCGATGAGCGCGCGCTCGCCGCGGTTGACCTGCGGCATCTCCTCGGGGTGGTTGCGGAACCAGGGCCAGAACACGCCGCACCACAGCAAGCCGAGACCGGCGATCAGCACGAACGGGACCGGCCAGTTGCCGCACAAGGCAAAGAGCCCGGCCAGCAAGAAGGGGATGAGGGCGCCGCCGCAACGGCTGAACATCCAGATGGCCCCCTGGGCGAAGCCGCGCTCGGTCATCGGCATCCAGTCGGCCACCACGCGGCCCAAGGTGGGGAAGCCGCCGGCCTGGAAGATACCGAAGAGGAACCGCACCACCAGCAAGAAGATGAAGGGCAGACCCGCGACTGGAGTCAGCAGCACGGCGAGGGCCACGGCGCCGGTCAGGAGCGACCAGCCGAGGACCAGGATCGTCAGGACATGCCGGGCCCCCTGGCGGTCACCCAGCAGGCCGCCCGGGACCTGGAAGCAGCCGTAGGCCACCAGGAACGCCGACATCAAGTAGCCGACCTGGCCGTCGTCGAGACCAAGGCTCCGCTTGATCCACGGGGCCCCGACCGCGAAGCCGAGCCGATGGATGTAGGTCACCACGGCCAGGGCGCAGGCCAGGGCCAGCACCTTGTACCGCACCCGGCTGGCCGGGATCGGGGTAGGTCCCCAGTCCGCTACAACCTCGGGAATGGGAGTCACGGTCGGTTCGCTCATCTTGCTCCTCGCAGGTCGGTGTCGTGGGGCGTGTCCGGAAGGCTCGGATGCCGCAGACAGCGGCATGGGTCAGACCGCTCGCGAGCGCACGGGTCACTCAGCCGCCTTGCTCCGGATCCCCGTGCTGGCGATCTCTCGGCCAATATAACCGTAAGGCATTCCGGCCCAGGATCTTCTCACGGTCCGACCCGCTCAGGAACGGGAGCCGGTGCTGGACGAGCTCCAGGCTGCTGCCGTAGCCGGTCCTCCGCTCGACGTGCGGGAAGTCGCTCCCCCAGATCAGGCGGTCGGACCCAAACTGGTCGTACAGGGCCTGGACCAGGTCCCAACAGCCGTGGTAGGGCTCGGGCTCGGTGGTGAAGTAGTAAAAGCCGCTAATCTTGACGTGGATGTTGGGGAATTCGACCAGGCTCAAGAGCGATTGAAAGCCGGGGCCGGCGACGCCTTCCGACAGCCGAGGATGAGCCAGGTGGTCAAGGACGATGGGGACTTCCGGGAATCGCGCCGCCAGCGCCGCGAGCGTGCTCAGGTGCTCGGGGTTGGCCAGGACGCTGATGACGATCCCAAGCCTCCGCGCGCGTTCCCAGAGCGAGTACGATCGCGGGCCGAAGGCGGCCGATTCGTCGACCAGCTTGGGCCGGAGCCTCAATCCCCGGCAGCCGCGCCCAACGACCCAGTGCTCGAGCCGGTCTTCCGCCCCCGCGGCGCGGGGGTCCACCACGCAGACGGCGGCAAGCCGGTCCGGGCACGCCGCCGCGCAGTCGGCCACGTAGCGATTGTCCTCGCCCGGGAACACCGGCTGGATCAGCACGGCCCGGGCGACACCATGCCGGTCCAGCACGTGCAACCCCTCTTCGATCGGGACATCCTCCTCCGGGCTGACGAGCGTCGCCGCGCCCGGCGGACCGGCTGGTTGCGCGCGCCACACGTGCAGGTGAGCGTCGACGATGAGGGCCATGACTCAGACTGTAACCCCGGCCACAGCCTGATTCAAGGCGGGCATCAGCTCCTTGCTGAACAGCTCCATGCTGTGCAGCCAGCTCGACTTGTCGTCCCAGTCGTAACCCATCAGGACCAGAGTGCCGAACGGCCCGGTCTCCTCGATCAGCTCGAGGAGACGCCGGAGCACTTCGAAGACGTCGCCGGCGATGATCTGCTCGGTCATGAGGTAATCGAGGTTGCAATCGGAGTCGCTCATCGCCAGGTCGCGCTTGTACATCTTGCGGCCCAGGCCCTTGTCGAACAGGCGGCCGATGTACTCGTAGCACTTACCGAGCGAGTTGGTGCGCGCTCGCTGCTGGGCCTCCCGGGTGGTATCGGCCAGGAAGATCGAGCGCGCCACCTTCCAGTCGGAGCGGTCGGGTTGGCGGCCGGCCTGAAGCGCAGCTTGTTCATAGGTCTCCCAGCAATCGGCCAGGACGTTGCCGGGGATGAGGCAGTGGGAAAACGGCCGGTATCCCCGGCGACCGGCCATCTGCATGCTGGCCGAATTCAGGCTCATACCCGGAATGGCGATCGGCGGGTGGGGCTGCTGGTAGGGCTTGGGGATGTATCCAATGGCGGTCTCGGCGTCCACGGTCTTGACCAGGCGCAGCTTCCAGTACTTCCCCTCGAATTCGTACGGAGGGTCGCATGCCCAGAGCGTCAAGACCACGTCGAGGGCCTCGTCCAGCATCGCGGCGGAGTTCTTGGGGTCGATCCCGTAAACTTCCAGGTCGGAGGTCACGCTGTTGGTGCCCAGACAGAGATTGAGCCTCCCCTTGGCGAGCTGGTCGAGGAAGGCCAGGCGGCAAGCGACGTGGATCGGGTTATGGAGCGGCAGACAGATGGGAGCGGGCCCCATGCGGATGGTCGTCGTCTCGCCGAGCGCCCGGGCAATGAAGATCTCGGGCATGACGATGGGCTCGCACTTCATCGTGTGGTGCTCACCGATCCAGAACTCGGTGAAGCCCATCTCCTCGGCGCGGACAATCAGCTCGAGGTCTTCGTCGAAGCACTGGGCCGGGGGTTTGGCAGGATCGTGGAAGGGCATGATAAACATGCCATGATGAATCGCCGTGGGGTTGCCATTGGAGCTCATGGCACAGCCTCCTCGCAAGGAGCGACACTTGGGTCCTGAGGTCGATGGTTCTCGGGTCAGGATTCGATCGCGGTGGGATCCGGTGGCGGCCTGCCGCGCCCGCCGGTTCACCTTACCAATCTTGAGTCAAGGCCTTGGAAGTCCAGGTCGGGAGGGACCCCCGCGGACGCACGGCCGGCGCGGACCGCGCCGGTGCAGGCGGCGCGGTCCGGTCGCCGAGGGGCAGGGCGAGGCAGAGCCGAGCAGGCCGGCCCCCGCGCACTACTTGGGCGCGTTGGGGGTCGAGGGCGCCGCCGCGGTCGTCTTGGCGGGAGCCGGCTTTCCCGGGGCGGCCTTGGATTTCATCGGCGCGAAGCCCATCGGCGCCTTGGCCGCCACATCGGCCGCCCGGTGGGCTTCCTCCGCGGTTCCGGACAGGAAAGTGACCTTGGAATCGCTGCAGCCGGCGATCGGTCCGGCGATCAACGCTGCAGCCAAGACCTTCTTCCACATGATGGATTTCCCCTGGTTCGTGCCAATGATTCTGGATGGGTCGAGGTCCCCGAGGTTTCCCCGGGTGCTATTCCCGGGCCGTTCGGGCCGCGAACGGACGAAAGATCAGTAGGAGTCGCTCGAGATCGTCTCGCCACCGCCGCGGGTGCCCAGAGCCCACCAAGTCTGAAGGTTGACGGTGTTCTTGATGAACCGCACCGAGCCATCCGCGAAGCAGATGTTGACGCCACCGGGGTGGTTGCTGCTCGGCGGCATGGTCCCGGTATTGGCGCCCCAGACCGTGTCCAGACCTTGCGCGGCGGGACCCGATCCGCCCGGGTTCAGGCACATCAACCCGTTGGGCGGACCGCTGTGACTGTAGGCGTTGACGGTCGTATTCGTGGGGTAGCCGAGGAGCCAGACGTAGCCGGCCCCGCTGGAGAAGGCCGACGGCGTGTTGCCGGGGATCGAGTTGCACGCCTGGACGAAGGCCAGCATCTGGGCCGGGGTCCCCCCCTGAGCGGGGGCGCCGCCGATCCCCGAGCCGAAGGGGTAGGTGGCCGCCGGCAGCGAGGGGGCGCTGAGGGGGAAGGCGCCCCGCCGGGCATCGTCCGAGTTGGCGTAGACCGTGGGGTTGCCCAGGAGCCCGTGCAGCCGCTCGCTGAACATCGCCGTGTTCGACGTCCCGTCGGTGACCGCCTCCGTGGCGATCGGGCCCAGCGTCGGGTACGGGTAGTAATAGAAGTAGGGGCAGATGATCATGCCGGTGTAGAGACCGAACGTGCCGGGCCCGCCCAGGTTCCCCATGTAGTTCAAGGTCGCCCACGGCTGGGCCGGCGCAAACTTCTTGTTCTCGGACGGGCAGAGCAAGACTGCGAGTTGGGCGAACCCGGCGGTGTTATTCACCCCCTCGGTCGAGAAGGACGGGTCGTTCCAGAGGGTGAACGAGACGTTGTACGCGTTCAAGATCGGCAGGGCTTCGATATACCCGAGGATCCGCATCGGCCAGCCCGTGCTCCAGCCGGACCCGTTGAAGGTCGAGGCGGGCCACATGTTCTGCGGTGGGAAGCACCCTTCCGCCGAGAGGTAGTTGTGGGAGGCCAGCCCGATTTGCCGGAGGTTGTTCGTGCACTGGGAGCGCCGGGCTGCCTCGCGCGCCGACTGGACCGCGGGCAAGAGCAGCGCGATCAGGACCGCGATGATCGCGACGACGACGAGCAATTCGATCAGCGTGAAGCCACGACGTGGGCGCATAATCGAACTCCTGAAAGGGAGAAGGTTGGAGAAGAGCGGCAACCAGCCAGCCGGTCCGGCGCACGACCACGAGCACCCGCTCGGCCCGGGATCCGTCGATCTTTCTTTCGCGCAGCCGCGATGCCCTCGCCACGATCGGTTGTTCTTAGGGCCTCCCTCAGGTCCACAGATCGCTGATCGGCAGATCTCAAGACCCGTTGCCGACGCGGAGAAAAACCGTCGGACGCCGGCGCGGTTACGGGCGACGGTCGACCGTTTTCTGGCTGATTCAGTGCCAACAATACATCCAGAGATCTGGAAAGTCCAGTCCCTAGACCCACCATTTTTCAAAAAAGTTCCAGCGCGACGTCCCGTGGGCCAGCGGGCCGCGCCCACGGCCGGCCCACCGCAGGGACCTGCTGGGCACTGGCTGATGCAACCAGTTGGAGCAAAACGGCTTCTGTGAGGAATCATTCGCTTGGTTCACGGGGATGTCCGACCTTCCCATCGCAACGACCCGACGCAGGATCGGTCCGGCGCCTCCGGGAGCCCATCCGACCCCTTGACAGGCTCGGTGCCGGAAGGATAATGGGTGCTGCGCGGAGTAGCGACGGTCGACCGTCGGCCGTTTTCGTGGGCATGGGCGCCGAGGACAAATCAATGAACATTGAGGAATCGGATGCCTGAGATCATCCCTTTGGAGTTGGAGCCGGCATCGCGACAGACTCTGAGCGAGCACATCGCGGCTTCGTTGCGCGAGGCCATCTTCGGCGGGCGGATCCGGCCTGGGCAACGGCTGGCCGAGGCGCGGTTGGCCCGCAGCCTCAAGGTGAGCCGGGCTCCGGTCCGGGGTGCCCTGGTCTCGCTCGAGCAGGAGGGGCTGGTCAGCCGCTCGGTCAATCGCCGGACGACGGTGGTGGATCTCTCACCCAAGGATGTCGAGGAGATCCTGAGTCTGCGGTTGCCTCTGGAGGTCCTGGCGGTCCGTCGCGTGATCGCCCAGGGGGCCGGAGCGTACTGGGACCAGCTCCTGGCGAACGTCCGCCTGACCGAGAAGGTGTACACACCCGAGCTGCTGGCCACCCTGGACCTCGAATTTCACGAACTGCTGGTCCGGGCTGCGGACCATCGGCGGTTGCTCAACTCGTGGCTGGGCCTGCGCTCTCAGATTCGCCTGCTGATGGTGCGGCGAAACTTGACCGACGCGGGAGCTCCGGGACCGACCGTCCGGGGGCACAAGGAGCTGCTGGCGGCGATCCGGGCGCGGAACGAGGGCCGTGCCGTTCAGCTTGTCGAAAAGCACCATCAAAAACAGTACGAGTGGCTGACCAAGAGTTCCGATGAGGTGGGGACCGCCGTGTAGGAAGCCCGGGCCGGAACAGGGGGTGGCACCCGAAGCTTCGAAGCCGGCCCCCGGACGGGTCCGGGCGAGTCTGCGGGCCTCAGGCCCCAAGACTCCTGCGGCGCGCTCAGTCCACTCCCCGGGCTACCGGCCGGGAGACGATCGTCTCCGGAGACGCACCCATGAGGTTGGACGATTCCGGCGAGCCCGAAGCCAGAGCCGGCCGGTCGCGTCGCGATCTGCTGCGAACCTGCCTGATGTCGTCCTTGAGCCTGGATCTGCTCGGGCTGATCCGCGCCCGGTCGGAGGCGGCACCGCTGCCCCAGGATCGCCTGGGCTCCCTGACTCCGCTCCGCGCCTGCATCGCAATCTTCTATTACGGAGGACCGAGCCAGCTCGAGACGTTCGATCCCAAGCCGGAGGCACCGGCCGAGATCCGCGGCGAGTTCCAGACGATCGCCACCAGCGTGCCGGGGATTCGCCTCTCCGAACATCTCCCGAGGATCGCCGGCGTGATGCACAAGGTGGCGATCATCCGGAGCATGCACCACGGCAACCGCCTGCACGACCCGGCCGCCATCGAGACGTTCACGGGCCGCCTCCCGCCGCAGGGAGACCGCGAGCTGTTCAGCCCGGTGCCCCAGCAATTCCCCAGTTGGGGTGGCACGCTCGGTTACATGCGCCGCGCCCGCAACGTCCCAATCGCTCATGCGGCGCTCCCGTTCGCGTTCCATAATGTGGTCGAGGTTCCCTGCCAGGGAGGCGGTTTTCTCGGCTCGGCGTTCGACCCGTTCCGGATCGATGTGGATCCCGAGTCCCAGTCCTACCGCGCCGATTTGCTCGCCGGACCCCAGGGAGTGGGCCTGCCGCGCCAGGTGAGCCGCCGCCGGCTGCTCGAGGCGGTGGATCGCGGACCCGGCTCACCGCTAGCAGACCGGATGAGGCAGAATTACCAGCAGGCGTACCGGCTGCTCGGCTCGACGGCGGTCCGCCGCGCGCTGGAGCTCGACCGCGAAGATCCGCGCTTGCTCGCGCGGTATGGGTCGGCCGACGGCCCCTGGTCCCCCGGCCCCTCGACCGGAGCCGAGCACGGCTTCGCGCGCAACATGCGCGGCCGGAACCTCGTGCTGGCGCGACGGCTGGTCGAGGCAGGCGTGCCCTTCGTCAACGTGTACGACTTCAAGCAACAAGGGCAGAACTGGGACACCCACAGCCGGAACTTTTCGCAACATCGGGACTTCTTGCTTCCACCGATGGATCGAGCGTTCGCGGCGCTGATCGAGGACCTCGATGCTCGCGGCCTCCTCTCGAGCACGCTGGTCATCGGCCTGGGCGAGTTCGGTCGCACACCGAGGATCAACAAGAATGCCGGGCGGGACCATTGGCCGGATTGCTACAGCCTGATCCTTGCCGGTGGTGGCGTGCGCGGCGGGCAGGTCTTTGGCGCCAGTGACCGCTGCGCGGCCTACCCGGCCTCCGATCCGGTCACTCCGGCCGATCTGGCGGCCACGATCTTCTGGCGGTTCGGTCTCGACCCAGGCAGCGAGATCCGCGATGCCCAGAACCGGCCGTTCAAACTGGCCGACGGCCAGCCGATCACCGCATTGTTCGGCTAAGTTCGACTTTTGCCGTTTTTTCGGGTTCCGCGGAGGTGTGCCTCCCCGGTGCACTGGAGGGTAGGAACGGGCCCTCACCTCGCACACAGGGAGGCGACCCTGGCCA
>JAJPJC010000183.1 GCA_021324445.1 Isosphaeraceae bacterium
ACTCCCATTCCCTCCCATGCCGAGCCCCGACGGGGCGACGGAACGACGCTCGCGCCCGGGGTTGCTGGCGCCCTGACAGGGCTCCGCCACCCGAAAACAGCCCACGCTGGGGGATCCCATCTCGGGTCCTCCAGGGGTTTCACCCCTGGCTCAGGACCGCCGCCCCTGCGGGGCCTTCTGCACCCTCTGGCATTCGTTCCCAACCCGCTAATAGTACTCCGTTAAGGCGGATGTACAGTAGGTGCAGGGTCGTCCGGCGCCGCCGGGGCCGGGATGCAACTCTGATAGTGAGGGCATCCGGGCCGGCAGACGGGCACGATGAGACGCTGCATCGCCCGACGAATCGCAGGCACGCTGATCAGCGGCAGGTCGTCCGTTTTTTTTTCCGGGATCCCGGTCATCGGCCTCGCCGGACTCCCCCGGAGGCAGTTCCCCCAGCGCGCGATGGCGCTCCGCGGCCAGGAAGCCGAACGCCACCATCACCAGGCAGACATGGTGGTGGAAGCCGCGCCACGACCGTCCCTCAAAATGATCAAGGCCAAGCTCACTTTTCGTCTGTTGATAGCCTTGCTCGACTGGCCATCGGCTCTTCCTGTAGGCCACCCCCTCGCTCATCGTGGTCTCCGCGGGCAGGTTGGAGAAGGCATACTTCAACGTGCCATCGGCCGGCTCCTCGATCAGCAACCAGACCGGCTCGGCGTCGGCACAGTCCCCGGTCGCCCAGCCCTGAGCCGGCCAGACCCGACGCCAACTGAACTTCGCCGACAGCGGCCCCTTGGTCCCCTCCCGCCAACTCAACGTCTGGCGCGGCCATCGTCGGGCCAGTTCCTGAACCGCTTCCGGTCGGGGATGGTCCTCGGCCAGGCGCGGGCGGCTTCGCGGGCGACCGCGCCCGGTCGCGGACGGCGGGATCCAGGAGGGCTCGGCCTCGAAGACCACGAAGTCTTCGGTCACGCCGGCCACGAAGTAGAGGCCCCGCGACGCCAAGCCGTCGCGGAACTCCTGGGCGACCCCGTATCCGGCGTCGCTGATGAGGACCTGACCGGGGAGGCCCTCACCGCGGACCTGGTCCAAGAGGTCCAGCGCGATCTGTCCCTTGGGGATCATCCGGCGGCAGCCGGGCGGCACACCCGCCCGATCGAGCCGCGTCGCGGCGCCGATCCACGACTCGGGCAGGTAGAGCCGCATGGCGAGGGGGAAGTGGCCACGCGTGCCCACATAATGAAGCGAGACGGCGACCTGGCAGTTCTCCTTCTTGCCGAGGGCCCCGCAATACTGCCGCTGGACGCCGACGGAGTGCTTCCCGTCCTTGGGGAAGGAGGTGTCGTCCGCGACGAAGATTCCATGAGGAATAGAAAATATTTTAGCCATTATGGAGCGATAACGTTTCCAAATTTTCTGCTCATCCCAGGGGCTCTGGTTGACGAAGTTCTGGAGGGCTTGGAGGGGGTCGCGGACGTCGAGGTCCGGCGGGAGGGGGACCCGTGCGACCAAAGATTCGATGCTCTTGCGCTCGCCGTCTTGGAGTAAGGCCCGGACCTAGACGGCCGCCCACTCGGCCTGACGCCGGAAGCGGAAGTCGGGTCGGAAGCGGTTGAGAGAGTCCCAGAGGCGATGCCGAGCATCGCTGTCGAGTGATGGCGTCGCGGTACGATTCATGCCCTCCGATGATAGCGGGGGTTGCACCTACTGTACATCCGCCTTAACGGAGTACTACTAAGCCCGAGCAACAGCTCCTCGCCCGTCTGCTCCAGGACGAGACCTACACGAGCGAGGACGCCAGGGTGGCGGCGTTCAAGCAGGAGACCGGCCTGAGCAGGGCGACCTACTTCCGAATCAAGGCATCCCTGCCCTGGCGGGTTACGGGTGCGGACCGCAAAGGCTGATACTGTGAGACCAGCGATGGCTTATCTGACTCGGGACGAGCAGCCTGCCTAGGCGATGCACGCCAGCCCGCCGTCGCTCCGCGACGGCGGGTCTGGCAGTTCCATCAGACCAGCCCGTATTGCCCGCCGAGCCAGTGGAGGGCCTTGGCCAGCCGATCCCGGAGGATCGCCGAATAGTGTCGATCAGCCATCGAGCGTCCCGCATGACCTAGGAAGTACCAGTCCATGTCGCTGAAGTCGTCGGAGTTCTTCAACTTTGTGGCACTGGTCTTCCGCAAGTACGCCATCGGCTTGGTGATGGAGAGTGACTTCGCCAGCCGCCGGTAATTCGTGGCGATCGTATCGGTGGAGTGGAGCTTGCCCCCCACCAGGGCCTCCCACACCCACGGCTTCCCGCTCTTGGTCAGGAGCACCGTTTCCTGACCCGACCTCCACTCCTTGATCAGCTGGAACGTCATAGGCCAGAGCGTGTAGGTGACCTCCGGCGTGTTCTTGTGATCGGCGGTCTTCGGCCTCTTGCGGGTGATCGTCCCGTTCTTCCAGTCCACCTCGTGATCTTGGATGGAAGCGATGTCCTTCGACCTGTAGCCGCAGTTGAGGGCGAGCAGCAGGTGGAGTCGCTGCTGTCCGGTGGCCTTCTCCACCAGGGCCTTCACCTCGTCATCCTCGAAGGTCTCCACCTTCTGCTGGGGGACCTTGATGGTGAGGCTCTTCAGGTTCTTGGGCAGGGCGATCAGGTCTTTCTCATGGAGGTAGCGGACGAAGGTCCGGGACGTGACCATGAGGGTATCGGCATACGCACGAGACCACCGTGGCTCCTCCTCGCTGTCCTGCGAGATCCGCTTCAAGAGGTAGTGATACCAACGCTCCAGCTGGTCGGCTGTGATCGACTCGACGGCGTTGCCACCGCCGAGGAAGTCCCGGAAGTAGCCGATGTTCCGCTTCAGGTTGTCGTAGCGGGCCGGATTCAGGTCGCCCGCATGGACTTGCGCCTCCTTCGTGGCGAGCCAGGTGACGACCTGGCCGGCGATCGTGCGATCAGCCGGGAGGTCGTTCTTCGTGCGCCTCATGCGATCCCGCCAGACCTCGGACTTGCCGAAGACGTAGGCGAGGACCGAACGAGGACAATCCTCGGGGATCGTGATCTGGACCCCGAAGAGGCGGGCGACCTCCAGTTTGGCCCGCCAGGTGTCGTCGATTTCCGGCTCGTCGGTCTCAAAGTCTTGCTCTTTGACGGCAACGAGCTGCTGGCCGAGTTCCACCACCTCCGAGGGCTCGTGGAGCTTCGCCCACGCCAACCGCTTCTCCGAGATGTCGATGGCATCCTTGTGTGGATGCTCGGGCTGCTGGACCTCCAGTTCAGCCCGCTGGATCGCCCACCAGCGATTCGCAGCCTGACGGCTGCCTTCCTTCGTGTCGTTACACTCGAAGCCCTGCTTGCGGAGCTGGCGGGTCGAGATGACGTACCGCTTCCCCCCGAACTGGATTCGCCACCGGCTGTTGTCACCATCCCAGGTGAGGTCGTACTTCGCAGGCATGATCGTGATTCCCTTCACCGGACTGAATTTGTACCAGAAAACTGTACCAGATCGGTCGCCTGACCGGTTGTCTGGTACAGGAAATACTATAAAACAAAGGCGATTTCGAGTCAACTGCCATCCTCACACGGTGGAAGTCGCTGGTTCGATTCCTGCGCCGCCCATTAGACTTGCGTCGAGCCTCACGTCTTCGATCGGACCCGTCCTCGAGACTTGGGTCAATGGCTGCCCTTCGCCGGACGTCGGGTCGTCGGGGGGCATGCGGTGTCCTCCCGCCACGATCCTATCGTACACCCATTCTTGAGTCCGGGCGGCATCCCTGGTATTCTCAACGCAATCATCCGAAGACCAGGAGGGTCTCCCTATGGAGAAGGGGATTCCACCAATCTGTCGGGCCCTAGCGCTCTGTGATGGGCTTTACCGAAGCCCTTCCACCGGGAGGATGAGCCTACTCGAGACGATCGGCAACGGGCTGTTGGCGGTTGATTGGCCCCAGCCGTGGTCTCCCATCGCAGTTTACCTCGTGTTGACCAGCGGCCGCGGCTCGACCACCCTGACGCTCAGGTGGACAGGTCCGGATGGAGAACCTCTCCCGGGCTCAGAGCAACAGCTCGAAGTGGATTTCGCGAGTCCGCTGGAGATGCTTGAGGGCCGGCCCGGTGTTCAAGACCCCGGCCGGCGAGCAGTTCGAATGGGCGCACCAGGAATCGAACCTGGGACCTCACCCTTATCAGGGGTGCGCTCTAGCCGCCTGAGCTATGCGCCCGTTCCGGTATGCTACCAGGGGCAACCCCCGGAAAGCCAGGGAGATCCTGGGAAAAATCGCGGAATTCGCTCGGTTGGACCTGTCCGATGGCTCTCGGAGAGTCGACCGCCGTCGTGAGAGGAACCGCCCCGATTTAAGGTCGGAAGGCCGCATGCAAGCTGGAGCGGTCCGCAAGGCAATCCGCCCCTGGCTCACAGCGTGCCGAAGGCGCCGGTTCGGCGCTTCCGCCTCACGATGGCCCCGGCTAGGCTCACCGCAAGCAGGCCCCACCAGGGGCGGTCGCCGACCCAGACGGTGTAGGCACTGGGATCGGTCAGGGGCCGTACCGTCGCCGTGACGGTCCCTTCGGAGAAGGGAGGAATCCCGGCGATGGTCCGGCCTAGCGGGTCGACGACCCCGCTCAGGCCGGTGTTCGTCGCCCGGATCAGGAAGCGCCGATTCTCGATCGCCCGGAAGGCCGCGATCAGGTGATGCTGGTGCGGGGCCAGGGTCCGGCCGAACCAGGAGTCGGACGTGATGTTGACCAGGAGCTCGGCTCCCTGCTGCGTCGCCTCGCGGGCCAGGGACGGGACCGTGTCCTCGTAGCAGATCAGGGGCGCGACCTTCAGGGTCCAGACCGCCCCGTCCGGTCGTCGCATCGGGTAGTCAAAGATCCGGGTCTCCGTCCCGGCGCTGAAGACCCCGGCCTTCGCATTCAACCCCTTGAGCCACGGGAAGTACGACGCGAGCGGTAGGGTCTCGCCGAACGGAATCAGGATTCGCTTGAAGTACGGCAACGGGACCCGGCCGTCCGGGTAGACGGCGAAGGCGGCATTGTAGCGCTCCTGATTCGGGAGGAACGAATAGGAGCCGACGAGAAAGGCCGTGCCGTCGCCGATCCAGGGCAGGACGGGCGGGTTGCCCACCCTGGCGACGGCGGCGGGGATGTACGCCGGGACCGACCCCTCAGGCCAGACGACCAGGGAGCCGGGGTGCGCGGCCGTGCGGCTCAGCTCCCAGATCCGGGTGAGGTTCTTCCGGGCCGAGTCGAGGTCCCGCTTCTCAGCCAGCGTGGCATTGCCCTGCACCACGACGACCTCCTGCGCGCGGCCGTCCGGGGAGCGGTACCTGCCGATCATCGCCAGGCCGTAGCCGATCGCGAGGCCGAAGACGACCAGCGGGAGCAGGAATGCGACCCGCCACTCGCGGAAGACGAGGACGCGAACGCCCGCCTCCGCAACCCAGAACATGAGGAACGAAACAGCCATCGCTCCGCCGATGCCGGCGACCTGCACGAAGGGAGTGAACGCGATCTGGGTATGGCCGAAATGCCATGGGAAGAGGCGGATCGTCAGCAGCTCGGCCAGCACGACCGCGGTCGCGGAGCGCAGCGCCAGCGCGTCGAAGCCGGGACCGAGGTGGTGATGGATCAGGGCGAAGACCAGGAATTGCAAGGCGCCGAGGGCGATGAAGACCGCGAAGATCAACGCCCCGGCCGCAGGCCCGAACCCGCCGAAGACACAGACCGTGCGGTAGACCCAGTAGAAGCCCACCAGATGGCCGATCAAGCCGGCGCAATAAGCCGGGAGCAGCTCACGCCGGGCGCGCACCGCGGCGACCAGGAGCAGCGCGGCGACCCAGGCGAGAACCGCACCGGCACCCGTCCCCGGCAGCAGCCAGGCGATCGCCAGGACCACTCCAGCCAGGACCGACGCGAGATAAACCGGCAGCGCGCGGGTCGCGCCACCGGATCGCGGGCCGTCGGGTTCCCCGCGCCGCGGGCGGGTCGCGGGCCGGGGCCGCGGGCGGGCCGGGGCCGACGTCGCCCCGGCTGGGACCAGACCTGAGCGGCCCATCACGAGGTGCATGAGAGACCTCCATCCGGGACGGGAGAGGGAGAACTCGGCAGTACGATGCGATGCGAGGCGAGGTGGAATCCGCGGAGTTCGGGCGGGCGGCCCAGATCATAGGCGGAAGCCCCAGGCAGGTCAATCGCGGCCGGGGATGCACGGCCCCGAGCAAGCCATCCTGCCACGCCCTCGGCAACCAGTGCGATTCTCCACGTTCCGCACGAGGCGGCGGACCGCGACGCACCGGATCCCTGGTTCGACATGCTGAACCCCGCCAGGATTCGAGCTGTCGGGGACGTCGCCACTCCCCTGCCGTCGTAAAGACCAATCTATTACTGGATTGCGTCGAGCACCCCTCAGCTTCACCCACCCGTGTGCGACCCCGTCCGGATCGCCTCAGCGCCGACGCCTGGGCGCAGGTGCCGTTTTCTCCCGGTCGAAACGAAGACGGAGTCACCACGGTTCCTCATGAGGGATTCACAAAACCTTCATATTCGACGGCTAGACTGGCGTCTTGGGGCTGCCGTCCATGAGAATACGGCATGGGATGGCTTGGCGAGAGACGAGCCCGGGCCGCGCCGGTCGATCGAGCGGTCGAGGGGGGAGTCGGTCCGAGGTGCCGCCGCCGACGGATCTGGCAGTAGGGTCCGGTCACGAGGAAGCATTGGGATGATTCACATGCGGGGCTGGGGTGGTGCGATCGGTCTTGCCGTTTTGATCGGCACGGCCTGGGGATGCGGCGGCGGGGGGCCCGTCACGCCGCCGGCCACAATCATTGTCGATGGATCGAGTACCGTGTACCGGATCAGTCGGGCCGCGCAGGGAGGGTTCAGCCAGGTCAACCCGGGGGTCACCGTGGTCGTGGACTACCACGGGACCGGCGGTGGGTTCGGCCGCTATCTCCAGGGTGAGGTCGACATCGTCGACGCCTCGCGGGCGGCCAAGCCCGATGAGGAGTCCAAGGCCAGGGCCCAGGGGATCGACTGGACCCGGTTCCTGGTCGGCTACGACGGAATCACGCTGGTCGTGAATCCCCGCAATGACTTCGTCAAGTCACTGACCGTGGGGCAGTTGAAGTCGATCTGGGAGCCAGGGAGCAAGGTCAGGACCTGGAAGGACGTGGACCCCGCCTGGCCCGAGCGCCGGATCATCCTCTACTCGCCCGACAACGACTCCGGCACGTTCGAGTTCTTCACCGAGGCGATCACGGGCAAGGCCAGGAGCCAGCGCGACGACGTGCAGCAAAGCGCGGACGACAACACGCTGGTCAACGGCGTGGCCGGCGACCCGGATGGGCTGGGCTACTTCGGCTATGCCTACTATGCGGCCAACCAGGACAAGCTGCGCGCGCTTGGAGTTGCCCAGGGACCGGACAGCGCGCCGGTCTTGCCCAGCCCCGCGACGATCCTCGATAAGAGTTACGCCCCCTTGTCGCGACCGCTGTTCATCTACGTGAAGAACTCGGCGGCCCGGCGGCCGGAGGTCGCCCAGTTCCTCACGTATTACCTCGGGTCGATCGATCAGCTCGCGGTCAAGGCCGGCTACAACGCGCCGACCGCGGACGATCAGGCGGCCAACCAGAAAGCCCTCTCCCAGGTGCTCTCGGCCGGCCGCGCCGCCCAGGAAGCCGCCGCCACGGCGGAGTAAGGACTCGGCCCGTGTCCTCAACGACCGTGACTGGCGACGGGTCCCCGACGCGACGGGTCGAGGCCGATCTCTGGTCGGGCCATTCGCGCTCCCTGGCGTTCTGGGAAGCCGCGGTGACGATCGGTTTGATTCTCTGCGCCGCGATCACGGTCCTGACCACGATCGGCATCGTCGCGGTACTCTCCGTCCAGAGCTTCGAGTTCTTCACCCACGCCAAGGTGAGCTTGCCCGCCTTCCTCTTCGGGACCGAGCTGAAGCCGGACGCCCACCCGCCCAAGTTCGGAATCGTCCCCCTGGTCTGGGGGACCTTCCTGGTCGCCGCGGGCTCCTCGGCGATCGCCCTGCCGATCGGGCTCTTGAGCGCCATTTATCTCAGCGAATACGCGCATCGGGGTGTTCGGGCGGTCCTCAAGCCGACGCTGGAGCTGCTGGCGGGGATCCCCACGATCGTCTATGGCTATCTCGCCTTGCTGCTGGTGACCCCGACGTTGAAACGGCTGCTGGAGCCGATGGGCCTGCGCGTGGAGACGTTCAACGCGCTGAGCGCCTGCATCGTGGTGGGGGTCATGATCATTCCCCTGGTCTCGTCGCTCAGTGAAGATGTCCTGTCGGCGGTGCCCCGCGGGCTGCGCGAGGCCGCCTTCGGCCTGGGCGCGACCCGGTTCGAGGTCTCGACCCGGGTCGTGTTGCCCGCCGGTCTCTCCGGCGTGATCGCCTCGTTCATCCTGGCCGTCAGCCGGGCCATCGGCGAGACCATGGCCGTGGTCCTGGCCGCCGGCATGCGCCCCCAGATCACCTGGAATCCCCTGACCTCGATCGAGACCATGACCACCTACATCGTCCAGGTCATCGGCGGCGATGCCTCCTATGGTGAGCCCAAGTACCTGTCGCTGTTCGCGGTCGGGCTGACGCTCTTCGCAGTCACCCTGACGCTGAACATTCTCTCGGGGCTGGTGTTGCGCCGTTTCCGGGAGGTCTATCAATGAAGCCGAACGAGGCGGCGCGGTTCCATCCCGATCGCTGGATCCGGCGTCTCTGCGGGCCACTGTTCGCCGCGACGTGCCTGCTGGCGACGTGCACGGGGGTGGTCGTGCTGCTGGTGGTCCTGGGCTCGATCGTGACGGCCGCGCTTCAGGGCCCGCCGGAGAACCCCTGGACGGCCATCGTCCCCAACTGGAGTGAGCTGCTCGCGCTGGTGCGGAAACTGGCGGCGGCCACTCAGTCGTCCGAGCCGGAATCGACCGGATATCGCGTCGGCCTGGCGGGGAGTCTCTGGCTGCTCGGCTTGGTCGCGGTCATCGGCATCCCGGTGGGAGTCGGGGCCGGGGTCTACCTCGAGGAGTATGCCCCGCCCGGCCGGTTGCGCCGGCTGATCCAGACCAATATTGCCAACCTGGCCGGCGTGCCGTCGATCGTTTACGGCATCCTGGGCCTGGCGCTGTTCGTCCGCGCCTTCGGGATCAAGGCGCTGGCGCTGGGGCCGACGCTGCTGGCCGGGGCACTGACCCTGAGCCTGCTGATCCTGCCAATCATCGTGATCACAACCCAGGAGGCATTGCGGGCCGTCCCCCAATCGCTGCGACAGGCGGCGCTGGCCCTGGGCGCGACTCGCTGGCAGGTGGTCCGCGACCACGTGCTCCCCTCGGCCTTGCCGGGGATCCTCACCGGCACCATCCTGGGCCTCTCCCGCGCCATCGGCGAGACCGCGCCCTTGCTGATGGTCGGCGCCGCCGGCGCGATCCTCCGGCCGCCCGCGGGGCCGCTCGACCGCTACTCCGCGCTGCCGGTCGAAATCTACAACTACGCCCGTGAGCCGGACCGGCATTATCAGATCGTCGCCGCCGGCGGCATCCTCATCCTGGTCGCGCTGTTGCTGACCATGAATGCCGCCGCCATCGTGATCCGGAACCGCTTCCGCCGTTATCATCACGGTTAATCGGCCCAGAGGTCCCCAAACCCATGAGATCCTTGATGGGCGTCTCCGAACCTCGTGCAGAACAGGCCAAGGCCAGCCTGCCCACCGTGGCTCCCACCGCTCCGGCCATCGCGGCGCCGGCTCCTGATCCGATCGTCCTGTCCACCCGGGGGCTCTCGGTCTGGTACGGCTCGGCCCTGGCGCTGAGGGACATCACGATCGACATCCCCCGGAACCAGATCACGGCCCTGATCGGCCCTTCGGGCTGTGGAAAGAGCACCTTGATCCGCTGCTTCAACCGGATGAACGACCTGATCAACGGCGCCCGCATGGAGGGAGAAGTCCGGTTCGACGGTGAGTTGATCTCGGCACCCGGCATCGATCCGGTCGGCCTGCGGCGGCGGATCGGCATGGTCTTCCAGAAGCCGAACCCGTTCCCCAAGAGTATCTACAACAATGTGGCCTGGGGTGCGCGGATCAACGGCTACCGGGGCGATCTCGACGACCTGGTGGAACGTTCGCTCCGCCGGGCCGCTCTGTGGGACGAGGTCAAGACCAAGCTGAACCGCTCGGGGTTGGAACTCTCCGGCGGCCAGCAGCAACGGCTCTGCATCGCCCGGACCCTGGCCGTCGAGCCCGAAGTCATCCTCATGGACGAACCGTGCTCGGCGCTGGATCCGATCTCGACCGCCCGGGTCGAGGACCTGATGGACGACCTCAAGAACGACTACACGATCGTGATCGTCACCCACAACATGCAGCAGGCCCGCCGGGTCAGCGACCGGACCGCCTGCTTGATGCTCGACGAGGCCCCCGGTGAGGGACATCGGACCGGGATTCTCGCCGAGTTCAGCCCGACCGACCTCCTCTTCACCAATCCCAAGGACCCGCGCACCGAGGCGTACATCACCGGCCGCATCGGTTGATCGGCCTGGAGTCGGGAGCGGCGACGCCACAGGCCCGCGGTCACGTCGGAGGACCTGACCACGGGCCCGGGCCGCGGCGGATGGAATCGCGCCGGAGTCGATCAGTACTGATCCGAGGAGATCACTTCGCCGCCGTTGGGTGTGACCAGCCCGCGGAGGGTGACGGGATTCACCGAATCCTTGAGGAACCGGACGCTGCCGTCGCCAAAGAGGACGTTGGCCCCGCCCGGGTGGAACGAGGCGATCTCGTCGTTGTTGCCGGCGTTGTTGCCCTGGGCCACGAACGGGGCTACCGGCCAGTCGCTCAGCTCGTGATCGGGGCGATACTTGTTGTTGGGAACGCCCGAGACGCCGTAGCCCTCGTCGGGCTCGGCCCAGCGCCAGTAGCGGCGATACGGCGTGTAGCCACCCGCGGGCCCCGGGTCGAAGGGGTTGGTGACAGCCATGGCGGCCTGCCGCGTGATCACATTATTGTAGTAACCCTCGGTATATGGACTGAGGTAGCGGGGATCGCGGCCCGCGTCCTCGGCGATGGCGATGGTGTTGCTGGTGCCGTCGGTGATCTCGGCGATCCTGGTCAATCCCTGCTTGAGCATCCCATTGGCGCGAGTGGTCTTATCGCGATACGGGGTGGCCAGGGTCGCGCCGAGGCCGCCGACGCCGAGCGGGCTGATGTCCACGTAGACGGTCGGCCCGTAGTCGTTATAGCCGTATCCGTTGCCACCCATGGCGGCCGAGAGCCCGCCGTCCCACGTGGCGGGCTCGGGACCGTCGCGGCCTCCATCCGGAGAACGCGTCGAGGAGGGGCAGAGGAAGACGGCCACCACCTGCGTGGCGCCGGTGAAGTTCTGGCCGGTCGCATCGTTGTACTCGGCCAGGTTGAAGTTGAGCGCGTTGAACGCGGTGCCGGCTTCCATGTAGGGCAGGATGCGGGCCAGGGTGCTCCAACCGCCGTCGACGAACTGGCTGGCGGCCGGAGTGACGTTGAAATTCGTCGACTCGCCACCAGGAGGGAACGCGGTGTTGCTGCTTTCGTAATTGTGCAGAGCCAGGCCGATCTGCTTGAGGTTGTTGGTGCATTGCGCGCGGCGGGCGGCCTCGCGCGCCGACTGCACGGCGGGTAATAACAGTGCGATCAACACGGCGATGATCGCGATCACCACGAGCAGCTCGATCAGCGTGAATGCCGGTCGGCCCTCGGGTGTTCTCCTGGGGAAGCTCATGGGTTCAGGTCTCCATCCAGAGGCTCGCATTGGGGGATACGTGTCGATAAAGGGTACTTAGCCGAGGATTCCCGGACCGGGACCAGCGACTCGGGAGCGCGCCGTCCCCGCACCGTAGGCTTGAGCGTCGGCCCAGCCGGATAGCCCCGATCCGCCTCGCCACGGATCGGATGGGCCGGCGATCATCTCGTCAGATTGAACTTGAAGTTATTCTCACCAGGCTTGACCTGGGCCTTCAGTCCGGACGCATCTTCGTCGGTGTACTTGCCCGCGAAGGGAAGCGCGACCTTCCGATGAGTGCCGGCGCCGCCACTGGCCCCTCCGGGATCGATGCGCACCCGGTACTCGCCTTCCGGCAGGCCGTCCTTTTGCCCCTTCAGCTCGAAGGTCCCATCGCTCCCGATGTCGCTCGGGGACATCAGTGAAAACTCGGTCGCCACGAAGACAACCTTGCCCGAGGTCAAGGGCTTGCCATCAGGCAGCAGGACCTTCCCCTTGACCGGGTAGAAGTTCATGCGATCGGTCGGATTACCACCACCGCAGCCCGCCAGCCCGGCCACGACGACCACGGTGAGACGATAGGCCAGGCAGCGCAACGTGTGGCTCCGGGGGGATTGTTTGCCTGAATGCATTGTGGCTCGTTGCGGATCGAGTCGATTCGATCGGGATCGACCTGCGAGTCAACCTCGCCGGCAGGTCGCACCATGCCGCATTCCATCGGCGAGTGAAATTGTAGCTGCCGTCCTGCGCTTTTGTGTGAAGTTCCGATAAAGGAATCATGTTTTTTCGGGACTTCAGCCTACGCAGAAACTGTATTGCGCCCCAATTACGCCGGCCGGCTGGAACCTTTGCGAGCCAGGATGCTCGACTTGTCTCTTGTCCCGGGCGCTTTTCACCGTTTAGTCTTGCAGTTTAGGACGGGGCGGACCCCCAGATTTCGGGAAATCGTCTGCCAGGATCGATGGGCCAACGCATCGCAGCATCGGCCGACTCCTGCCCGCTCTGTTCGTGTGGACGCTCCTGGGGGCGAGGGCATTCTGCACTGCGGACGCTGAATCGAGCCCCTCTGGCGAGCGCTGGGGCTATTGCAGTTCCAACCTGCAAGTCGATGGGGCGGCGGACGAAGTGATTGCGCTGATCGAGCGGGCCAGTCGCGTCGGATACACCGCGGTCGTGCTGGCGGACTACAAGCTCCAGATCCTCGATCGCGTGCCCGAATTCTACTTCCGGAATGTCGAGCGGGTCACTGCAGCGAGGATCAACCCGAGGGGAGAAAATGTGGCTCCCCCGACGGCAAGTGACACTTTACCGAAACTCAGGGAGCGACGGCCCGAGCCTCGAAGTCCTCTTGATCTCGCGCTGACGCCGCCGACGATCTCGAGGAATTGGGGGAGCCGGGAAGCCAGCCGAGTGCATGATTGGCTGAAGGGCTTCCGACTGGCGATTCTGGCGATTTCGCGGCGCCTCGTGGGCGGGACGATCCATGCTGACGGTCTCCGTGCCATCCCTGACGGATGAATTCGGATTTCGCTGGGGCGCCAGCAGCGTCCATACCAGCCGCACGATGATGCTCGCGGAGTTGACCCAGGTCCTCGATCGAGTCCCGGCCGATTCGTCGGCCGCGACCTACGCCACCGCGATCGTTGAGGAAAACGTGCTCGGCAAGCCGACCCGGGCCACTCGCCTGCGGACCGCACAGCGCCTCGCCGAGCTGTACGCCCTCGATCCCGCCTGCCCCATCTTTCGGATTCTCCGGTTCTACTGGTCCGGCGGCGGCGAGGGGCGGTTGATGCTGGCGTTCCTCCTCGCCTGTGCGCGGGACCCGCTCCTCCGGGAATGCACGCCGCAGGTCTTGGCAGTTCCCCGAGGGCAGGTGCTCATGCCGGCCGAGATCGGGATATGGCTCGGGGAGAAGTACCCGGGCCGATTCCGCGCCACGACCCAGCATTCGACCGCTCAGAACCTCGCGTCCTCTTGGGCGCAGGCCGGTATACTCCGAGGAGTCACCATCTGTGGCAACCCCTCCCTTCCTCCCCTTAGTAAGAGATCGTCCCGCTTTCTGCGGGTTCTAGGGGATATAGCGAAGAGAGCTCCTTGGTCTTAGGCTGGCAGATGGGAACCCTGCCCCTTCGACCAAAGGAGCCCTCG
>JAJPJC010000185.1 GCA_021324445.1 Isosphaeraceae bacterium
CCCGGGCGGCGCCGAGTTAACGGCACGGCACGAAGGTACGGAGAGAACCAACCGGTTGCACGAGGGATCATCTGCAGAGATACTCCGCGCACGGCGGACCGCTAATCGATTTGCGGGCCGGCTGTGCCGGCCGGGACCGGTGACGTCACACCGCGCCGCTCGGCGGTCCCGGCCCAGGGCCTGTCCGGCCGGCACAGCCGGCCCTACGGTCGAATCGGGGGTTTCCTTTAGCTCATCACGGCGGCCAACGCGTCGCGGGCGCGGATCATCAGCGGACTGTCGGGCGTCCTGGCGCCCGGGAAGTTGAACATCGAGGCGGCGACGATGTGGTTGCGCCACTTCGGCTCGGTCGACCAGAGGTATTCCTCCCAGAGGGCCGCGCCGTACTTGTAGTCATGGCTGTCGCGGCCCTTGTGGAAGATCATGCGCCGCGCGGCGTCGAAGATCAGTTCGGAAGAGCCGCCGCCCGAGAGGTAAGCCATCGCCTTGGTCGCGGCCTTGGTCCGATCGTCGTTGATGGTCGCGAAGATCTCGCCCACGGCCGTGTCGCCCCCGGAGAGACGCAGGTCGGGACTGGCCGGCAGGGCGTCGATTCCGGTCGATTGGCCGGGCTTGATCCGTCCCCGGAAGAGAGGCTGCCAGCCGACCGCCTGGAGGAGTGCCAGCCGGCGGGTCAGGTCGTCGCCGCTGGTCGTGTAGATGTAGTGCAAGGCGTTGGTGGAGGTCGTGGCGTGCAGGGACAGGATTCCCGGGCTGTGCATCAGGAGCTCGCAGGCCGAGAGGATGGCCGCGTCCCAGAGAGAACCGGGCGCGATGCCCTGATTCAGTAGCTTGACCGCTTCTTCCGAGGCCGCCTCGGGAGTGGCCTGCCGGATCACGGCCAGCAGGGCGCGGGTCGCCGCGGCGTCCTCGCGGCCGACCGACCACTCCGGGCGGATCTTGCCGGCGTTTTCCAGGTTCGACTCATAGGGTCCCACCGGCCGGGGCCGGGTGTCGCCCTGAAGGTCGAGCAGGCCGAAGACCAGGGAGCGGAGGACCGGCTCGGCATGCTCCCAGCCGATCGCCTGCAAGGTCCGCCAGCACTGGGCCGCGAAGATCGCCTTGTGGCCGATGTTGCGCTGATCGCGCACCGCGTAGCGCCAGAGCGGTTCCATGGTGTGGGCCGCCCCGGAGCTGCGGCAGAGCGCGGCGATGGCCGCATCGGCCGCGTCGGAGTCCCAGACCTCCATCGCGCGGACGAATTCCTCCCGCGCGCGCTGGGTCTTGGGCAGCCGGCACTCGTCGAGCGGCTCGAGAACCCAATCCCCTTCCTTGACGTCCTGCGCCTGGGATGCCTTGAAGTTGTCCAGGGCCCAGAGCAGCGGCAGCAGCCGCTCGGTCACCGCCGCCGATTGGCCCAGGACGTGCGCCGAGTTGATCACCATCACCGCATGGAACTTGAAGCCGACCGGCCGCGGCTTGATGTTGCGAATCCCCGCCAGGAAGAGCCCGGCGAGCAGGTCCTTGTACGACAGACCTTTCTTGAGCTGGATGATCCCGGTCTCGATGATCCGCTCGCGCGGCGTCTCTTCGATCAGCCGCACCACCGGCTCGATCTCGGGACGGAACCGGACCATTTCGGGCTTGACCCGGGCCTCCTCGGCCCGCAAGGGGGTAATCGTCCTCAGGCTGGCCCAAGGACCCAGCTCCGCCCCCAATCCCAGGGCCGAGGCCATCTGAAGGAATCGACGTCGCCGGAGTCCGCTGCTCATGGTGGGTCTCCTTGCTCTCCGCTGGCCGTTCCGGGATGCTGCGTCGTTCGATGCCGAACCAGGCCGCGGATTGGGCCCGGCTCCGCACATTATGGGAGGAGACCACCGCGTTTGGGAAGAATCCAGGGCAGACCGTGGATCGTGCCTGTTCTGGGAATCCCCACCTGCCGCCAGCCGGTGGGGCGAGATCGAGACCGATTCGCGGTGGCCCCCGCAGAGTCGAGCGGCCACCACCCGCTCAACTGTGCTGGAGCTGGTTGATCTTGTTGTAGAGGGTCTTGAGGCTGATGCCCAGCTCGCGGGCGGCGGGGGGCTTGTTGCCGTTGTGCTTCTCGAGGATGGCCTGGATGTAGCGCATCTCGACGTCGCGGAGGGTCGGGTTCCCCTCGGGGATCTGGAAATGGGGTGCCCCGACCGCCGCGGGCGTGGTCGGGTGAGCGCGGCCGCGCGCGGGCAGCTGGGCCGGCAGGTGTTCGGCGAGGATGGGGCCGTCGCCGGCCAGGATCGTGGCGCGTTCGATCATGTTGGCCAGCTCGCGGATATTCCCGGGCCAATCGTGGTTCTGCAAGACCTCCAGGGCCTCGGGCGTGATCGTGGATTGCGACAGGCCCCGACGCGAGGCATAGCGGGCCAGCAGATGGCTGGCCAGCGCGGCGATGTCGGCCTTGCGCTCGCGCAGGGGGGGCAGGAAGATCTCGAACGTGTTGAGCCGGAAGAAGAGGTCTTCGCGGAATTGCTCGTTGGCGACCATCTCGCGGAGGTCGCGATTGGTGGCACAGAGGACGCGGACGTCGACCCGGAACGGCTCATTCTCGCCGACCCGGCGGATTTCCCCCGATTCGAGGAAGCGGAGCAGCTTCACCTGGACGCTCCGGTCGAGCTCGCCGACCTCGTCGAGGAACAGGGTGCCCCCGTTGGCGACCTCGAAAAGTCCCTTGCGGTGGTTATCGGCGCCGGTGAAGGCCACCTTGCGATGGCCGAAGAGCTCGCTCTCAACGAGGTTCTCGGGCAAGGCACCGCAGTTGACCGGGATGAAGGCCCGGTCGGCGCGCCGGCTCTTGTCGTGGAGGCTGCGCGCGATCAGCTCCTTCCCCGTGCCGGTCTGGCCCAGGATCATGACCGAGGCGTCGGTCGGCGCGATGGTCTCGATCAAGCGGCGGACCTGCTGCATCACGGGCGTCTCGCCGATCAGCAGCGGCGTCCCCTCGGCGGCCTTGAGACGGGTCTCCAGGGCCACCGCCTTGTTGGCCAGGTCGCGCCGCTCCGCCACACGGCCCAGGATCACTTCCAGCTCGGCCCACTTGCAGGGCTTGGTCATGTAGTCGAAGGCCCCGAGGCGCAGCGCCTGCACGGCGGTATCAACCGTGGCATGACCGGTCAAGATGATGACCTGGGTCTCCGGGCTGATCTGCCGGATCTGGCCCAGGACCTCGATCCCCGTCAGGCCGGGCATCCGCAGATCGAGCAGGGCCGCATCGTAAAGACCCCGCTCCAGGGCGCGGAGAGCGGCCGCACCGTCGGGGCAGACCGTGACCTCATGACCCATCCGGGGCAGCTCCATCTGCATCAGGTCACGGAGATGTGCCTCGTCATCGGCGAAGAGGATCCGCAGCCCACCTTGACGCGACTTCTCCATCGCACGATCCCTCCGTGTGGACGCCCGCCCAGCGGGCGGCCCGACCACTGACCACTCTGATCTTAAGCCGGCACGGCCTGGCGGCGGCTGGGGGTCTTGATCCGCGACCGTCCTTCCTCGGGGAGTTCGGTCGGATGGATCGGCAGGCGTACCGTGAAGGTCGAGCCCCGTCCGGCTCCCGGGCTGACGGCCGTGATCTCGCCGTGGTGCTGGTTGACGATCCGGTGGGTGATCGAGAGGCCCAGGCCGGTCCCCTTCCCCTCGCGACGCTTGGTAAAGAACGGCTCGAAGATATTCTCCAGCACCTCCGGCTCCATCCCGCAGCCGTCGTCGAGGAAGATCATCTCCGCCATCCCTTGATGGTAGCGCGCCTCGATGCGCAAGGTGCCATGGGCTTCCATGGACTCCAGCGCATTGACGATCAGATTCAAGACAACCTGCTTGATCTCCTGGCTGTCGACGTGAGCCATCACGGCTTCGCGCGGGTGAAACAGGATGGTCTTCCCGCGGTACTTGCCGATGTGTTGGATCATCTCCACGACGCCCTGGATCAGGCCGGCCAGGTCGATCCGTTCCCGCGTGATGTCGTTGCAGCGCGAGAAATCCAGGAGCTTCTCCGTGATGTTCTTGCAGCGGAAGGCCTCCTCCTGGATCATCTTGAGATAATGAGCCACGAGTCGATGGTCGGGATCGTTCGAACCGGCCAGGAAGGGCTCGAGCCGATGGTCCAGCGCCTCGGCGCAGAAAGCGATCGAAGCCAGGGGATTATTGATCTCGTGGGCCACGCCGGCGGCCAGGAAGCCAACCCCGGCCAGGCGCTCGGAACGGACCAGTTGCCGGCTGCGCTCCTGGACCTGTCGCTCCAGGTCGGCGTAGGTCATGCTGATCGTCACGGTCATGTCGTTGAACGCCTCGGCGAGGTCCTGCATCTCGTCCCCCGAGTGCAAGTTGATCTTGTAGTCGAAGGAGCCGCGCGCGACGTGCCGGACGCCCCGTTGCAGCATCCGCACCGGGGAGAGGACCCACCGGTTGAATAACCGGGTCAGGCCGTAAAGCATCCCCAGGACCATCACCGCCGAGGTCCAGACGATGATCCGGCTGGTCTGGTACTGGCCCTGGGACATCTGCAGCACCGTCCAGAAGTCCAGGTAGAGCTTCTTGGGGAGTTGGCTGACGTTCTCATACAGCCGTTCGATCCGCGCTTCCAGACCGATTTCGGCCGGGTATTTCGGCAGCACGTAGACCTTTGTGCCCGGAAACAGGAACTCGTCGCGACTGTGCTCGCGATCCAGCTCGCCGAGAATCCTGGTGAGGTCCAGGTCCATCAATAAGGCCAGCTCCAGCTCGTCGACTCCGTTGTCGGCGCGGTTCCCCTGGGCCGTGTTCCTCCTCAGTTGATTGAAGTAGACGCGCAGCGCGTCGCGTGCCTCGAGCACGCGCTGCTCCAGTTCGCCCAACGCGGCTGCGCTCATCCGTTCATGAGGTTCATGGAGCCGGCAGACCGAGCGCAGGAGCTCCCCAGAGGCCGCGAGCTCGCGGAGCTGATCGGCGAGCGTCAGGTTGCTCATGTGGAAGGAGTGCAGCCCGAAGGTCGAGCCTCCCATCAAGATGAGCATCATCCCCACGACCAGGCTGAGGCCGACCATGAGCTTCAGCCGGATGGGCCAACGGAGCATGACGACCTCCATGTCTTGGGCTTGCCCGTCCGCCGGCGGCGATCGAATCGAATCGAATCGATGGGCCGCCCTGGGAGCGGCGTACTATATCACAACGCCCGCCGGGCTCAAAGCTTCTTTGTCCTTTTGTCCTTTTGTCCGTGGTTCGCTGACGCGGGCTGACTCGCCGGGTCCGGGAAAGGACAGGGCGCTCGAAGAAGGGCGATGACGGCGCAGCGGAGCGGCAGCATCGACAACGGGCCAGGGACCACGGATCACAGACTACTCCAGGACCACCGACAAAGGACTCAAGGATAACCAACAGGCCGTGAAGAGGGCCAGGGTCAGGACGATCCCCAGCGCCCAGCACAGCCGTCGCACGCCGCGCTGGAATCGGCGTTCGTGCTCGGAATCCCGCAATCCTTCCAGGAAGGCGATCCGGCCGGCGATGCTGCCGTGCCGCCAGGATCGCCAGGTTCGTTCCAGACCATTGGCGCGCGCCACGGTCGCCAAGGCCTCGGCGAAAATGCGGATCCCCACCGGGCACAAGGTGGGCGGCACGGCCCGAGCCCGGTCGGGTTGGGAAAGGAGGTCGCCGTCCAGGTCGGTATGGGGTGGACAGCCGGGGAGGTCACAGGAGACGACCTTGCTGCCGAAGACGTCGGCCTGCCGCTCGAAGCGCCGCGACAGATAGCCGAAGACCAGCCAGAAATACAGGCCGAGCAGGGCCAGCAGGATGACCGCCTCGACGGCGGCGCCACTTTGCAGGGGACTCCAGGCAGGGACCCAGGCCGAGCGGGCCAGCACGGCCACGCCGGCCGCGACGCCGTCGGCCAGCAGGGAGAGAACCCCCAGGCTGCCGACGAAGAAGAAGCCCAGGTAGAGCAGGTGCCGATGCGCGACGTGGCCGATCTCATGGCCGAAGACGGCCGCCACTTCCAGGGGGCTCATGGTCTCGATCAGGGCGTCGGTCAGCAACACGTAGCGGAATCCGGGCAACACCCCGGTGACGCAGGCATTGAGCATCATGCCGCCGGTATCCCAGACCAGGATGTCGGTGAAGCGGAACCCGACCCGATGGGCCACGCGCTCCAGCCGGCGGCGCAGGGCCCCGGCCGGCAACGACCGCGTCGGCCAGGCCAGCCGCACGAACAGCGGCGAGGCCATCAAGACCAGCGCGCCCAGCACGGCGATCTCCAGCGGCTCGGCCCAGAGGCTGTCGTTCCAGCTCGGCCAGAACCGCGCCAGCACGTCCCGCCGGATCACGAACAAGAGGATCACCGGCAGGATCAGCCCGAAGGACTGCCGCGACCGCAGGACCAAGTACCGGCCCAACCGGGAGGCCGGTCCGGAATCGGCCCGGATCTGCAGCGAGCGTTCGGCGAAGAACAATCCCCACCAGTTCAGCAGTTGGATCAGCAGATAGGGGAGCAGGACCATCAGGTCGTCCAGGAGGATCCAGTCTCTCAGACCCCAGTTGGAGCGTACGACCCGAGACCATCCGACTCCATGGATGATCCAGCCATAGACCACCAGCGAGACCACGGTCAGCAACCGGACACCCAGCGCGTATCGGCGTCGCAGCCGCAGGGTCGCCAGGCCGTTCTGCGAGACCCGCACGGCGACCCACAAGCCCAGTCCGAAGGCCAGTCCCGCGACCAGCGTGACCCCGCCGCAGGTCTTGAGCACGCGCACGCCCACGTCCGGTGCCGGGATGCCGACGCGGGGCGGTTCCATTCCGAAGGCGAGGATCAAGGCGATCAGGAGGGAAAGCGGCATCATCTTGGGCTCGAGCCGGGCGCAGACCACCTCAAGAGCAACCGACCACCTCGTCAGTCACCGCGCTGCGCACCCGGCGGAGTCCCAGCGTGCCCCTCGCAATCCCGGCGTTGCGAGGGATGGCCCGCGAGCTCACGCCGCGGCGGAGCCGACAACCACGAGTTGAACTGGATAGAGCATCGCCTCAGCCTGCCCCTTGACCTGGAGGCTTAACGGCAAGACGACGCTCCAGGTATTCTTCTCCGCGTCGCGAACCACTGCGGATTCCGGCTTGGCCCCCTCCGGTGCCATGAGCATCAAGAACGACGCGGGATGGCTCGTCCCGGCCGACTCGGCGCTCCGCTCCTCAAGCTGCTTGCGCGTGGGCGGTGCCACCGATTTATCCTTCGCCGCGGGAAGCAGCAGCACGTAGTCGCGATACGTGCTCACGCCCAGGTGATCCCCATTCACCGGCTGCAACCCGTAGCGCATCGTGTAGACGCCCTTGGCGATCGGCTGATCCCGGTAATCGTGGCCTTCGGCGGTAAACTGGAGCACGCCCAAGAGCTCACCGTCAGCCAGGAAGGGAAACTGGACGGCTCCCTTGGGACCGGAGGGCTTCTCCGAACTGGGGATCGCCTTGCGCAGCCAGATTTCGGCGAACGGACGTCCTTGCTGATCCTGGACCCGAACGCCGGAGGCGCTGAGGGCGGATTGCACCTCCGGGGCGACTGACGACGGGGGCGCCTGCGGCAGCGCCTCGACCTTGATCGACTCCTGGGCCAGGACGCCGGGCGCCCCAACCCAGGAGAGCAGCAAGACGACGAGCGATCGCAATCTTGGTCGGTGGTCCATGGCGGCGTTGTCCGGGCGGGGGCCAGCGGTCGGGGGACGGAGCCGGCTCCTCCAGGTCGGTCTGGAGGAGCCGGCTCCGTCCGGCGAGCTTCATTCCACAATCAGACCGAGCTTAATACGCGAAGTGGCCCACGAAGCTGCTCCGGCAGTTCGGGTCGTCCCACCGCCCGTCCAGGCCCTGCCCCTTGAACTCATGGCCGAGAGTATACGCGGGCTGGACCGAGACGGTCCTGGACAGCGGCGGATAGGCGATGACCTCATTGCCGCAGGCATGGTCGCGCTCGTCCAGCGGGCGGGTGACGATCCGAGCGATCCCGGCGGCCCAGAACGAGGCGCGGGGCGCATGAGGCATCGCATGGGCCGGACGGGCGGAATCGCCGTCCGGGCTGGGGTGGTCCTCGAGAGTCAGGCTCATCCGGGTGGCGGTGACCTGCGTGAGATGCCCGAGCCGAGCCCCGCCGAGGGTCCTGGCCAGGTCGATCAGAGCTTCACGCTGCCGGGAGTTGGCCCGGGAGTCCACGATCAGGACAGCCCGCGCCTGCTCGGGGTCGTCTTCGGAGAAGGTCGTATTTCCCTGGACTGCCGCGGCGACGCAGAGTCCCGCAAGATCGACGCCCTTCCAGGACCCCTGATTCACCTTCCAGGCCAGGACCGCCTTCTGGCCATGGATCAAGACCTCGGCGTTGGAGAAGCACGGCCCTGTATACACATCCGCGTTCCGGGCTTCGACGTAATCGCCCCGGATCCCCGCCGCGCCGGCCACCGCCGGCACAAGGCTTAAGAGAATCGCACCGAACACTCGCGTGATCGTCCGCATGATGGTTCGCTCCCGATGGCGTGGAGCGAAGCGGCCCACTTGGCGCTTCGCAATCAGTGGATTATGGGGCGGGCTGACTGGCTCCGTCAAGGGTCAGTCCGATCATCACTGGCGTGGGGCGGTTCCGGGCGGTTTTCCTCATCATCCACGCCAGTAACCTCTTTCGGCCGGTCCTCCTCCGGCGACGACTGCGGCTCGATCCGTGGGCCCCGGCGCCGAGTCGGCTCCCGCACGGCTGCGGTCGGGCTGGGGCGCATCCCTAAACTCGCTGTAAGTCGCTGGTACGCCTCATGAAGCCGATCCCGATCCTCTTGATAGGCCTGGACACTCTGCTCCAGCCGTTCGATGGCCTGGTCCTGAGCCGCCGAGCGACGCAGATCGTCCACCGCCCGATCGGCGTAATCGCGGTTCTGACCCTGGAGGGCCAGGATCCGGTCTTTGAGGCGCGCGTTCTCGGAACGCAACGTCTCCGCCAGACGTTGGTATTCATCCAACCGGGAACGGGGAACGAGCACGCAACCGGAACCGAAGCCAGCCAGGAGCGCGGACAGGACCCCGAGCCGGCAGATCCACCGGCGGCACTGGGCACGAGCCATCCGTTCCGCCTCCTCCTGAGGAAGGGATGAGGGATGAGGGATGAACGCGGAAGGGTGAAGAAGGATCGGACAAGCGCCCCTTTCCTCCTTCGGCCTTCATCCTTCGTCCCCTTCATCCCTCATCCCTCATCCCTCATCCCCCATCCCTCGATTTCACCCGCCGAAGAGCTTGGCGATGGCGCTGATCAGGCCGGAGGCCGGGCCGCCGCCGCGGAACTCGTAGAGGTTGCGCATCAGATCGATCGAGACGAACGAGGCGAGGAAGAGCAGGAACGTGGCCGCGCCGAGCAGACCGACCCAGACGCCGCTCCATTCGGCCTCGGGCTCGCGCGCCAGGACCACGCCGGTGCCGGAGCGCTCCACGCTCGGGCTGACCTGATCGGCGCTGGACCAGGCGCTGGTCATCTCGCTGGAGACGGCCGCGTCGAAGGCGTCTTCCTCATCCTCCTCATCCTCGGCGAAGGCCGCGGGGGCCATGGCGGTCGCCGCATTCTGATCGACGCCTTCCTCATCGATGGCAAAGACTTCCGAGGCGCTGTCGCTCTCCTCGAGCTCGAAGTCGCTGGCCGCTTCGAGCTGGACCGTCTTGTCGTCGGAGCTATCGTCGGACAAGGGGACGTCGACCTCGAAGTCGGTGTCGTCGAAGATATCTTTCTCACCCTTGCGGGCGGCCGGCGGCGGGGTGGCCGCCAGCGACTTCTTAGGCTTGCCCGGTTTGGCCGGCGGGGCCGTCTTCATCTCCTCATCACTCAACGGGGCCAGCTCGATCGAGTCGGCCTGCCCGAGGCCCAGGCCGGCGGTCTGGAGATTGATGCCCGAATCGCTGGGCCGCGACAAGTTGATCCCCGAGAGGTTGGGGTCGGCGGCCGTCACATCGGAGTCGCTCGGCTTGGCCAGGGGCGTGGCTTCGAACTCGTCGCTGGCATCCAGGGCACTGAGCTCGAAATCGCTGCCGGAGTCCGGCTGGAGGGCGTCGATCAGCTCGCTGGAGGGATTCACGTCAAAGTCGCTGTCACTCTCTCGGGCCGGGACTTCGGCCGAGGAGCCGAGCATGGAGGCGGCGCGCACGGGCGCGTCGCTGCTGCCGCTGGCGGGCGTCAGGACGCCGTGGTCGCCCGTATCATCCTTGATCAGCGTCACGTCCGAATCACTGGCCTGCCGGAACGGCTCGGGGCTGGCCAGGCGGACATCCGAGTCGCTGGCCCCCTTGACATTGTCCGGCACCAGCCGGACATCCGAGTCGGAGGGGCGCTTGCCCGTGGTCGAGACCCCGATGATCACCGAGCTGGAGCCGGTCACCGGGTTGGGAGGCAGGGACAGGTCATCGAGCAGGATATCGTGCTCGGAAGACCCTTCCGGCGTGGGACCGCCGGTGCTGGGCAGATTCTGCATCGTCTGGGCGCCGAGGTCGGGCTTGGCCACGCCCAGGCTGAACTCGGAAAGATCCAGCTCCTCGGCTTCCCCGGACCCGCTGGCCGCCGGGACCTCCAGGTCGGAGAGCCGCAGTTCGGCATCGCTGCCCAGCCCGCGCCGCCGCGCCAGCTCATCCACATCGACGACCCGGAACCGCCAGGATCCCCCGTCGAGGAAGGCGCGGACCTCGCGCGCCTGGGCCTTGGTCTTGAGCTCCTCGGGGCTGAGACCCAGGACCCGGGCGGCTTCTTCTAATGTGTAAAACTGAGCCATGGACGTGCTCCTCGCAGTCGAGATCGGCCCTGTCGCAGCCGTCGGGAAGTTGAACCGCTTGTCTCTCGTCTCGTCTCGTCTCGTCTCGTCAGGAAGATCCCGAGCGCGTCACGCCGGCGATCCTCCGTCTAGGGGTTTGAAGGACCCAGGGCCTTGACCCTCGCCTCCACGTCGGCGGGTTCCGGCGCCTGGTTGTTGTACTGATCCAGCTCGAGATCCCATCGATACTGCCGCGCCGCCTCGAGCTTGACGGCCCCTTTATTCGTGTCGATGCGGTAGAGGGCAAACGCCCGCTTCTTGGTATCGATCAGGTAGAGCCACTGGAGCGGTCCCGTGGGATTGGCGATGAAGGCCAGGGTCCCGCTGGAATCGCCGACGGCTTTGACGGGCTGCGCCTTGGTGGCCTCGGCCGGGCGGGCCGCCACGCCCGGATTCGCCGGGGTCGGTCGCGGACCACCCGTCTGGGCCGCCGCAGGACCTCCGGGATAGGTTCCACCCCACGCCAAGGCCAGGCCCAGGGCCAAGCCCGGTAAGCCAAACCGCGTCACCCCGCTCCCCACGCGTTCCATCATCGAAGACATCCTCCGTGAAACCGACGGCTCCCTTCCCTCGAGAGCCCAGGACCGACGCCGCCACGTGCCGGCGCCCTGCGGTCGCGGGAAGGCACCGGCTCGAAGGGCGACCAATGTCTCCAGTCTACCACACCTTATTGTATAAGCGAGGCGACTTCACGCAAGTCCAGCGGTCGCCGCCGGGGCGGCGCGTTGCCGGAAAATGTTTGACTTTTCTTGAAAAATCCGCCATCGTGGGCCAAGAATGCAAGCGCTGTGCGCGCCCGCCACGATGACGAGGCGACCGGAGCCGGCGGGCACCCAGCGACCCCCCTTACACCGCCCACCTGATTCCCAGCCGGAGGTGCGTCCATGCACGCTCGAATCATACGCCGGCCCCTCCTGATCGCTCAGCTCTCGGCCCTGGTGATGGCTTCCTCGATTGGGAGCGGTCTGCGTGCCGAGGAACCGGCCGGCGGGGCTCGGCCGGAGGCCGTGGCGATGTCGATTGCCCCTGGGCAAGCCCGGCTCGTCGGTCGGCGCGCCACGCAACAACTGATCGCGACGGCGCGCCTGGCGGATGGCTCGGTCTGCGACGCGACCCGGGCGGTGCAATGGTCGAGCCTGGACCCGACCGTCGCGACGGTCACGCCCAAGGGGCGCGTCGTTCCGAAGGGGAACGGCGCGACGACGATCGTGGCGCGGCGGGGGAGTTTCGAGGTGGCGGCCTCGGTCCGGGTCGAGGGGATGGAGCGGCCGGCGCCGGTCAGTTTTCGACGGGACGTGATCCCGGCCTTCAGCCAGGCGGGCTGCAACATGGGGGCCTGCCACGGGACGCCGACCGGCAAGGGTGGGTTCCGGCTGAGCCTCCGCGGTTACCTGCCGGACCAGGACTTCGAAATCCTCTCGCGGGAGGTGGGCGGCCGCCGGATCAATCCCATCGCGCCCGAGACCAGCATGATCCTTCGCAAGCCGCTGGGGCAGATGCCGCACGAGGGCGGGCTGCGGTTGTCCCGCGGCTCCAAGACCTACGAGTTCCTCCACGACTGGATCCAGGAGGGGGCCCACGATGATCCCAAGGCACCGGTGGCAGTCCGCCTGGAGATCCTGCCCGAATCCCGCGTGCTCCGCGGCACGGCCCAGACCCAGCAGCTGGTCGTCTTCGTCCACGACGCCGATCAGACCCGGCACGACGTGACCCCGATCTGCTATTACGATTCGTCCAATCCGGAAATTGCCGAGGTGGACGCCGAGGGCCATGTCCGCTTCAAGGCGCGCGGCGAGGTGGCCATCATCGCCCACTACCTCAACCTGGTGGCGAATCTCCGCCTGACTCACCTGGTCGAGGTCCCGGGCTTCGTCCGGGCGGAGGTCCCCCAGGATAACGTGATCGACCGCGCGGTCTTCGCCAAGCTGAACCGGATGCAGATCCGCCCCTCCGAACCCTGCACGGACCGCGAGTTCATTCGCCGGGTGCATCTGGACGTCATCGGTGTCTTGCCGACGCCCGCGGAGGTCCAGCAATTCCTGGCCGACCCGCCCGAGACCCGCCGCGATCGCCTCATCGATCGCCTGCTCGCCCGCCCCGAATTCGCGGACTTCTGGACTTTGAAGTTCGCGGACGTCCTCCGCGCCAACGGCCGGCTGATCCAGCCCAAGGGGGCTTATGTCTTCCACCGTTGGATTCGTGCCTGCCTGGAGCAGAACCTGCCCTTGGACCGTTTCGTCCGGGCGCTGTTGACCGCGGACGGCTCGACGTACAAGAATCCGGCCGCCAATTACTACCGGATCAGCCGCGACCCCGAGAGCGCCGTCGAGACCACGGCCCAGCTCTTCCTGGGCGTGCGCATCCAGTGCGCGAAATGCCATAATCATCCGTTCGAACGCTGGACTCAGGATGACTATTACGGCTTCGCCGCGTTTTTCTCGCAGGTTGGCCGGAAGAAAGGCAACCTGCCCGATGACGAGGTCATCTACGCGACAGGCTCGGGCGAGGTCCGGCAGCCCCGGACCGGTCGAACCATGGCGCCGAAGGCGCTGGGCGGCCCGGTGCTCCAGGCGTCGGCTCCGGCGGCGACCGACGACCGTCGCAGCCGGCTGGCAGCCTGGCTGACCGGCCCGGACAACCCGTTCTTTGCCAAGAGCCTGGTCAACCGGATCTGGTATCACCTGATGGGACGGGGAATCGTCGAGCCGGTCGACGACTTCCGCGACTCCAACCCGGCCTCCAACGACGAGCTGCTGGACGGTCTGACCGCCGAGTTCGTGCGGGGCGGCTATGACCTGAAGAAACTGGTCCGATCGATCGTGCACAGCCGGACCTATCAGCTCAGTGCGACGACCAATCCGCTCAACGCCGACGACGCGCTCTACTTCTCGCACGCCCAGACGCGGCTGCTGCCGGCCGAGGTCCTGCTCGATGCGATCTCGACGGTGACCGGGACCACGACCCGGTTCGACGGCCTGCCCCAGGGTGCGCGCGCGACCCAGATCCCGGACGGCAAGATGGAGAACCCCTTCCTCAAGACGTTCGGGCGGCCCGCGCGCGAGCTGGCGTGTGAATGCGAGCGGGAGAGCGACTCGAACCTCTCCCAGGCCCTCCAGCTCATCGGCGGCGCGACGGTCAACGGCAAGCTCCACGACGACAACGGCCGGATGGCGCGGCTGGCCAAGGGCGGCCAGTCGCCCGAACAGATCACCCGCGAACTTTACGGCGTGGCCCTCAGCCGTGACCCCAGCTCGACCGAGCTCCAAACGGCCGTCAAGCACCTCACCTCATCGAAGGACCTCCGCCAGGCCGTCGAGGATCTCGGCTGGGTGCTGATCAACTCCAAGGAATTCCTGTTCCGCCATTGAGCGCGGTCGAGACGCCTGCGGACACCACTGAACACACGAGTTCAATTCAGAGTCTCCTGTATTGGGATATGGTTCGTGTGTACACGAACCATATCCCAATTCGGCGGCAACACCGGTAACGGTAGCGACTGTTCCTGAAGCCCCCGCAGGGGGCGGACGCCCCTGGCGACGTCCGATCGCCTCTCCGGGGCTTTCGGAACAGACTCTCTATTGAAGATTGCACCACGAAATCCACGATAGGCACGAAAGAAGAAAAGACCACGGCCCTGGTTTTTGTCGTGCCTTACGTGTCTTTGGTGGTGAAACTCTCCCAGCTTACCCGGCCTCGTCCTGACCTTGGTCGTGCTGCTCCGCCTCGCGCTCGGCCTGCACGGGGTCCCTCGGCTCGGTGGGGTTGCCGCGGATCATCAGGGCATACAGCGCGGGGACGACGAAGAGCGTGGCCGGCTCGCCGGCGATCAGGCCGCCGAGGATGGCGCGGCCCAGCGGCGCGTTGGCCTCGCTCCCCTTCTCCAGGGCCAGCGCCGTCGGGATCATGGCGAAGAAGGCCGCCAGGGCGGTCATGGTCACGGGCCGGACCCGCATCTCGGCCGCCTTGCGGATCGCCTGGATCGGCGAGAGCCCTTCCGTCTTCCTCAGCTCCTGCGCCACGTCGGTCATCAGCACGGTGTTGGCCACCTTGATCCCCACGCTGAAGATGATCCCCAGCAGCGATTGGACGTTCAACGAGGTCTTGGTCAGATAGAGGGCCGGCCAGACGCCGATCAGGATCAAGGGGACGGCGATCAGGACGCAGAGCGGCACCAGGAACGACTTGTCCAGCGCGACCATCATGAAATAGATGATGACCACCGCCAGCGACAGGCCGGTGGCCAGGTTGCGGAACATTTGCATCATCCGCGCGTACTCGCCGCTGAGCTCGATGGTGGTGCCCTGGAGGATCTGCTGCTCCTCGGAATCGGGATCGAAGGCGTCCCACTTCGTGCCCGTGTCTTGGGAAGATTTCTTCTCCTTCTGGAGCCGGCCGAAGTGTCCGTCGATGATCCGGTAGATGTCGCTGGCGATGTGGCCGAGGTCGCGGCCCGAGCCGGTGACGCCGACCTGGAGGTCCATCGTCGGCAGGATGTCCTGGTGGGTGATCTCGGTCGGGATGCTGCCGCGGCTGAGCTTCACCAGGCTGCTGAGCAGGACTGGGGCCGGGTTGCCGTGGTCTTCAGTGCGCTCCAGGCCGGGGATGAGGTTGGGCTGCCGGGTCACCGCGACCCGGCGGTCGTGCTTGTTCTGGTTGATGCCGGTGATCGGCACGTCGAGCAGGGTCTGGATCGACTCGACTTTCGCCTGCGGGAACTGGACGCCGACGAAATACTGGTTGCCGTTGTTCTCATCGATCCAGAAATTGGTCTTGTTGTACTGGATGCTCGAGTTGAAGGCCGCGATGACGCACTTCATGACCTCCTCCTGGGTCAGCCCCAGGTCGGCGGCCTTGGCCCGGTCGACCTCGATGACGTACTGAGGATAGTCGAGCCGCTGGAGGATCCGGCAATCGACCACGCCGTCGAGGTTGGCCACCCGGCGGCGGATGCGGTCGGCGATCCGGTGCGCGGTCTTCTGGTCCTTCCCCTTGACCCGGATATTGATCGGCGTGGTCTTCCCCTCGTTGAGGGCACCCCGGATCATCCCGCCGGCGTTGAACGAGAACTCCAGGTCGTGGAACCGCTTCTCGCCCGCGAACGCCTCGCGGAGCTGGTCGGAATACTCGTACGAGCCTTTCTTCCGCTCCTCGGTCAACTGGACCCGCACGATGCTGTCCATCTTGCCGGCATTGTAGGTATACGCCGAGGACCAGTCCGGGGTCACGCCGATCTCCGAGACGATGAGCTTGATGTCCTTGGGGGGGATCTGCCCGCGGATGAACTGCTCGACCTCGGCGATCCGCTCGTTGGTGACGCGGAGCCGGGTGCCGCTGGGGGCGCGGACGTAGATCTCGAACGAGCCGGCGTCGGCCATGGGGAAGAACTCGCGGCGGATCGCCATCGTCAGGACCAGCAACACCAGGGCCAGGAGCAGGTAGGCGACGATGACCGTCGGCCCGCGGTGGTCCAGCACCCAATCGAGCAGCTTGCCGTACTCCTGGATCCCGTCGTCGATGAGCTGCTGCCCCCGCTGAGAGGCCCGGCCGATCCAGCCGCGCGGGCCGCGCGGCTGTTCGTCTTCGCCTTTGGGCTTGAGCCAGGCCGCGGCACAGGTCGGGATCAAGGTCCGCGACAGGATGTAGGCCGTCGTCATCGCGAAGGCCACGGACAGGCTCAACGGCAAGAACAGGAACGAGGTCATCCCGGGCAGCACGGCCAACGGGGTCAGGACCATCAGGGTGCTCAGGGTGGAGACCAGCTCGGGCAAGGCGACCTCGCTGGCCCCCTTCAGTGCGGCCACATCCGGCGGCCGTCCCTGCTCCAAGTGCCGGTCGGTGTTCTCCAGGCAGATGATGGCGCTATCGACCATCGGACCGATCGCGATCGCCAGCCCCGAGAGGGTCATCATGTTGATCGTCTGCTGCGACAGGGAGAGGAAGATGATCGCCGAGAGGACCGACAGCGGGATCGTCATGACCGCGATCCCCGTCATCTGCCACCGGCCCAGGAACAGCAGGATCGTCAGCGAGCAGAGGACCGCCCCCAGGATGCCCTCCCGCGCCAGGCTGGAGATGGCCTGCCGCACGAAGACCGACTGGTCCATGATCAGCTCGAGCTTGACCGGTCGAGTCAACTCACTTTCGATCTCCGGGAGCTTGTCCCGCAGCTCATCGATGACCCGCAGCGTGCTGGCCCCCTTCTGCCGCATCACCGGGATGTACACCTGCTTGCGGCCGTCGACCCGCACGATGGTCGTCTGGATCATGGCATCGTCGGTGGGCTGGGCCACGTCGCCGACGAACGCGCGGTTGCCGTGCTCGGTGCGCAGGGGGATCTCCCCCATCCGCGGCACCTGCTTGAACAGCGCGTTGCTGTCGAGGAAGTAGTCCCGGTCGCCGAGGATCAGCTCGCCGGTGGGCAGGAAGATGTTCGAGAGCTCGACCGCCCTCATCACGTCGACCGGCGAGAGGTTGCGGGCCTGCATCCGCTGGCGATCCAGGTAGAGCTGGATGGCGCGGATCTTGCCGCCGAAGACGACCGGCGAGATCGCCCCGCGGATCGTCATGATCCGGTTGCGGACCTCATACCGGCCGATATCGTAGAGCGTTTTCTCGTCGAGGTCCGGGGCATTCAGCGCCACCAGGCACGCCGGCACCGTACTGGTCGGATCGAAGGGCATCCCACCGGCGGCAACGTCCCCGGCGGCATGTACTGCAAGACCGACTGGGCCCACGACAGCACCGAGGCGAGGGCCTCCCCCTCCGAGGTATCCGGCTGGAAGTAGTTGCGGACGACGCTCGCACCCAGGATCGACCGCGACTCCTGCCGGCTCAGCCCCGCCGCCATGTCGGTCCACCGCTCCATCCGGTTGGTGATGTCCATCTCCACGTCGCGGGGCGGCATGCCGCTGTAGAAGGTCAGCACCTGCACCGCGGGGGCCTTGAAAACCGGCAGGATGTCGATCGGGATCAGGAACACGCTGATGGTCCCCAGCAGGACGAGCGTCAGCGCGAACACCGTCACCGCCCAGGGGTTCATCATCGAAGCCCGGATCAAGCCTCTCATGGTCACCTCGTCGGTCAGGACGGCGAAGGGGTCCGGCGGGCGCCCGGCGCCCGGGGCTCATGCGGGGGGAGGCCGACGGCGACGGCCCCGGATCAGTTCGGAGGTCCGAGGGGCGTGCCCGCAAATCACGAGCCAAGAACTCCCAGCGGGTGCGCGCGCGGTCTGGATGGACGTCTGATGTGTGAGGGAACGCGGCGAGCACGCCCGCGACCGGAGCGGCCCGGGCTTTGCTCCCTCGACCAGGGGCCTGGGGTGCGCCGCGGATCGGAGGCTGGACGATGGATCTGACGCCCCTGGAGTGGCCTCGGCGGGGTCCGGGCCGGCGCCCTCACCGGCGGCCTGACCGCCGGATGGCCGGCCCCCCGGACGCTGGAGGCCCTCGTCGCCGCGGTCCTGCTCCCGACCGCGGGTTGGCACGGTGATTGCGTGTGTTTTTCGCCGTCCCGATTCCCGCCACGAGGCGAGTCAGCGCGCGGCGATGCGGCCCGAGGTCTGGGACCCTCGGACGTGCCGACGTTCGTCCCGGGAGATCATCGCCATGTCACCGCCAACCGCGGCGCGATCCTCCGAAACGGCACAACGGCGCGATGGGGGATCGGATCGGCGGTGGCCGCGGGATGACGACCAGCCCCGGCGGTGGCCCCAGGAGGAGGAGGCCGACGGCTCGGATCCGTCGGGGGGCGGCTGGGCCAAGATCGCCCTGGCCGTGCTGGGCGCGGTGATCCTGGCGGCAGCCGTCTACTGGTGGATGCACCGGGATGAGCACTCGAAAGCCGGCGGGGGCCAGGAGGCATCCGGCCAGGAGGGTGCGAAGAACCAGGCGGCGCTGCGGGTCAAGGTGGTCCATCCCCACAAGGGAGGCATGACCCGGACGACGACCCAGCCGGGGACGCTCCATGCCTTTCAATATGCCGATCTCTACGCCAAGGCCTCCGGCTACCTGCGAGCGCAAGTGGTCGATATCGGCGACACCGTGGAGAAGGGGCAGGTCCTGGCCGAGGTCTACGACCCCGAGCGGCAGCAGCAGGTCGAGCTGACCGCCGCCGAGGTCGAGCGGGCCAGGGCCGCGGTCCGCCAGGCCGAATCCCGCAAGACGGCCGCCGAGGCCCAGGTCCAGGCGGCCGAGGCCGAGATCGCCGTGCGGAAGACCGAGGTCAGCCAGACGGCGGCGATCCGCCGGTTCCGCGAGAAGGAGTTCATCCGTTACGCCGAGATCGCCCGCAAGAACGCCGTCGACCAGCGCGTGGCGGACGAACGCCAGGAGGAGTACGAGGGGGCCAAGGCCGCCGAGGACCGCGCCCACGCCGCGGTCAAAGCGGCCGAGGCCGACCTGGCCAAGGCCCTCGCCCAGGTCATCAGGGCCGAGGCCGACATCCAGCGCCAGCGTGCCGAGCAGCGCGTCGCCGAGGCGCGGCTGGCCATGGCCCAGATCCTGGCCCGCTACACCCGGATCCTCTCCCCCTACACCGGCGTCGTCACCCAGCGCAACTTCCACGACGGCGACTTCATCCGCGAGGCCATCCGGGGGGAGGAGTTGCCGATCCTTCAGGTGGCCCGCACCGACTTGATGCGGGTGATCGTCTACGTGCCCGATCGCGATACCCCGCTGCTCGACCGCGGGGATCCGGCCGTCGTCCGGATCGACGCCCTCGGCGGGGAGGAATTCCGGGGGAAGGTCACGCGCTTCTCCGAGTACGAGCTGCCCACCAATCGGACCATGCGGACCGAGGTCGACCTGCCCAATCCGACCGGGCGACTCCGCATGGGGATGTACGGACCGGTTTCGATCCTGCTCGAGCCCCCGACCGACTTCCTGACCATCCCCTCCAAGGCCCTGCACGAGGTCGAATCGAGCGCGGGGTCGGTCTACGTCGCCGACGGCGACCGCGCCCGCAAGCGCCCGATCCACATCGGCCGCGACGACGGCATCCGCGTCGAGGTGCTCTCGGGCCTGACGACCGACGACCCGGTGATCGTCTCCTACACCGGCTCGATCGAGGACGGCGAGCCGATCGTGGCCGAGCCGGTCGAGGACGTGGGAGGCCAGGGCCAGGGGAGCGAGGCCTCCGGCGGTGGCCTGGGGGCGGAGCGCGAGACGAGCCAGGGCAAGAGCAAGGGTCGGGGCAAGGGATCCTGAGCGGGAACGGGCTCAGAACTACCCCAGCCTTGTGCCAGGAGGAACCGTCTTACTTGCTGCTCGCTCCCGCGTCCTTGCTCTCGCGCCGCGTGATCGATGGCTCCGGCGTGGCCGGCGGGGCCTTGGCCTTGAAGCGGCGCAGGAGATCCGAGACAGCCTCGTCGAACTCGACCTTCGACGTCAACAGCGTGCGGCGGGCTTCGGCCAGCTTCTGGAGGTGGTCGACCGCCGCGGCGCGGCCCGCCGTGCCGTCCCTGGGATCGAGCGACTGGAAGAGCTTGACCTGCAAGCGGTCGTATTCCAGCAGGGCGCTCATCGATTTCTGATGGGCCTTCGCCAGCCCGGCGACGCGATCGAGGGCCTCGCCCGGCAGGCCGTCGCGGCGCAGCCGCTCCAGGGTGCGGGCGAGATCCGCTTCAGCGGCGGCCAGCGCCGGCACGGGGGATGGGTTGGGCGGATCGGGTCGAGCGGGAACGGGTGCCGCGGATGCGCTGGGGCCCGGTTGGGGTGGCTGGGCCGGCTCGGGGCCGTCGGTGACGGGAGCCGACAGGGTGGCGATGGAGACCGGCGGCGAGCTGGGGTCGGCCGGCTGCTCCAGGGGCGGTGGTGAGCCCATGGCCACGAACAGACGGAACTGGGCCTGGTCGTAGTCGACGATCGTCCGGATGAGCCGGCGCCGCGCCTCGATGAGCAGCTTGAGGCTGTTGATGACCTCGATCGGGAGGGGGGTCCGGCCCGGTTGGTCCGGGACGGCCTGGAGGGCACGTTCCCGGTCGCGTCCAAAACCCTCCGTGGCGGTGGCCAGCTCGTCGCGGGCGATCTCGACCTTCTCGCGCAGCGCGCGGGCCTCGCCATAGGCTGCGGCGACCTGCTCGCGCACCATGGTGATGGTCCGGGCCTGCCGGCCGGTGGCCTCGCCGATCTGGGCCCGCCGCTGCTTCTGCTCGGCCAGGTTGCCGAAGCCGAGGTTCTCGAAGGTCCAGTAGGCCCCGGCGTCGAGGTCGGTCCGCCCCCGGAAGTTGCCGATCAGGGGCGGGGCCAGGTTGCTGCCGCCGCCGAACGCGGCACCGCTGAACATCACGTAGAGCGTCGGGAGCAAGGGGCGGGCATAGGCCTGCTTCAGGCGAATCGCGGCGGCGGACAGCCCGGCGGCGGCGGCCTGGACCTCGGGGCGCCGGCGCAACGCCGTCGCAATCAGGGACGGCAGCTCACAGTTCAGGTCGACCAGGGCGAGGACCTCCAGCTCCCGGGCCAGCGGGCGCAGCGCGATCGCCGGATCGAGATGGAGCCGGCGGCTGAGTCGGGCCGCGGCCACCGCCTGTTCTTCCTCGGCGCGGCGGACGTCGGCGCGGCGGATCCGCCACTCGGTCTGCGCGCGGTGGAAATCGGCCGGGCGCCCCTCGCCGGTCCGGGCATAGCGCTCGGTGATCCGCATCAGCTCGGCGGCCTCCTCGACCGAGCGGCGGTCGGCCTCCAGCCGGGCCGTGGCGCCGAGCAGCTCCAGGTAGGAGCCGGCCACTTCCAGCAGGACGGAGTTGGCCGTCGCCGACGCATCGAACCGCGCTTGATGGAGAAGTTGGTGGGTGGCCAGCGGGTCATAGATCGGATCCGCCAGCGGTTCCTGGATGAGGACGCCCGGGATGATGGGCGCCCCGGGCGCGACACCCCAGGCCCCGCTGCCGATGTACACGTTCTGCCGCGACAGGTTGAGGATCGTGCCCTTGGATTGCTGTAAGTTCCCGGCGTGTCCATCGTAGCTGCCGCCCGTGTTGAGTGTCGGCAGAAGCTCGACCCGCGCGCGCTGCTGATTGGCCAGCGCCTCGCCGATGCGGCTGCGGGCCTCGGCAATCACCGGGTTCTCGCGCTCGGCCAGCCGCAGCGCCGCCGGCAGATCGATCGGGTACTCGCCGGCGGCCGGCGGGATTGCCGGCGCCCGGATGTCCGCGGCCGGCGCGGGAGTCGACTCGGCCGGCGCCGAACCCAGGGGCGAGGGAACGTCGGGCCCGGCCGGCTCCGACAGGGCGGACGCGCCGGGGGCCGGTTCACTTGGGTGCGGCGGCGCGACGGGGACGGCTCCAGCCTGGTCGGCCTTGGGCTCCGCGCGGCCGCCGGCCGCCGGCCTGGAGTCGGTCGCGATCCGGGCGAGGGACGGATCCGGGGCTGGTCGATCCGCCCGATGGGCTTCCCCGATGAGGACCCGCGCCCCCGGGCGGCCACCCGGCCGGGTTACCGCCAGTGGGGCAGCCCAGCCGCGGCGATCCGGCGGTAGCGGCGCGCGGGGCGCCGGCGGACCGTCGGGCGTCGGAGCTGAGCCGGAATCCGCGGCCCACTCGACCGATCCGCCTGATGTGGGAGACGGTGCGGGGAGGCACATGCAGCCCGCCGGGGAAACTGCCAGCGCGCCGGTCAGGGCCAGGATCCCCGGCCACGGCTGGAGCGGCCTTCGCCCCGAGGGCATCGCGTGGGCTCGGCGTTCCCGCACCATCCGGTTCCCCTCATGGGTTCGAGCCCGCAACCATCAGGGGCTCGAGGGACGCGGCAGCGGTGGGGCGAACGGCCCCCGCCCCAGCTCCGCTGGGAGCCCGGCCCCAGCCGGTGCCGCCGGCGGCGGGTTCAACTCCGTGCGGCCGCCGTCGGCGGCGACCGCGGCTGGGCCAGGGGAGGCGCCGGACTCCCAAACACCCTCGGTGGGGACCGGCCGCGCCAGGCAGGCGGCGGGGGGTTGGCCCAGCGCCACGTACAGCTCGAAGTGGGCGCGATTATAGTCCACGATCGCTGCGAGGTAGTCATACTCCGCATCGGCCTTGAGCCGGAGATTGTTCAGGACCTCGATCGGCAGCCCGGCTGCCTGCTTGATCCGCTCGAGGTCCTCAGCGAAGCCGCGGATGCCCGAGCGGACGGCCTCCTCGTCTTCGAGGATCTGCTGGTACCGCGCGTGGGTCCTGGCATAGGCCTCGGCGACCTCGTCGCGGATGTGGTCGAGCATCGCCAGCTCCTGGTACCGGGTCACGCCCACATGGGCCTTGGCCAGGTTGATCAAGGCGAGGTTGCCTACGCCCATGTTCTGGAGCGTCCAGTAGGCGACCGCGTCGAAGTCACTCCGGCCGCCGAAGCCGCCGAAGATGGGCCGGACCAGGTTGCTGCCGCCGCCGAAGCCGCCGGAGCTGAAGCCCAGGAAGATCGTGGGCGAGAACGGCAGCGCGCGCGCCCCGTGCAGGGCCAGGAGCGCCTCGCGGACCACCAACCGCCGCTCCGCCATCTCGGGGCGCTGGAGCATCGCCAGCGCGATCAGCTCGCCGAGGGGGATCGGCTCGGGGACGATCGGCACCGGCACGACCCCGGCATCGGTCGGGTGGAGGCGGATCGAGGGATCGAGGTTCAACACCCGGCAGAGCTGGGCCGAGGCCCTCAAGATGTCCCCCTCCCGATGGCGGACATCGGCGCGGCGCCGCGCCCACTCCGTGGACGCCCGGTCGGCATCCGCAGGTCGACCCGCGCCGGTCCGCGCGTACTCCGCGGTGATCTTCGCCACCTCTTCCGCATCGCGGCTGATCTGCTCGGCGATCGCCCGCCCCCCCTCGGCGTGCAACAGGTCGCAGTAGGCCAGGCAGACCCGCAGGAAGGCCTGGTTGCGGATCGCCAGGCTGGCGAACTCTTGCTGCCGAACGACTTGCCGCGCCACCAGGTAGCGGAACAGGGCCTCGGCCGCGTTCCCCGTCAGGAGGAGGCCCGGGATCATGACGGTGCCGGCGGCGACCGCGTTGGCCCCCGCCCCGACGTACACCGAGTTGCGATTGACCGACAGCATGTTGCCGTTGGACTGCTGCAAGACGCCCGAGTGTCCGTCGTAACTCGAGCCGCCGTTGAAACTCGGGATGAACTGCGCCGCGGCCAGTTGGCGTTGCGCCACGGCCTCGAGGACGCGCTGGCGCGCGATCAGGACCTCGGGATTCTGCACCCCCGCCAGCCGCAAGGCCGTGTTCAGGTCGATGGGCCGAACCTCGGCGCTGAGGATCGTCCGCGACCGCACCTGCGAGGGAGGGACCTCCGATCCCAGGACGACCGGCTGATCCCTCTCAACGCGTCGGGGCGGTTCCAGCGCGGTGGACGCAGGCGCCCCGGCGGCCGGAGGCTCGGCATTCGTGCCTCCGGGGAACTGAGCCCGGGCCGGCTGAAGGCCAACGGCCCACAGGCATCCTGCCAGCAGGGGGACACCCATCGGGTTGGCAACTCTCCGCATCTTCACCCATCAGCCTCCCATGCGCCGCTCGGTCCGCGGCGCGCCGGTGGTTCCCGTGTTCCGGCGGTTCCCAGCAGCAATATCGGCAGAATGCGGGCAATCGCTCCAATCCACCAGAATCGGCAGAGTTTTCCTCGATCCCGAGCGAAGCGGGAAGTGCGCCTCGGGACCATCCACGTCCGTTGGGCACGCAATTCGCGGCATGATCTGCCGGACCAGCCCGGCACACCCGCCGTTCCGCCGGGAGGCGGCCGAGACCGGGCATCCTCCCGGAAGAGGCTCTCGCCCATGGCACACGACGATCCCGCACCCCGAGCCGATGAGGATTCCGAGCCGGACCGGCCGATCACCATCACCACGACCGACCCGATCATTGAGTCACTCGTGGATCACCAAACGGACTGGAAGCAGCACGCGGATACCACGGTCGCCGTGGAGACCACCCAGGTGAGCGAACCGAGCCTCCTGTGTGTCGCGGGCGTCCGGACGGTCGTCATCGAAGAGCCGCCCCACGACAAGAGCGGGTCCCGAGGCCATCGCGATCCGCAGCAGGGCCACGGCAAAGGCGGCTCTCGGGACCAGGGCGGAACTCGAGAGCCAGGCCGGCGGCGGGACCAGAATCCCCAGGACCGAAGCCGAGACGAGGACCACCGGGATCAGCGGCAAGACGAGCCGCGGCCAAAACCGCAGCCGTCGATGATGAAGAACCTCCTGATCACGGCCGCGGTCGCCGTGATCGGCGGCGCGATCGGAGCGATGGGCTACTCGTATTTCTTCGGATCGAAGTCCGACGAGTCCTCCTCATCCCAGTCCAAGAGCGGATCGAGATCCCAGAAGGAAGCGAGCTCGAAGACGAAGTCGGGTGGGGGTTCGAACAAGGATTCAGGCAAGGAGTCGAACGCCCAGGCGTCGACCTCCTCGTCGATCCCCGGCTTCAGCTCGGCCGAGGACGCGGAGACCTTGAAGAAGCAGATCCTGGACCTCATGCAGCGAATCGATCGCCTGGGCGAGCGGGTCGACCGCATGACCCGGCCCAAGGACGAGACACCACCAGTGCTGCACACGCTTCAGATCAAGATCGCGGAGCTGGCCCGGGAGATGGACGAAGTCTCCGCGCTGCCGGCCCGGTTCCGGCATCTCGAGAACCGAGTCGAGACCTTGCGGGAGGATCTCAAGATCCTCCGGTCGCGGATCGACGCGATGCCGGACGGCTCGCCCGGGGGTCCGCCTCTCCCGGGCGGTACCGGCGTGCTGGGCACCGGGCGCGGCAGTGACGCCGGGGAAAGCCCGACGATGGAGCTGGGCATCAGCCTGCTGGAACGGGGCCAGGCGGCTGGGGCCCGCGAGATCTTCCAGCGGCTGCAACTGGCACAACCCAAGGACGCCCGGGTCTGGTACTTCTCGGCGATGGCCGAGGGCCTGGCCAGCGGCGACTGGGACGGCGCGGCCAAGAAGCTCGCCGAACAGGGACTCGAACGCGAGCGCGCCGGCACTCCGCCCACCGCCCAGATCGACGCCGCGCTGGCCACCCGCGCTCCGATCAAGGGTCAGGAGTGGATCGCCTCACTCCGCCGGCGCATCCTCAGCGTCCACGACGGCAGGCCCTGAAGCCTGTCGAGAATGGAGCTGGAGCCGGCCCGGAATAGGTTGTTCGCTGGCAAAAGGCAGCCGCGGGCGGCTGCGATCCCGTCGGGTGGGCATCTCCCACAGACTTGAGGCCCCGCCCGGTGAGCGATGTCCACCCGACGCCATCCGATCGTTGAAATGGGTCCCTTGGGCTCAGGACCAGAGCCGGATCGCCACCACCGCGAGGAGGATCAGCACCAGCGCAGCCACGCCGAGGCCGGCATAGCCGATGGTCCGCAGGACGAGGGCATCGCGGTGGATCTTGGCGCGGAACGCGGCGGCGTCGTTGAGGTGCGGGAACGGCTTCCCCTCGGGGACGGGCACCCCGAGGAACGCGCAGAGCGGGCCCCAGCCCTGGCTGATCTCATAGACCAGGAGGCGGTCCGCGGGCACGTCCCGGCGCACCTGCTCGTTGTGCCGGTTGAAGACGTCGATGGCGAAGGCCCGGTCCTCGAACCGGCCCAGGAACATCCGGTCCCCAAGCCGGTCGAGCATCCGTTGGAAGACGCGCATCTGGGGAGTCAGCAGCAGGACGGTCCACTTTGGGAACGTGTTGCCGAGGAGGTGGATGGTCTGGCGCACGCTGTCATACCAGCGCTCGGGATCGCGCACCGTGAGGATGATCTTCGCCTCGGGGTACCTCGCGAGCAGCTCGCGATAGAACACGCAACCGGGCAAATCGACGGTCGCCCGGTAGCCGTCGAAGATCCGGTCCCAATCGACCGGCTCGCCGCGCGAGGCGGCTTCCCAGGTCCGCGCCTGGTCCATGCTCGCGAACACTTCGAGCGGGTGGTAACACCTGGCGAACCCCAGCTCCTCCAGCGCGGCCTTGAGCGAGAGGGTCCCCGTCCGGCCGAGGCCGGCGCCGATGACCTGGATGGACATCTGATCTCCCCGGAGTGCGGTCTGATCACGAATCTTCTCCACTGCGCCAGCAGTCCCAGCCTCCTGCCGACCAGCCCCACGATGCGAGAACGAGCTTTAGGATGACCCTGAGCCTGTGCACCGACCGCTTCTGCAAATCTACACTCATGAGACTCGTCAGACTACCCTCAATACGAACTCGCCCCAGGCGGGACCCGACTCGGTCCACCTGAGAGCGTGCCTGAGACGGGCCACCGAGGCGATCGCGCGAATCCGTTCTCTCCGGATCCCGGGGGAGAACGGGTGCGATCACCGCCTCAAGACCCCCCGCTCTGGGGTGCACGACCCGGCCGCGACCAGCTTGTACTAATTTGAGAACCCCCCCCGCAAGATGCGTCATATCACGTCACAGCCTTACGCCGCTTAGACTTACGACACGAAACCCGAGGAAAAAATTACGTCACGCTCGTCACAGCCTTACGGCGCTTGGACTTACGTCACATCACGGCTTGCGAATCCGCCGCGCGGGCGGATCCCGGCGCGGGCTCCCACTCGCCGAGCGCCCAAACCTCGCGCCAGCCAGAAGGTCCACGAGAATCCTGGCGAAACCTCGCGCGGTGAGCCGATAGCTCTGTACTATTACAATAGAACAAACGAACAAAAGAATCGGCTTCTGTCCGATCCTTCCGTAATGCCGTATCGCGAGGAGATGTCGGGGAAACCGTTCTCGGAGGAGCCGAGTCGCTCAGCACAACTCCTTGTTAGAGTGAAAATTGCGGCACAAGGAGCCTGCCTCCACCTGCCCGAGAGCCGGTTTCCCGGCTGTCGAGACCGCCACCCGCTCAGATCGTCAGGATGACTCATAAATGCATGGAGGTCATCATGAATAAAAGCGACCGGCACAGGGTCTTTGGGGATCCTTCAGGCGCCACCATCCGACTCGTTCGAGCCCGTTCGGGCAACTGGGTCGGGGTCCGATGGCGCCGCCGATGGGGCCGTGCGGCGTCCCTCCTGGTCCTCGCCTTCGTGTCGGGCTGTTTCAGCCCGCCACGACGCGCCGCGGAGATGATGGGGACTCCTCCGACGGCGACGGTGCCCCCCGGGGCGCCCGCGCAGGTCGGCGAGGCTGGGCTGCCGGCCGACTGCTGGAAGCGATCCGGTGACCTGGAGCCGCGGGTCGCCCTCAGCCAGGGACGGCGCGTCGTCGTGACGGAGTTCGACGTCGAGTTCGTGGATTACCAGTTCCAACTGCCCATCCCGCGCCAACCGATGGTCAAGGGCCCCATGATCTCGATCAATCCGGTGCATATGGCGATCAATGCGATCGGGATCGGGCGGAGATCCAGCCGGATGGAGGAGGAGGAACAGCGAGCCTTGGCCTCCAAGCTCTACACGACCTTCCTCGAGGACCTCCGCCGACGGGGTCTGGGACTGGTCTCACAGGACGAGCTGCACGCGAGTCCCGGGTATGCCGAGTTGCGCAAGAGATCCGTGGTCGGGTCGTCGCCACTGCTGTTCCTCAACATGTTGGGGAGTGATACGGGAACCGTCTTGCACACGCGGACGGTCGCGGCGCCCGGTCTGTGCGTATTGGAAGGGAGCCTCCGTGGCGCCCTGGGTCAGCCGGGCTTTCTGGATGATCGAGCGTTTGGCCAGCGCGTCCTGCGAGGGAGCGTCCATGCACGGACGGCGGCCGAGGCACAGATCCTCCAGGAGACGCGCGCGGACCTGGCCCTCGCCGTGCGACTCCGGGTCGGCACGTTCCGAGGGCAACCCGCCCTCGAGCACCGCAGCATGATTCGCTTGACCACTTGCGAGGGATCGACGACACTCCGGGCCTGTCACTCGCTGGTCTCGGACCTCGTGGTGACCGATCCGCCGCGCTTCCGACCCGTCGTCGGACGAATCGAACCGGTTGATTCCGGGATGTTCTCCAGCGAGCTGACGGCGATGCTCCCGAATTTCATCGCCCTCGCCTTGTCGGAGACGAGACCGTGATCCGACCGGTTCGGCCCGCGGTCGCGCTGCGCGCCGGGTCGGTCCTCTCCTGCGCGCTGGATTCGGACATGGCCATGCCGGTCGGACCGAGGACACAGGATTGCTCGCAAGCCCTGTTGGCGATCGACGGGGACGACCCGACGCCGTTGTACGCCCAGCTCGAGCGGGCGATCCGGGTGGCGATCGCGACGGGGCGGCTGAACGCGGGGGACAGGCTGCCGACGGTGCGGCGGCTCGCGGTGGACCTGAAGATCAACGCGAACACGGTGGCCAAGGTCTACGCCGAGCTGGAGCGCTCCGGCGTGCTCGAGACGCGGCGAGGGGTGGGGACGTTCATCCGGCCGGGCGGGGCTCGCAACCCTTCCCCGCCGGATCGCGAGCGGCTGCTCGGGGAGCTGGCGGATCGCTTCCTGGCCGGCGCCGCCGCGCTGGGGTTCTCGGCGGAGGAAGCGATCAGCTTCCTGAAAGTGCGCGGGATCGACCGGAAACGGGGGCAATCCGATGGCTAGCCTGTCAAGAATCGCCGAGGGTCTGAAGGGATCTCGCGGTCGAGTCGGCCTGACGCGGTTGAACATCATCTCGTACCTCCTGCTGATCGCGGGCGTCGGCCTGGGATTCGGGGTCGCCGCGGGGTGGCACAACAACCGGTGGGCGATCGCCGCGGGGTGGACCCAGGGATGGGTCGCGGCGATGTCGCCCCAGATCGCGCAGCAGTGGGAGCGGGCGGTCGTCCTGCGGCTGGGGAAATACACGGGTCTGCGCGGGCCGGGGCTGTTCTGGATCATCCCCGGCATCGACAAGGTCTCGTCCTGGATCGATCAGCGGATCATCACCACCGGTTTCGCCGCGGAGCAGACGCTCACCTCGGACACAGTGCCGGTGAACGTCGACGCGGTGCTGTTCTGGATGGTCTACGACCCCGAGAAGGCGGCGCTGGAGGTCCAGGATTACAAGGTCGCGGTCAGTTGGGCGGCGCAGACGGCGCTGCGCGACATCATCGGCCGGACGCCGCTGACGATCCTGCTCCGCGGCCGCGAGCAGATCGAGGCACAGCTCCAGGAGCTGATCGACGAGCGGTCCAACCCCTGGGGCGTCACGGTCCAGTCCGTCGAGATGCGCGACGTGATCATCCCCGAGTCGTTGCAGGACGCCATGTCGCGCGAGGCCCAGGCGG
>JAJPJC010000516.1 GCA_021324445.1 Isosphaeraceae bacterium
AACAGCTTTAGACATGCGCTTCAGAAGGAGACGCCAGGATCGACGACCGTTCGGGTGGCTCTCACCAGACGATCGAAATTGGCTCTGATTTCCCGATCGGTGTCAAGCCACCCGAAACCGTGACCGCCAGCGAGATCGCCGAGTTCGGCTTCTGCCCGGAGGCCTGGCGCCTCGCTCAAATCGGCGCTCCATCGGCCAACTAGCCCGTCCGGGAAGCCGGAACGGCCCACCACGGCGAGAAGGCGACCGCTGAACGCGTCGCGGGCGGCTCCATCGCTCTTGGCTGGTGGCTGGTCGCCGCCGCGTTGATCGTGCTGGGGCTTCTATGCGTGACCTTCTGAGCGCTGGCGTTCCGCTGCCGTGGGTCGGCGGCATCGCGGCCGCCGTACTGGCCGTCGGCCTGCTGCTGATCGTCTCCGGCCACTCGATGCGACGCCGCCGCGGCCTCACGGGCGCCCGCACACTCGACCTGGACGGCCGCAACCTTTATTCCGCGCGCTATGGGCTGGCGGGAAGGCCGGACCGCATCGTCGAAGAGGGCGGCCTGCCGATCCCGGAGGAGTGGAAGTCAGGCCGGCGCGTCCACGACAGCCACAGGGTGCAGCTCGGCGTCTATCTCATCCTGATCGAGGAGGAGACCGGCATCCGGCCACCGCACGGATACGTCGTGCTGGGCGACGGTCGGCGTCAGCGCGTCGAGAATACCGACCAGCTCCGGGCCCGCGTACTGGCCATCGCCGACCAGATCCGGGCGGCGCGGCGGGACCTGGTCGAAATCATCCAGGTCAGCCAACCGCCGGCGAAGTGCCGGGGATACGGAGTGAGGGAGGCGTGCGGGCAGCGGAGTGGGTGAAAAAGCAAAGGACTGCCCCGAGGTCGCGTCCACCGGGCCTATTTATGACGCCCGTAAGTGTGACCGCCGCGGGGATTGAGCGAGAAGAACCGCGTCACGTTCGCCAGCGAGGCGGAGGCGGAGAAGGCCCGGTATCGGAAGGCCGGGGATTGTTGGTGGGGAGGATCGCCCGCGTTCGCGTCATCTCTGCGCACGCGGGCGAGATTATCTCGGCAGATCAGGAGGGTCGAGCTAATCAGCCGACATGGGCTCTTTAGAATGTTTGTTAAGACTCGCGGCAATCATATCCCTGTGACGGTTCCGCATCTCGATGGCCATCTGGCGCAATCGCGATTCCAACCTCTCCACCTGCTCCAACTCTTGCCTGTGCGCTTCACGCTGTCTGTCAGCGAACCAGCGATGGAAATCCACAACGTGATGGTGATAATCGCTCGTAACCTTGCCGAGATTTATCTTGGGTGGGGAATTGTCCATGAATTGCCGGGCGCTCTTCTTCCAGCCGTCGTACTGGGCAAGATCGCTCTTCTCCAGACACACTTCATAGCTGACTGACGATCCACCGATTCGGATCTGTCGGTTCACCGTGTAGCTGACACCTGGCAGGCGATAATGCACCGTCATGTTCCGCAAGCCTTGTATGAACTGGTGCAATGGGTTTTCCTTGAAGCGACTTTCGATCTCGGCGGCATACTGGGGAACTTTCCCACTGGGCTCGTACATCTTCTCGTAGAGCACCCTGGACTGGTCCACCAGCGTCATAGCTGCGGAGACGAAGTTCTGCAAACAGCGGCAGACTTCGAACAGGCTTGGCTCCGTGCGGTCGCCAAACTCGAAGACGGTATCATCATTCGGCTGCTCGTCCGGCTTCATCGCCTCGATTGCGCTCTTAAGGCTTTCGAAGTTTTTATCGAATGCGTAGAGCGAAAGGCTGAACGCCCGAAGTCTGCCCCGCAGCGCGAAGCCATCGGAATGCTGGTATTCGTCGAGCAGTTGATGCCAGTCTGCAAGGGTCGGGTTTTGGACGTCCATCGAAGACTCCTGATTCAGCGTTGATGTGGGCCGCGTCAAGGGTTCGCCTTGTGCGCCTCGATGAGGAATACGATGTTCGCGGCGGCAAGATTCAGGGCGAACCTGGCGTAGTAATCGGGCACGGCGACGGGCGTCGGCCCCTGCCCATGCCCGGAGTTCTTGTTTCTGATCGTCGGGAGCCCGGCTTCCAACGCGGAACGCAACCCGCCTAGGTGTTGCTGGAGATAGACGGGCACGAAGTTATGCGCGTAGGCGATATCGAGCAACTGTTTCGCCGTATCTTTCTGAGGGTCGAAACCCCATCCCCGCGCCGTGCAGATCGCTTTGAGCGTGCTTTCGAACGCCTTGAGGGCCCAGTTAATGGCATCCTTCAGATTGCCCTGGCGATGATGCTCATGCGCTTTCAGGAACTCGTCCAAGGGCCCGGAGAAATCCGTACCGGCTTCCTGAAGGAGCTGCAAGGCAGGGCGCAGAACTTCGGTATGGATATACCTCGAGTTGATCCTGATGAGCTCGCCGGCCGTGAACTCATAGCCGAGGTTATGCTGGCTGAATCTGCGATTGAGCTCGGCGATCGCGGCGTCGGGCTGGATGAGATTGGCGTCCGAAATATCCATCCTTTCATAGGGACTAGCGTTCCTGATCTCGGTATCGACGAACTTGAAGGCGAACTCGATCAAGTCCAGCACATCCGGCGTGTCAGCCTCAGAGATATACTGGATGCATTGCACCAGCGGGTTATCGATCCCCGGCGTCAGCCAATAGACGCCTTTTTCTCGTATAAATCGCGAGTACAAGTCGCTCCACCATCGATATGAGGTTGCTGCGGCCGGGCTATTGAGATGCCTGCCCATCTCGACCTTCCCAATCGTCGCCTTCAACAGATTAATAATCTGGATGCGGAAGGCCCTGGGAAGGCTGTCATACTGCAAGAGGTCTGGTCCATTGGCTTCGACCGGAGCGGCCTGCCGCGCCGAAAACAAGTCTTCCGACATCGCGGAACTCCCAGAAGAGCAGCATGCGCCGGGATCAATCAGACGAAGATTCGATGCTGCCGGCGGATAGGCCCGCTCGGACCGCGGCAGTGCGGCGCGTACCCAGGCCCTTCTCGATCCAGTAGAGCAGGCTGACCGCCCCGGAATCCCCCGGAAGCCCGAAGACGTAGCCGAAGTTGCCGTAGTTCCTGGCGACATGGTTGAGGATTGTCTCGGCCTTCTTCAGGATCTCATCGATGTCTGTCCTCTTGATCTGCGGGATCATCGCCTGCTGAGGTGTCAGCCGCGCCACCTTGTCGCTGTGCGCGACCAGCTTGTCGCGGTGCTTCTTCACCGGCTCGCAGCTCGCCACGAAGTCGGCGATGAGGAGCTTGAAGTCCTCGTCCTGACCGTAGAAAACCTCAAGGGCACGAAAGTTCAGATTCTCCTTCCCGCACGACTTGTGGGGGTCGCTCAATCGGCAGACAGCCATCGTCATGGCGGTCCGGAGCGCTTCCTCGATCACGCTGAACGGCCGCGGCAATTGATCGATGATTGCACTCTTCGCCGGGTTGCCGAACAGCTCCAGGTACATGTCCCACTTGAGCCGCAGCGACACAACATCTTGACATAGCCACATGAAGACGTCACGGATGTCATCGGGGAGGGCGTCGATGTGTCCGAAGGCTCCGGCGGCCATCACAAGTCTCCCAAAGAGTTCGATCCCCGGAACTGCTGTGAGGGTCCAGTGGAACATCAGTCTACCATCGGCATACGCCTAACGGACACGCCAGATCAGAATTGGGTTCTCCCGTCGCGCAGAGAAGCACGAAAAAACCCCGCCGGAGCGGGGCTGGAATCGGGCAGCTCGGGTTTCCAGGGTCCGGCTTGCCATACCACGAGTTTTGATCGCTCTCCCGAGAGCCCTACCCGGTACGCCGTGATGAGGAACCTGGGCGCGATGGAAAGCACCGGGCTGGTGGAAGCGTGAGAAGCTTAACGAGAAGCTTCTTGGCCGCACCTCCTTTCGGCAAGGGGGAGGGGATGCCACGCCGCCAGCCGGTTATTCGCCGGACGAACGCGAGGATTCTCGCGCCACCAAGGTGTCCATGCAGAAATCGCGGGACTACCCGCTTTGCGGGCCGCGGAAGAGCCGTTACAATGTCGGGTGTGAGGTGGGGCGGCGTGTGGCAACCGCCATGCCGCCGCAACGCATGTCGTGCCAGGGAGTTATGCCGTCGGCCGGAATCTGTGGCAACCATTGTGGCAACCACGGAAGAGGCAACCAAAGGGCTCGACGCAAACCCTTGTGGCACAAGCACTTGCGGGCGTAATTCAGTGGTAGAATGCCAGCTTCCCAAGCTGGACGTCAGGGGTTCGAATCCCCTCGCCCGCTTTGACTTACGACAAATCGATCTCCTGGCTGCACCAGATTTCCAAATCAGCTTGGCTGACCTCGCCCCTGGTGCAGCCCAAGATTCTGAGAGTAACTGCCACAGTGGCGGTTACTCTCTGGCGAAGGCGCCCGCCAGTGGGTGATTCCGGCCCTCCGCTCATTTCGCTGGGTGAGCCAGCGCGCTATCCCCAGGTACGGCGGGCTGATTAGGTCCGCTGCCGTACGGGCTATCATGCGATGGGCGTGAACAACGCGTTGTTGGAAGGGTGTGGCGTGAGGATGAGAGGATTGGGCCGAATGTGACGATCGGCCCCCGACGCCCTATCCCCCCGACCAGGCCGTTGAAATGGCCAGCGGCCCCGAGGTATTCCGCTTCTCGATCCGTCAGTGGTTCTACGCACCCCGGCCCTACATCCTCGAAGGCGTCAAGCAAGAGCCGAAGTACGACGACTTCTCAAAGGTGATCACGGATTCGCATTGACTCACCGGTTCTGCTACCGAAGAATTCCTGTTGCCTCACCACGATGTTACCAACATCCGGAGGCGCAGAATGTCCACCCACATCAGCAAGCTGGCGAAACAGGAACTCCTCGAAGCATTATATGAACTATATTGTAATGCATCGAATTTCGACAAAACCAGAATTTTGGATGAATTCGTTGCACTCGCCGGCTGCCCTCGCAAGCATGCCATTCGACTCCTCACGGGGGTCGACCCCATCCGCCACGATGCACACGCGTCTTCTCGGTTGATCTATTCCGAGGCGGTCCGCGAGGCGATTATCGTCCTCTGGGAGGCTGCGGACCGCATCTGTGGGAAACGGCTCAAAGCGATCTTGCCCACTCTAATCCCAGCGATGGAACGGCACGGCGATCTGACGCTCGACCCGACCGTCCGTCAACTCCTCCTCGCGGTCAGTCCGGCGACGATTGACCGCCTGTTGGCGCCGATCCGCGGCACCGCGGGACGACGCCGGAAGCGTCAGCGGGTGACGGAGTCCAGCCGACAGATCCCGATTCGGACCTTCGCGGATTGGAACGAGCCCGGGCCGGGTTTCCTGGAGGTGGACTTCGTAGCCCACTGCGGTGATTCCCTGCAAGGAACTTTCTTGTGGAGCCTGGTTGCAACCGATGTGGGTTCGGGCTGGACCGAGGCGGTCCCGTTGGTGGCTCGGGAGCAGTCCCTGGTCGTCGAGGGACTCCAGGTCGTTCGACGTCAGTTGCCGGTACCGATCCGCGGAATCGATACGGATAATGATAGCGCGTTCATCAATGAGGTGCTTCGAGCCCATTGCCAGCACGAGAAGATCGAGTTCCCACGCTCACGAGCCTACCAGAAGAATGACCAGGCCTGGATCGAGCAGAAGAACGGCTCCATCGTTCGGCGGTTCGTGGGCTACGGGCGGTTCTCCGGCTTGGTCGCGGGTCAGTGCCTGGCTCGGCTTGATCAGGTCGTTCGCTTGTCTGTGAATTTTTTCCAACCATCGTTCCAGCTTCGCTCGAAGGTCCGGGAGGGGGCCAAGGTCAAGAAGCAGGATCACCCGCCCGCGACCCCTTGGGAACGTCTCCTGGCTCATCCCGCGGTCGCAACCACCGTCCAGGAGGCGCTCCGGGCGGAGCTGGCTGCGCTGGGCTTGGGCGAGCTGGGTCATGGTCCGGAACGGGAGAGTCTGGAGGCGTTTCTCGCCAAGCTCCCCGAGCTGTGGCGTGCCGGCGAAGTCCGACCGACCCACCGGGGCGCGCCCGCCTCGCCGCGCCGTCGGCGGACGCGGAAGGATCCGTTGGAGGAGGTCTGGTCGGAGATCCTGCTGTGGCTCCAGGATGATCCCGACTCGACCGCCAAGACGTTGCTGGAGCGGCTCCAGCGGGAGCACCCCGGCCAGTTTTGCGATGGGCCACTCCGCACCTGACAGCGGCGAATTCGCGGGTGGCGTCACGTGATGTCTCAGTCTCTAGTTCATATGTGCCTAGATGGGCAGGCAGCAACTGCGAAACCGGCCGTCGTTGGTGCGGAGAGGACAGTGGCATCGGGGGAGGATCATGGGAATGATCGTTCGGGTGGCCTCCCCGCCCGCTGAATGCATTCATGGTCAGATGATGGCATCATGCCGCCCCCCAAGGGGGGCGATCCTTGGTAACATTTCCTGGTGAGGCAACACGATCAATCGGATCGAAGCCTCGACGAAGCCGCAGAGCCCGCCGCCCGGTCGCTCGGCGAAGAAGACCGCCTCCGTGTCACTGGCCAGGATCTCCTCCATCTCCCGGACCTGCTGGTCATCAGGGCAGTCCTCCCACAGCGCCTTCCGCATGCGGAGCCACTCGGCATGATCCTCCGGCGTGGCGTTTCTGATCATGAAGTTAATCGCCTCGCCTCCCTCGCTGGACCCTCGGGCCAGGCCCGAGCGAGAGCCTCATAGAAGCGATCGGCGTCGGACTCCCTCGGCAGCCCCGAGACTTGACCATCCCCCACCTCGACGATCATCCACTCGCCATCACGCCGCCTCGCCAAGTCCATCGTGAAAAAGCGGCTCCGAACGGCGGCGGCGACCCCGGAGAATCGCTCGATCGGAGGACGCAGGTCACGACCGTCGCCCTCGTCCCAGCAGGGAGCCCAGTCGATCGGTACACCATCCAGCCAGAAGGTACGGTACTCCTCCGTCAGCGGCATCCCGCTCCTGGTGTGGATGCCGATCGGCTCGAATTCGACGAACTCCCGGAAGACCAGGCCCTCGTTGAGGTCCTCGCCCTGAAGTTCGAGGAATCGTCCCACGATCCGCTCCACCGCCTGTCGATCGGCTGCCGAGGGGATGAAGCAAGCCTCACTCCACTCGTGCTTCCGGCTCTTCACGAAGTCCTTGACGATGACCGCACCCTCCCCGAAGCGGGTCAGGGCGTCCATGATCCGGTCGATGCCCAGGTCGCCCGTGAGCCAGACCGATCGGGGCGTCCGTCCCTCGATGACCGGGTAGTTCTCGGGCAAGTGGTGGCCGTGCCGGTATTGATCCGGCTCGTTGATCAGCCAGATGCCCCTGGCGATGAGGGCGTCGTACAGGACCCGGTACTGGGGTGGCGTGACCATCCAGCCTCGATAAACAGCCAGGCGACTCGCCGGCTGGGCCGGTATTCGCCGCACGATTCGATCGGGTTCGTCGCCTCGGACCAGGGCGTCGTGGTCAACGAGGACGTAGGGCAGCCCCAGCCGCTCCATGGCAGCGACTTCGGCCCCGAATGCCCGGTCGGGTCTGGAGGGCTCCAGCGGGTCACGGCAAAAGACCATCAACATGGTGCCCTCCGATCGTCTCGCTCGCCGCCCTTGACCGTCGCCGCCCGCAGGACTTCCAGCACCTCCCTGGGATTGCAGCCGTAGATCCCGGCCCCGGATGCCGTATTGGCCTCCACAACCGCAGGCCCAACGTCCCGGATTATCCCGGCGTCGAGAACCAGGGCGGCGGGCACGTCCACACGAGGTTCGTCGAGCAGTCGGTCCACCAGGCCCCTCGTTATCTCCATCAGATCGGGATCGACGACCCACTCGTCATCCTTGCGGGCCAGCGCCCCGTGCAGCCAGTACGGCGACCAGGCCCGCACTTGCCGGGCCCGGATGAAGAAGCGGAACTCGGCGACCCACTCCACCGGGTCGGAGACCAGAACCGGGTCATCCCCCGGCATCTCGGGCAACTCCGCAGCGCAGGCGTAGACCTTCGCCGGGAAGGTCTTCTGGTTGGGCGGCTTGAGGAACAGCGGGCCGGGAAGCGTCCTTGCTTCGGCGGCGGTCAGCAGCCGCACGTCCCGCCTCACATACTCCCGAGGCAGCCGGACGAGGAAGTCCTCGGGCGGCTCGATGAGCGTCAGCCCGAGTTGCTCGGCGACCGCCGTGTTGAACAGCGGCTCGGCGTGCAGGACGGGCTCCTCGGGCTCGAAGTCCTCGGGGCA
>JAJPJC010000546.1 GCA_021324445.1 Isosphaeraceae bacterium
AACAGCTTTAGACATGCGCTTCAGAAGGAGACGCCAGGATCGACGACCGTTCGGGTGGCTCTCACCAGACGATCGAAATTGGCTCTGATTTCCCGATCGGTGTCAAGAGGAAGTCGGCGAAGCGATGCAGGAGGTGTTCAAGGCGGGGAAGATCCAGCGGGAGGACGTGTTTATCGCCACAAAACTCTGGAATAACAATCATCGTCCGGAACGCGTCAAACCCGCCTTCGAGGCCAGTCTCAAGAAACTCCAACTCGACTACGTCGATCTCTATCTCATCCACACGCCCTTTGCCTTCCAACCTGGAGACGAGCCAGACCCGAGGGGTGCGAATGGCCATGTGATTTATGACAAAGGGGTGACGTTGCTGGATTCCTGGAGGGCGTTGGAGGGCCTGGTGGACGAGGGCAGGTGCAAGGCCGTCGGATTATCCGACGTCAGCCTGGCCCAGGCGAAAGAGATCTTTGAAGCGGGGAGGATCAAGCCTGCAGTTGTTCACATCGAATCCCATCCGTATCTGCCGCAATGGGACCTTTTGGACGATTGCGGAAAGAATGGCATCGTGTTGCAAGCGTTCGCAGCGCTGGGGCATAGTAGCGAGCCCAGGTTGCTGGAAGATCCTGTGATTACCGCTATCGCCCAGCGAGTCAACAAGACCCCGGCGCAGGTTCTGCTCGCCTGGGCCATCCAGCGCGGGACGGCCCTCCTGACCACCTCGAGGACTCCCAGCCGGATCAAGGAGAACTTTGAAGTCTCCACCCTTCCTGAAGAAGGGTACCGCCCAGATTGCTGCAAAAATATCCTTTAAGCCGATCGGGTAGGCGTTGCGTAGATGATTGTCCCGACGTGTTCACCAGCCAGGGCGCGCGTAAGCAGACCAGGCTTGATTCCGTTGACGATCTGAACCTCTCGGACGTGGACACTGGGAGTCGCCGCTTCGGGCGGGTTCGCCTGTGCTCGGCCTTCTCGATTGGTTTCAACATCAATCGGTGTTTAACGTTGAACTGACATGCAAGGTTAGGGTACGCTCGTGGGATGGAATCCCGCTACACCATCGGCCGGTTGGCCCATGCCGCAGGCGTCCCCACCTCGACCGTGCGATATTACGAGCGGGTGGGCCTGCTCCGACCCTCGGGCCGGAGCGAGGGGAATTACCGCCTCTATGGCCGGGAAGACCTGGACCGCCTGCGGTTCATCCGGGCGGCTCAAGCGATTGGATTCACGATAGAGAATATACTGGAGATTGTAAGTCACGACCATGATGAACCTCATTTATGCGAGGACGTGCAGAAGGTCATTGAAAACCGCCTGACCGATGTCGAAAAGCGGATGAGCGACCTGCGGCATGTCGAGCGGGTCCTGAGATCCGCCCTGGCGACCTGCCGGAAGACGGCAGGACCTGGGCATTGCGAGGTCATCGACCGGCTCAGCCATGCCCCGCTGCCCGCCCCGGACACCCCACCCCCGGAGCATCGCAGAAAACGCCCTTGACCTTGTACTTAGGTGCAAGGTGTAGACTGAGGGTTATCGGAGGAGGACGGTAATCCTTGGGGCGACACCATGCGTGTACAGGTGCTCTATTTTCAAGACTGCCCGAACCATCTGCCGACGGTCGGGCTGGTCAAGGACGCCGTGTCGGGCCTTGGCCTTGATGCTCCGGTCGAAGAGGTCGAGGTCAAGGGGCCGGACGAGGCGGAGCGGCTCCGGTTCCTCGGCTCTCCGAGCGTCCGCGTCAACGGCGTGGATATCGAACCGGCGGCACGCGGCCGGACCGATTTCGGATTCTGCTGCCGCACCTACGACGGGAAGGGCATTCCGCCGCGAGCGCTGGTCGAGCAAGCGTTGACGGGCAGCGGGCGGCCATCCGGCGATGCCTGCTGCTCGCCGTCCGCGTCATCGCCGGCGGCAAGGGCCGGGGGACGAAGCGAGCGATGGGCCGCCCTGGGCTCCGTCATCTCGGCGGTGGTGGCTTCGGCCTGCTGCTGGCTGCCGCTGCTGTTCCTGGCCTTCGGGCTGTCGGCGGCCGGGGCCTCGACCGCGTTTGAGCGAGTGCGGCCGTTCTTTCTCCTGGCGGCGGCGGGACTGCTCGGGACCGGCTTTTACCTGAGCTATTTCCGCAAGAAATCGTGCGAGCCCGGCCAAGCCTGTGCCGTGCCGAACCCGAAGCTCAGGCGGTTCAACCGGGCGATGCTCTGGGTGGCGACGGCGGTGGTGATCGTCGTGGCCCTTTTCCCGTATTACGCCGGGGTGCTGGTCGGCGGCGCGACCGAAGCGGTGGCGAGGCAGGGGACTGCCCTTCCGACGATCACCCTCACGGTCAAGGGCATGACCTGCGAGGCGTGTGCGGCCCATATCCAAAAGGAGCTGACCAGGGTGCCGGGGGTGAAACGGGCCTCGGTCCGCTACGCCCAAGGGCAAGCGGTTGTCGCCTTTGACCCGCAATCGCCGCCGGACGCAAAGGCCCTGCTCGATGCGGTCGAGCGGGCTGGTTACAAAGCCATGCTCGCCGATGAGACGGGGAAGCAATCGTGACGGACGGGACCAAGAACGGCCGGGCTGCTCGCCGGGGCCGTGACATCACTGCTGGTCGATGAGGGCATGACTCCGCCCCTCGGCTTCAGTGCTCCGAACCGGGCATACCCCCTGCTCACGCATCTTCGCGGCTTCGCCGCTCACCTCGCGTATAGCTTGGGCGTGGCGGCGGCCGCCGAAACGCTCTCCGGCCTGACGCGACGGGGGCTCTCCGGATGGTGACGGGAGGCATCCT
>JAJPJC010000122.1 GCA_021324445.1 Isosphaeraceae bacterium
CCATGGGAACCGTCTCCTGAAATGGGGATCACACTCGCGCAGACCCGACGCCGCGGCCCTGGTCGGATCGAGCCTCGATGGCGCGAGGCCCGCCGGGATCGGGACACACACGTCTCCCGGAGATTGCACGGCCCGATCCCTCCCGAAGGGAATCCGAAATCCGCGGTGATTCCTGACCCGCCGGCGCTCCCGCCCTGGAATTCGCCAGAGCCCATGGCCTGGATCATATTATGAATCTTATCCAAATTCTCTGCCGTTTCTCGACTTGCCGCACGCGGGCCCGCCAGGATGTCTCGGTCGCAAGTCGCCAATTCTAAGCGATTTGCGTCGATTCCTTCGTCGAGTTCATAACATGCTCCAGGCCGTCGACGACAATTGTAAAACAATGTCTGACAATTGTCAATGGTCCTGCTGTCCTGCCAGGTCGGAGCGAGTGGGTTATCGAACTTCCTGCGGCGCGCCGTTCGGGCGCACTGGTGACGTCGAGCCGATGGGCGAGATGCCCAGTCGGCCGCGTTCAGGCGCTCCGAGTCGAGGCCGGCGCGACGGTCCGGGCGGCCTGGAAAAGAGAGGCCCTCCGAACGCGACATCGTCAGGAGGGCCTGCTGGCTGGACGGTCTGGAATCTCATGACACCGCGGGGCGGCGATTGGGTCTGGCCGGGCAGGAAAAAACGGAAGACCAAGGCGGCGCAACGCTCATGCATGCCCGCGTCTGCTGCGAGTCGCCCATCCACGCCAGCCCAGTGACGAAGGCTTGCCAACCCCGGTGCGGCCAAGTTCGAGCGGCAGAAGACCGGGACGAGCGTGACCCAGTGTTTTTGGCGAATTTCGTGCCGTAAGTCCAAGCGCCATAAGGCTGTGACGAGCGTGACCCGGTGTTTTTGGCGAATTTCGTGCCGTAAGTCCAAGCGTCATAAGGCTGTGACGTGATGTGACGTAATGTCGGGGGGTGTTCTCAAATTTGTATAAGACCGCTGCGGCTAGGTGGTGCACGGCGCGGGAGAAGCATCCGACTGCGAGTGTTCCGAACGAAGGCGAGCCGGTCCGGAGCGCTCCGCCGGGGCGGCGGTCAGTAGCCGGGGGTGAGGAACGCTGTGGAAATCCGTACCCGAGTTCCGACGGCGGAGGTACGCGTCCAGGGGATACCAGTAGTAGCGACAGAGTCCCTCGAGCGGGTCGCGGGCAGCCGGCGGCGCCGGATCGCCCGCCAGCAGGACTCGGCTCCATGCAGTCGTCGGGAAGCCCGCCGAGGACGAGTTCGCTTCCATGCCGTGGTTCGCCGTCTCACAGTGACGATTGGTCCCGAAGCCCTGCCGTGGGACCGGGCTGGCTTTACAAGGACCCTGGCGGCGCCGGCACGTATGCGGTGGAAGTCCGGGACACGGCGACCCAGCGGCAGCTCCAATCCTTTCCCGCCCCGGGCGTGTCCTCCCGCCTGTCTTTCAACCCGGACGGCCGTTTCCTGGCGGCCAGCGGGTCGACCGGGGTCACATTCTGGGATTCGACGTCAGGTAAGGTGCTGCGGTCCTGGAACCCGGGAGGCACGGTGACCTTCAGCCCGGACGGCACGGTCTTCGCCTGTGGTTCGGGGAAGTCGGTGAGGTTCTGGGATGTCGCGACCGGGGCGAAGCTCCGCGAGTTCCCGGCCGACTTGGGCCGGGTGACCTATCGGCCCGACGGTCAAGTCCTCGCCGTCAGCGGGCCGGATGCCGTGGTGCTGCACCACTTCGACCAGGAGGGTCGTCAGGTCTGCTTCGTGACGGAGACTGGCCGGATTCAGCGGCGCGAGATCGAGAGCGGGCAGTCCCAGGTGGGGAGTCGCGTTGACCTTACGGGGAAGTACTTGACCCCGGCGGCCCTCGCCGCGTTCTCGGCCGACGCGCACCGGCTGGCGACCGTCGGCACGGAACCATCGCTGATCAAACACTCGGATGCGGACACGGGCCAGGAGCTGGTGACGCCCAGGGGCCTCGAGACACCCGCCACCTCTCTCGCCTGGAGCCGTGACGGCAGCCGGGTCGCCGCGGCAGGAGTCACCCGGCAGCACGAGGTCAATCAGCGCACCCGCGACGTGAAGGTCTGGGACGTGGCGACCGGCGCCGTCGCCTTCACGGGCCGCGCCGGCCCGCGGGCCGACCCAATTCATCCAGGGCCGGGTCGCCCTCGGTCCCGACGGCCGTCGCGTGGCCTTCGACGACTACGAGGACGCGGCCGTCGACCCCGCGACGGCGGAGCCCACCGGTCACCCCCGGACCATGGTGAGGGTCTGCGAAGTCCCGGGCGGCCGCGAGCTCTGGAACGCGCACCTCGGGCCGTCGGTCCTGTACTGCCTCGGGTTCAGTCGCGACGGTGGGACGCTCGCCCTTGGAGATCGGGGAGGCGACCTGGAGATGCGTGCGGTCGACGGCGGCTCAAGGCTCTGGCAGACCAAGGTGCCCTCCTCGCCGGTCTTCCGCCTGGCCTTCAGCCCCGATGGTCGCACGCTGGCGGGGGCGGATCGCTCGATCGTGCGGATGTGGGATCTTGGGGACGGACGCGAGATCTTGATCCTGCGCGGTGCGCCGCCGCGGCCCTTCGACGGCGGCTACAACCCGCAACTGTCGTGGAGTCCGGACGGCGGCCTCCTGGCGTCGCTCAACTGGGATGGGAGCATCAGCATCTGGAACGGCTCGGAGACCTCGGTCGAGCCGGCCGACCGCCGGGCCGCGGCCCTCGGCCGGGTTTTCGCCTGGCATCTCGATGAGGCGGAGGCGGCCGTCGCGGGCGACCAGGCCGACGCCGCCTCGTTCCACTTCAACCTGTTGCGCGGCCGGGAGCCCCCCGATTCCTCGTCCTTGCGCCGGAGGGGCCAACTGGCCATCCAGCTCGGCGATGCGAAAAGTTCTCGAGCGGACTTCGATCGCTGGCTTGCCGGCGGCGAACCCGACCAGGGAGGGGCCTGGCCCTGGTGCGCGCGTGCCTACTTGATCGGGGGAGACCGCCCAGCCTTCCGCTGGCTCTGCACGCGGCTGCTCGACGCCGTCGAGAAGGACCCCCACGATTCGGAGGTCCTCTCCGCCGCTCACACACTCGGGCTGGCGCCGTGCCCGCCTGCCGAGGCCGACCGCCTGATCCGGCTCGTGAAGCCCGAGCGTCTGTCCAACGTGCGTCATCCCCACCTACTCTCGGCGTCGCCTTGGCTTTGTTCCGCGCGGGGCGATGGGAGCGGGCCTTGACAGCGCTGGAGGAATCGATGAAGCCGGATTCCGTAGGAGCCTGGCGCGGCTGGCCCCTGCGGGCGATGATCCATCACCGCCTGGGACGAGCCGAGGAAGCGCGACACGACCTGGCCGAGGCCCGCGACCGCCTGGAACGCCATCGCGCCGAGGTTCGCAAGTCCGACCGCCCCCTCTTCGATGGGAACTGGTTCGACTACGAGGTCCTCGACCGGGCAGCCCGTTCCTTGGTCGGGACCGGCCCAGAATAGCCGAGGCAGACCCCTTTCCAGACGGCTCGATCAGACAGGAAACCAGGCTCGGCTCCCTGGCAACGCCTGAATGCCCAGCGCGCGGTCCTTCGGGGTTGCCGAACGAGTGACTCAAGGCCACAATGAGTTCATGCGGATGCCAACCGGCGATCAAGAATGCGGGATCGTGGGAGGCGTGCCCGGGAGACGGATTCATGCAACACATTGTCGTTGATGACCAGCAGGCCAGGCTCATTTCCGAAGCCACCGAAGGTGTCGAGATCCGTGACCCTCGGGGCCGGCATCTCGGGTACGTCGCACCTGGGTTCACCGACGAGGATCTGGCCATCGCCAAGCAACGGCTGGCCTCCGGCGAACCGCGCTCTACAACCCGGGAAGTTCTCGACCACCTGCGATCCCTGGAGCAGAAATGACCCGGTACACGGTGGTTTGGATCGAGAGCGCGCAAAATGAGCCGGCCGAGATTTGGAGGAACGCGCGAAATCGCAACGCGGTGACCGCGGCAGCGCACGTCATCGACGTCGAGCTTTCCCAGGATGCGGCTGGCAAAGGTGTGGAGATCAGCGAGGGGTTGCGCGCATTCTTCGCGCCCCCGCTGCGAATCCTCTTCTCGGTAGACGAGGGCGACCGCGTCGTCGAGGTTGCTCGCGTCGGACGCATGTGACGGACCAGGCCGGGGCGATGCTCCTCCAGGTCGCAGAACGCCCCAGCTCGGTGGCCCGTCCCACGACTCCCTGGAGCCGTGGGGTTAATTGTCATCCGAAGGCTTGGTCCGGCCCTCTCCCTTAGCTCGGTTTGAGCCGCTCAGCGACCGCGGTGAAGGAGGCTGCGGCAGAGCGGCCTGGCGGGGGCCAGACGGTCAGGAAGCCGTGATAGCCGACCTCCTCAAACGCGCCGAGGTATTCTTCCCAGTCGAGCGCACCTGGGGGGAAACCGAACCCCCGTGGATTGATTGCGGCGACTCCGGCGGACCCGGTCGCGTCATGGGCATACGCATGGGCCACCCAGCCCGCCAATTCGCGCACCGAGCGGACGGGATCGATGCCCGCTTGGAGCCAGCTGGCCGGATCGATGCTCGCGCCCAGGGCGGGTACGTCGAGCGCTTCGAGGAACGATCGCAGGGTCTCTCCGGGTTCGGCGCCGGTCTCGATCGCCAGGCGCACACCGCGATGATCGGCGCGCCGACCCAGCTCGCGCACCGCAGTGGTGAAGACCTCGCCCCGCACGGCCTCGTCCTTGGGCGGGACGGCGCCGACGCGCGCCAGCACCAGGGTCGTCCCCAACTCGTAAGCCATCGCGAACGCGGAATCGGCCCGGCGGATCCGCTCGTCGAGCTGATCCGTGGTGTCGAACGGCCGACGCGTCGGCAGGGACACGGCGATCAGCGACAGTTCGACGGTCCTCAGAATGTGCCGCACCTCGCGCCGGCCGGTCTCGCCGAGCCGATGGGGCGCCAGGTCGCCAATCGCGTCGAGCACGACGCCCTTGGCGCCCAGCCGCGCCGCTTCATGAATCTGGTCCCGGACCGGCTGGTCGGGGTTGAGTCGCAGCCCCAAGGGATGGCGGATCATTGTGGAGTGCCTACCGCGAGCAGCTCTCGAGGATCGTCGCCACTCCCTGGCCTTGCCCCACGCACAAGGTCGCCAGGCCGAGCCTGGCGCCCTGGTGGCGCATCCGGTGCAACAACGTGGTGGTGATGCGGGCTCCGGTGGCGCCCAGCGGGTGACCGATGGCGATGGCGCCGCCGCGGGTATTCACCCGTTTCTCGTCGATACCGAGCAGCTGGAGCACGCTCAGGACCTGGACGGCGAAGGCCTCGTTGATCTCGATGCACTCGATCTGATCAAGAGTCAAGCCGGCCCGCTTCAGGGCCTTCTGCACCGCGGGCACCGGCCCGATGCCCATCTCCTCGGGGTTGACGCCGGCGACCGCCATGGCGCGGACCTTCGCCATCGGCTTCAAGCCCAGCTCCCGGGCTTTCTCCTCCGACATCACCAGCACGGCGGCGGCCCCGACGCTGACCTGCGAGCTGTTGCCGGCGGTGATGGTCCCGCCGTCGGGTTGGAAGGCCGGCGGCAGCGCGGCGAGGGCCTCGAGCGTCGTCTCGCGCCGGAAACCCTGATCCTGGGTCAGGAGGACCTTGCGGCCGGCCTCGTCACGGCCCCAGGTCGGGAGGATCTCGTCGCGGAACTCGCCGCGGTCGGTCGCCCCGGCGGCCGACTGATGGCTCCGCAGCGCGAACTCGTCCTGGCGGGGGCGGGGGATTCGGTATTTCAACGCCAGGTACTCGGCGGTCAGCCCCATGTTCATCACCGCCTCGCTGTGGCGGCGGAACAGCTTGGGGCTGGGATTGTAATCCTTGGTCATCGGGATGTGGTCCATGTGCTCGACCCCGCCGGCGATCTGCACGTCCTCGCAGCCGGCGGCCACGCTCATCGCCGCGTCGTTGATCGCCTGGAGACTCGAGGCGCAGTTGCGGTTGATCGTCACGCCCGCCGTCTCCTTGGGCAGCCCGGCGATCATCGCGGCGATCCGGGCGACGTCGTAGCCTTGCTCACCCTGCTGCTGCACGCAGCCCCAGCGGACGTCCTCGATCCGGGCCGGGTCGATGCCCGTCCGCTTCACCAGGGCCTCGATCACGTGCGCCGATAGGTCGTCCGCGCGCACGTCCCGATAGTATCCCTTATCGGCCGACGCCCGCCCGATCGGCGTGCGGACCGCATCAATGATCACAGCTTGACTCATGGGGTCATTCCTCCGGAATTCCAGTACGCGGTACACAGTACGTAGTTCGCGGTGAACAGAAGACCGATCTTCCTCTTACGGCGTACTGTGTCCTGCGGACTCCTTACTTGGGCCGCGGATAGAACGTCTCGCCGGTCTGCGCCAGTTTGAGCAGGCTCTGGGTCGGCTCGTAGCGTTTGCCGAGCGGCACGAATCGCGCCAGCCGATCGACAACGGTGGCAGCTCCGACGGTGTCGCACCAGCGGAGGATTCCGCCGCGGAAGGGTGGGAAGCCGATCCCGAGGATCAGGCCCATGTCGACATCCCCCGGCTCGCGGACGATCCCTTCCTCCAGGACGCGGGTTGCCTCCAGGAGCATCGGGAAAAAGAGGCGATCGGTGATCTCCGCCTCGTCCATCGCGCGGTCGCCGGTGCGATGCTTGGCGATGATGGCCGTGACGGCCGGGTTGGGCTCCGGCTTGGCGTGTTTGCCCTTGGAAGTCCAGAACCGCAGCGCCGACGCGTGATCCGCGCCGCCGGCCCGGAGCATCTCCTCCAGGATCGGTGAGGTCACGACCCGGTCGGGGTAGGCACCGGCCAGCAGCTTGCCGGCGTAACAGGCCGTGCCCAGCCCCACCAGGTCGGTGAGGGTGAGCGGGCCCATTGGCATGCCGAACCGCGTCGCCGCCCGATCGATCGCCTCCATCGACACCCCTTCCTGCAAGAGCAGGAGGGCCTCGTTCATGTACGGCATCAACACCCGGTTGACCAGGAAGCCGGCGCAGTCCCGGACCACGATCGGCGTCTTGCGGATCCGCTTGGCCAGCGCCACGATCGTCGCGATGGTCTCATCGCTGGTCTTCTCACCCCGGATGACCTCGACCAGCTCCATGCGATCGACCGGGTTGAAGAAGTGCATCCCCACGAACCGATCGGGGTGCGGTGCAGCCTGGGCCAGCTTGGTGATCGAGATCGTCGACGTGTTGCTGGCGAGGATGGCGTCGTCGCGGAGCACGGTGGCGAGCTTCCGGTAGGCCTCGGTCTTGATCGCCGGATTCTCGGTGACCGCCTCGACGACCACGTCGGATTCGGCGAAGATCGCCTCGGTGGTGGAGGTGCTGAGCAAGGCGAGCATGTTGGCCAGGTCCTGGGGCGTCGCCCGGCCGATCTTGATCCGGCTCATGACGACATCGGAGGCGCGCTGGAGGCCATCCTTGATCCGGGCATCGTCCACGTCGACCATGGCCGTGCGGATGCCCGAGCGCGCATGGGCCGCGGCGATGCCGGCGCCCATCAGCCCCGCCCCGAGCACGCCGACCCGATTGACGGCCCGCGGCGTCACGTGCGGGTCGCTCACGCCCGGGTCGCGCGCCAGCCGATTCTTCATGAAGAAGATGGCGATCAGGTTGCCCAGGATCGGCGAGCCGAACAGCTCGCCCACGGCTCTTTGCTCGGCTTTCAGGCCCTCCTCCAGGGGCAGGTTGCAACCCTCCCGGATCGCCTTCAGCGCGGTCAGGGGCGCCGGGTACTGCCCCTTGGTTTTGGACTTGATCAGCCCTTCGGCGACCGCGAAGGCGAACATCAGCTCATCCTGGTCCAGCCCGAGCGGTTGTGCGAGCTGCTGCCGCCGCTCTTTCCACTCGCCACTCTGCTGGAGGTATTCGATCCGACGGGTTCCTTCCTCGACCAGGCGGTCCGCGGGGACGGCGTCGAACGCCAGACCCAGGGCAACCGCCTTGTCGGCCGAGACGGATTCACCCGTGGTGATCATCTCGATGGCCGGATTCAGGCCGATCAACCGGGGGAGACGCTGCGTCCCGCCCCAGCCGGGAATCAGGCCGATCTTGACCTCCGGAAGGCCGACCTGCGTCTGCGGCGTCGCCGCGACCAGGCGGTCGTCCATCGACAGCGCCAGCTCGGTCCCACCGCCCAGGCAGTTGCCGTCGATCAAGGCCACGGTCGGGAACGGCAGCCGGCTGAGCCGGCTGAACAGGGCGTGGCCGGCGCTGAGAGCCCCGACCGCCTGCTCTTTCGTGATGGAGGACAGGGCCGCCAGATCGTTGAGATCGGCCCCCGCGATGAACTGTCCTGGTTTGCTGCTGCGCAAGAGCAGCCCGCGCAGGTCGCTCCGCTGCTCCAGTTGACCGACCAGCCCGGCGAGCTCCCGGAGCACGCCCTGCGACAGCGTGTTCACCTTCTTCTCCGGCACGTCGAAGGTGACCAGCGCGATCTTGCCATCGAGCTCGTCCAGTTGGAATGCGTTGGGCATGGCTCCTCCTGTAGGTCAGGCGTTCCAGCCTGACACGATTCCGAGTTGAATGGAGATTCACCGCAGAGACCGCGGAGATCACGGAGAGGAAGGCAGCGACAGACGACCAAGAATGGTTGATCGTTCTCGGTCTGGATGTCTGCGATCTCCGCGGTCTCCGCGGTGAAATCTTCAGGCGGATTCAGCCTGATCTCAGGCTGAAAGCCTGACCTCCGTCAGGGCTGATAGGGCATCAGGATCTCCTCGGGCTGGACGCCGGCAATCGCCTCGAAGCCGCCTTCGGCGATGGTCGCGCCGAGCTTGGTGACGGCCCGGAAGTAGCCGTCGGTGGGCTGCTGGCCAGTGAGGCGGCGGGTGAGGTCCTGGCAGAGGATGTCGGCCGCGCTCTGGACGACCTCACTCGACTGCCGGCCGGCCCACAGGCTGGTCGCCAGGATCACAACGAGGTCCTGGATCCGCTGCGAGAGCTCGGCGATGCGGCACTGGCGATCGGGCAGGCGGAGCTGATGCTTGATCATGACATCGCTGATCGTCAACCGGCTGCGCTGGAGGCCCGCCGCGGCGAACCGGGCGTGGGCCGCCAGGCGCGGTGGCAGCGGCGGTAACGCGGGGCGGTGACGCGGGCGGATGGCTGCGCCCAACCACCACTTGGCGTACGGCACCAGCTCGTGGCGCAGCGCCCAGGCATGTGCCGGGTTGAGCGGATTGGGCCGGTGGAGGCCGGCCGCGTGGATCGCCCGGCCGATCGGCTCGAAATAGGTCTTGCCGTGCTCCTTGATCAGCGACTTCAAGAACGCCATGCCCAGCATCTCGCCCTCGCCCTCGTAGATGCACGGCGCCAGGTACTCATGGACATTCTCACCGAAGAGGTGCCCGCGGAGGAACGCCCGACCGCCGTGGGTCTTCATGAACAGCTCGATGGCCGCCTCCTTCTGGGCCTCGCTGCCGAAGATCTTGGCGATGATGCACTCCATCTCGCCGCGGAACCCCTGATCCAGCAGCCAGGAGCACCAGGCAACCAGGGCGTCGCAACCGGTCACCAGCGCGGCCAGCCGGCCGATCCGCCGCTGGACCAGCTCCCGCGCGACAATCGCCGCGCCATAGGTCCGGCGGAAGTGAGCCCAGGGGAGCATGTTGGCCAGCATCACCCGCATGGCGCCGGCGGCGGTCGCGCACAGGGAGACCCGGCCCAGGTTCAAACCGTGGTACGCGATCGTCAGGCCGTCTCCCTGCGCGGGGCGGAGCAGGTTGGCGCGGGGCACGCGGAAATCGCGGAACCTCAGGCCATGGTTGTGCAGATGCCGCAAGGCCAGCAGCCCGTAGTGGACCATCTGGAAGTGTTCGTCCTCGTGGTCGGGCAAGTCGACGATCAACACGGCCGGTCGATTCTCGATCAGGCACACCAGGCCGATCGTGCGACCGGGGACGGCATTGGTGATGAACAGCTTCTCGCCGTTGACGACGTAATGGTCGCCGTCGAGCTCGGCCCGTGTCCGCAAGGCGGTCAGGTCCGAGCCGGCGCACGGCTCGGTCAGGGCGAAGGCCGAGAGCCGCCGGCCGCTGGCCAGCAACGGGAGATACTCGGCTTTCTGCTCCGCAGTTCCGAAGGTCCGCAACGGATCCACGGCGCCGATGCACCCATGGACCGAGGCCAGCCCGGCCAGGTTCGGCTCGATCGTGGACATCTGGGTGAGGAAGCGAGAAAACGACGCGAACGAGGCGCCTCGGCCGCCGTACTGCGGATCGATGAGCAGCCCCCAGTATCCGGCCGCGGCCAGGTCCCCCAGCACGGCCTCGGTCACCTTGCCATCGGGCCCGAAGAGGGTGCCGGCGTCGCGGTGTCGCCGCGCGACATCCAGCGACTCACGCATCGTCCGGTCCACCTCGGCCGAAGGCCGCGGCGGCTCGGGCGCGAACAGGTCGGTCGGGAACTGATCGTCCCAGACCGCGCGATGGATCGGACTCTTGACCGTCTGGTACCGCGCGGCGAAGAGGGCTTCCACCTGGTCGTCGGCGCGGTCGAGCGTGCCGGTCGTCCGCGCCTCTTCCTCGCTCTTGCCGCTGAGCTTCAGCGCGGTCTCGACGAACGTCTGGGTCTCGGGCTCCCGCACTTGGGTATCCATCGTCCAACCTCGGCGCTGCGCCCACGCAGCGAATGAAGAGGTCTTGGGAAGAGTCCGGCAAGGTGGCACCCGACCGATTCGATTCGATCGGCAGCCTGGCCCTCCGGGACTCGGAACGCGGTGACGCCCACAGGCCAGGCGCTCCGCCTCGGCTCCGCTCCACCAACTGGGGCGCACGTCCCGGGCCCTATTATGCGCCAAGCACGCCCGGACGGGAACGGGCCTCTTGGTCCTTGGTCCTGGGACGACTACGGACCGAGGACCGCGGGGGAGTCTTCCCCGATCGGGGCGCCGGCCTCCACGGGCGTGGAGTCTTCCACCATCGGGGCGTCGGCCTCCTCGGGCGAGCCGACCCGCACACGCGTCGACTCGACGTCCTGCTCCAGCAGCCAATCCTCCAGGATCAGGTGATTGACAAAGGGAGCGCGGAACAGCACCGCATTGAGCGGGAGCTTGCGGGCCAGCCAGTGGTTGCGGCTGATGCTCGGCAGCACCCGGCGTCCCAGGCGGTCGAGGTGCCGGCTCTTGAGCTGCCTCATGATCTTGCCGCTGAGCCGGTCAAACGCCGTCGGGATCAGCCGCGGCTCGGGCCCGACGTGGATCACCAGCTCGACCCCCGACGCCAGTGTGTGCTCAATCACATCCCAGAGCCGCTGGGGATGATCGGTCCAATCCCTGAGGATCTCCCGGCTGTTCCACTCGTCGTAGTTGGCCTCACCGGTGGTGCAGGAGATCACGTCCGGTTTCGGCTTACTGTGACCTCCGCCGGTGTGATAGAGCGCCACGGCGGCGCGGTTGGGAACGCTCCGTTCCCAGACCAGGGGCGTATGCAGGGGCGGCCAATGATTGGCCCTCCGCCGGAGGGTCACCGCCGCCGGCAGGTATTGCCGCATCTCCGTCTCCAGCAGGTCGAGCGTGTCGCCCTGGCCCAGGAGCAACACCTGGTAAGGAGACAGATAGGTCGAGGGCCCGATCAGCCCATGGCCCCGGCTGCTGATCAGGGCGCAGAGCTTTTGCACCTGCTCGGCCTCGAGCACGCCGCTGGGGCTGGAGAGGATCCCCAGGGTGGTATCGGCGGCCAGGTCGGCGCAATCGTGGGCCAGCGCCAGGGGGATCGGCAGGAGCTGCTCCATCTCGAAGACCCCGCCCAGCACCAGGGCCGACAGCTCGCCGATACTGTGGCCAAAGCTCAACGGCGCGTCGTGGATCGGCACCTCGAAGACCTGCTCGAGCAACTGGATCTGGGCCAGCTCCATGGCCACGATGGTGGCCGTATCCTCGACGAAGGTCCCGAGCGTGGAGGGCGCACGCGCCAGCATCCGGGCCGTCAAGTCGACCGGCGCCTTGAGGACCTCGCCGCAGACCACCGACGCCCGGTCCAGGAAGGACCGGACGACCGGCCCGAAGACCCGATGCTCCAGCAGCTCCGGTCCCCGGCCGAGGTTGGTCAGGTCGTAGCCCCGGAACGCCAAGGCGGTGGTGTGGATCTGTGTCTTGAGATCATCACGTGTCACCGGATGTTGTCCGGGCGCGACCGCCCGCAACGCAGCGGGCTCTCCGGTGCCCTCGGCGGCGATGCGTTCCGGCATGGGTACCGGGGACGTACGATGACTGGTCAGCCAGCCGGTCCACGTCCGCCAGCGCTGATCGCGAGCTCTCGATTTCGTATTTCGCATGGCCTACTCAGCCCTGTCACGCAGCGGGGTCCCCGCCGCAACGTGACTCGCCTCATCTCTGACTATCCCTTCTACGCTTCCTGCTGCGGCAAGGATCGTGCCATCCGCGAAAGGAACACTCCGATTCCCTGGTACGCAATCAACGGAATCTGCTGCGGGGGCCGGCCTGGGAAATGGAGCCACGACCTGCATCGCCCTCGCCCCCCATCGACTCGAGCTGCGCGGATCCGGTGATCCGCAAGAATTATAGGACTTCCGGCCCGGGAGGGAAGTCGGAACGTTGACCACACGCAACGAGACCGCCCCGACAGCCGGTCGATGATGACCACCTCCGGGGGGATCCCAGCCAGGCCCCGCTGCGCCGGGCCATGAGAACCCTCGGGGACATCACGGCCGCGCGCCCGACGCCTCGGGCGCGGATGTTCGTGTTGCACAAGGGATTGGGGTGAAGAGTGCCTGGTCTGAGCGCGGCGTCGCCGCCAGGGCCTCTCGCTCGCACGACCGGAATGCGCACCAGATCCGGTAAAGTGGACATCGCCGGACAGAGCCGCCGCCTCCAGGAAGACCGGGGATGCCGATCCCTTGGGTAGCAGCCGGCTCGGTCCGGCGATCACCACTCTGGGTTCTGGACCGGGCTTGCCCCGGGGCGTGGTCCCAATTGAGGGCGCGCGCTCGACCCGAGCAACGACCAGCGCATGGCGGGGCGTTGCGCCGGCGTGTTGAAGCGATTCGGGCGATTGATGAAGATGAAGGTTGAAGGATTGGTGAGGCGCCGCCCGCCGCTTCCGAACGAGGTACGTTGTGTCGACCATCCTCGGCCGCGATGTCGTGCAGCAGGTCCTGGACGTGCCGGCCGATCGGCTGGCGGCGGTGATCGGGTCCTGGCATCAGCCGGCGCTGCTGGAAAGTGCTCCCGGCTTCGGCGCCGCCGGCCGTTGGAGCATCCTGACGGCGATGCCCGGGTTGATCTTCGAAGCGACGGACAACCGTTGGTGGCTCGGGGATTACGGAGTCGCCCAGCAGGGTGAGGGAAACGTGCTGGGGAAGCTGGGCTGGCTCACACGTCGCCTGGGCCTGGCCGAGACCACGGAGTCGCCCGATCCCGATCTCCCGCCGTTTCAGGGGGGCTTCATCGGCACCATCGGCTATGATTTCGCCCCTCAGCTCGAACACCTGCCCCGGCGCCGGGATCGCGACTCGCGGATGCCCGACATCCGCCTGGCTTTCTACCACACGGCGGTCACAGTCGACCATCGCTCGGGCCGTGTTCAAGTCTGGTCCTGGATTGTCCCCGGCCGCGATCGCGCGATGGCCGAGCGGACGTGCCACTCCTGGAAGGAGCGGATTGAACGGCAGCTCGAGTCGGCTCGCCCGGAGGCCGTCCACCCGCGGGAACCGGCACGGCTGGTCAGCTCGTTGGACCGCGCCACGTACCTGGAGGCGGTCGGCCGCGTGCGGGAATACATCGCGGCCGGAGACGTCTACCAGGTCAACCTGTCGCAACGCTTCACGGCCCGTGGCCGGTACGATCCGCTGGAGCTGTACCTGCGCCTCAAGCAGCACAGCCCCGCGCCCTTCGCGGCGTTCCTTCGGTGGGGTGAGCTGGCCGTCGTCTCGGCCAGTCCGGAGTGGTTCTACCAGACCCGGGGCGACCGGATCGTGACCCGGCCGATCAAGGGGACCCGGCCGCGGGGGAGGGACGCCGCGGAGGATGCGCGGCTGGCCGCGGAATTGATGGCCGCGCCCAAGGACCGCGCCGAGCTGACCATGATCGTGGACCTGGAGCGCAACGACCTGGGCCGCGTCTGCCGTTATGGCTCGGTCCGGGTCAGCGATCCGGTCCGGGTCGAGTCGTTCGCCCAGGTGCACCACCTGGTGGCCACGGTCGAGGGGCGGCTGCGACCGGACGCCGGCCCGGACGACATTCTCCGCGCGGTCTTCCCCGGCGGCTCCATCACCGGCGCGCCCAAGATCCGCGCCATGGAGATCATTGACGAGCTCGAGCCCAACCGCCGCAGCCTCTATACCGGCGCCATCGGCTACCTCAGCCGGGGCGGTGCCAGCGGGTTTAATATTGCCATCCGGACCATCCTGGTCGAAGGGGATCGCGCCAGCTACCAGGTCGGCGGCGGCATCGTGGCCGATTCCGACCCGGAGGCCGAGTACGAGGAGACCCTCGCCAAGGGCCGGGGGATGCAACGGGTCCTCACGGGGGAGGCGAGCTGACCTATGATCTGGACGGAGCGAAAGATCATCCCGCCCGAGGAACTCCACATCGATGTGCTCGACGAGACCTTCCAGCACGGCCTGGGCCTGTTCGAGACCTTGCGCACCTGGAACGGTTCTCCCACGTTGTTGCCCCGCCATCTGGAGCGGTTGCAGCGGTCCGCGCGGGACCTGGACTTGCCACTCCGCCTGGAACAGTTGCCCGGCGACGACGAAGTCCACAAGTTGATCGCGAAGAATCAGGGGAGTGCGCCGCAGCTGGAGGGGGATGTGCGGATCCGGATCACCATGTCCGGTGGCCGAGGGAGGTCCGGGTTTCCTCTCAAGCGATCGACCGTCTGGATGACCGTCGGGCCGCTGGGCACGCCGGCCCCCGATGCCGCGGCGATCATCAACGAGTGCATCCAGGTCGCCCTCGACGATCCGCTGGCCCGGTACAAGACGCTCAACTACTGGCGCAAGCGAATCGCCTGGGCCCGGGCCTTCGAGGCGGGGGCCCACGAGGTCTTGTGCGTGACTGCCGATGGCCTGGTGTGCGAGGGAACCCGCTCGAACGTCTTTCTGGTCCGGGACCGGCGGCTGTGCACTCCCGGCACGGACGGCCCGCTCTTGCCCGGCATTATGCGCCGTGTTGTGCTGGAGCACGCGGGACGGCTGGGCCTGACGGTCTTCGAAGGCTGGGTGCCGATCGATGCCCTCGCCACCGCCGATGAAGCATTTCTGACCAGCTCGGTTATGGGTATGCTACCGGTCGGCCGGCTGTTGGGCCGAGACTTGCCGGCCCCGGGGCCCGTGACGCAGCGCCTCTGGAGTTCAGTCCTGCCCTGGCTCGAATCGGGAGGGAACTCGCCATGACGACGGTTGCCGAAGTGGCCGCCTGGCTCGAGCAGTTCGCGCCGGCGCGACTGGCCGAGTCGTGGGACAACGTGGGCCTGCTCTGGGGCGATCCGGCCACGCCGGTGCAACGGGTCATGACCTGCCTGACGGTCACGCCGGCGACAGCCGCCGAGGCGATCGCGGAGCAGGCCTCGTTGATTGTCAGCCACCATCCGGTGCTCTTGCGACCGGTCCAGCGGGTCCGCGCCGACCTGGTCGAGACCGCCCCGTTGTGGAAGCTCGCTCGAGCCGGCATCGCCATCGCCAGCCCGCACACCGCCTTCGACAATACTCACGACGGGATCAACGACGTCCTCTGCCGACGGCTGGGGCTCATGGAGGTTGCCCCCTTGCGTCCGATCGCACGGCCGGAGAATTCGACCCCGGACGCCCGGGCGCCCCAGTCCTTCAAGGTCGTGGTCTTCACCCCGGCCGGAGATCGCGAGGCGGTCCTGGCCGGAGCGTTCGAGGCCGGGGCTGGACAGATCGGCGCCTACCGGGAGTGTTCCTTCGCCACCCCCGGCGAAGGGACGTTCTTCGGGACCGAGACCACCGCGCCGACGGTGGGCCATCGCGGTCGTCGCGAGACCGTTGCCGAGCTGCGGTTGGAGATGATCTGCCCGGCCGACCGGCTCCCCGCGGTCCTGACCGCGATCCGATCGCGTCACTCGTACGAGGAGCCGGCGATCGATGTCTATCCGCTCCACCCGAGCGGACTGGCGGATGCCGGGCCGGCCAGGGATCAGGGTGCGGGCCGAATCGGCCGCTTCGTCGAGCCGCGCAGCCTGGCCGAGTTCGCCGCGTTCGTGGGCCGGTCCCTGGGACGCATCGCCGCGCAGGTGGTCGGCGATCCCAACCGGCAGGTCCTGCGGGTCGCCGTGGCCTGTGGCGCCGGCGACGAGTTCCTCCGGGATGCCGCCGGCGCCGGTGCCGACGTCCTGCTCACCGGGGAGGCCCGCTTCCACCGGGGTGTCGAGGCCGAGTCCCTCGGCATGGCCTTGATCGCCGCCGGCCATTTCGCCACCGAGCGGCTGGGAGTCGAAGACCTCGCTCGGCGCATCGCGGTCGCGTTCCCCAGTCTGACCGTCTGGGCCAGCCAGTCCGAGCGCGACCCGTTCCGCCTCATCGCGGCCGCCACCGGCGAACCGCCCGCTCCGCCACCGATCGCCAAGCGGAAACGGCCCGAGTGAGGTCAGGGTCCCATCCCGGCCGTTCCATTACCGTCCACGCCAAAAAAAACCCCGGGGTATCCCCGGGGAAAAAGGACACGCCGAGCCTGGCTGGCGTCCTGTCGTCTATTTCTTCTTCGCCTTCACCGGTGCCGCTGGGGTCGAGTCCTCCTCTTCGTCGGCGGAATCACCGGGTCCGGTTTTCCCGCTCCGAGCCGTCGGCACGGCCAGGTACATCTGGTGCTCCCACTGGCCGGACCAGAACTGCCCCGTCCAGCGCTGCAAGGAGATCGCGCGGACCGTCGGACGATCTTCATCGCGAATCACCTCACCCCAGGCGCCGGTATACGCCGCGCGGACTTGCGAGGAACTCTCCCCCACGCACAATAACCGCTCGCCGCTGGGAGCCAGGCACGCCACGGCTCGCCAGTCTTGAGCACCACCGGTTCCATTGCTCATTGTCGGTTGATCCCCGTTTGTCTGTTGGTTTCGTCCCGCGCCTGGCTCAAGCGCCGGGCGGAATGTCGGAGGCGCCCCTCCCCAGGGACATCATGTCTTGCTCGCAATCACCCATGGAACCCAGCTTGCGCGGGCTCGGCTCTCCGGCAGCGACCAGGCGGGATCGCCACAACGACCGGAGCTTCACGGCCTTACCGCGGGGAGGTGTGCAGATCAGCCCGGGGTCCGGCGCCGTCTTTTGTCGCGCGCCGGACTGGCCGCCTCAGAAGCATCGCAATATAAAAATTGTAGCGAGCGGCGGGAGCGAGGGCGAATGAAATCTGAAAAAAACTCGTGTCGCCCCAAGTGGCCGGGCCCGGGCGGGCAGAGCCGCCCGGGGCGGTGGTCCCGACTTGGTGGATGGAGCCTGGCCGACCCAATCAGGGCCTGGGACCGAGTCGAACCAGCACTTTCCCGTGCCGCCCGACGGTTTCCGCCCGTTGCGCCGCCTCGGCAATTTGCTCGAGCGGGTCGATGGGACCGATTTCGGAATCCAGCACGTGCTGCCGGATGAGTGAGGCGATCTCGCGGAAGAGCAGGAGGGCCGAGGGGATCGAGCGTTGCGGCATCCAGTGACCGAGCCAGAACCCTTCGACGACCCGCCGGCCGGAGATCATCAGCCGGGGGTCGATCTGGATCGGCTCACCGGAGAGCGTACCGTAAAGTAAAAGCCGGCCGGCCGTTCCGAGCGATCGAAAGAGCCCCGTCCCGGTCTCGCCGCCGACGGGGTCGACCGCGTAGCGGACGCCGTCGGAGCCGACGATGCGTCGCACCTGCTGGTCAATCGGCCCATCCTCGCTGGCGATCACGGCGTCGCCGCCGAGCTTCTTCAGCTCCTCGATGGCGGCGCGGCGGCGGACCACGTTGAGCGTCCGGAATCCGTCGTGCCGGCCCAGCTTGATGATCATCCGGCCGAGCGTCGAGCCGGCCGCCGACTGGAGCAGCCACTCCCCCCGGCTCACGCCCAGGATCTGCCGCACCATGGCCAGCACGCTCGCCGGATTGACGAAGAAGGTCGCCGCCTGCTCATCGGGGATGTCCGCGGGCACGGGGCGGGCTTGCCGGGCCGGGATGACGGCATACTCGGCCCAGTTCCCGCCCCGGCTATTGATCGCCACGACCCGCTTGCCTTCGAGCCGGAGCATCCGGCCCAGCAGACCCGGGCCGAGCTCGTCGACGACCCCCACGCCCTCGAAGCCCGGCGTCGCCGGCAACTTCGGCAAGACGCCGTACTGACCCCGCACGACCAGCAGGTCCGAGGGATTGACCGGGCTGAGGATCATGCGGACGCGAACTTCACCGGGGCCTGGATGCGGATCCGGAACCTCGCGGACGCGCAGCACCTCGGCAGGGTTGCCGAAGGTTTCAAAGACGGCGGCTCGCATGGGTGCCGGCTCCTCGAGCGACGGGGTCAGGAAGCTGGAGATCGGTCAAGAGTTGCGATATCTTACCAACGGGGATCATCGCTGCAACTTCCCGGGGGGTCAGCCCATGCCCATCGAGCCTCTCGTCACCACCGACTGGCTGGCCGAACACCTCAGCGATCCGAATCTACGAGTCGCGGACATCCGCGGTTACGTGGTGACCCGTCCGCTGGCCCCGGGTGTCGAGGAGGCGGATTATCGGGGAGCCCCGGAGGAATATCGCACGGCGCACATCCCCGGGGCGGTTTACGTCGACTGGACGCGGGACATCATCGATCCCGACGACCCGGTTCCGGTCCAGATCGCGCCGCCGGATCGGTTCGCCGAGGCGATGGCGGTGCGCGGGATCGGGGATGCCACCCACGTCATCGCCGTGGATCATGCCGGCGGCCAGTTCGCCACCCGGCTGTGGTGGGCATTGAGCTACTATGGCCACGAAGCGGTCAGCGTGCTCGACGGCGGGTGGAACCGGTGGGTCGACGAGGGCCGGCCGGTCGCCTCGGGCGAGGTCTCCGTGCCCCGAGCCGTCTTCACCCCGCGCCCGGTGCCGGAGCGTCGCGTCACTTCCGAGCAACTGGCCCGGGGCCTGGAAGAGTCCGGCCGCGAGGGGACGCTGGTCGACGCGCGCGACCCGGGGCAATATACCGGCGCCCGCCGCCGGGGGCTCCGGGGCGGCCACATCCCGGGCGCGATCAACCTGCCCCGCGAGCTGTTCTTCGCACCCGAGGGAGGATTCCTCCCCTTGGAGGAGATCCGCCAGCGTGTCGAGGAACACGGCCTGAGCCCGGACCGGCCCGCGATCGCCTATTGCAACGGCGGTGTGGCCGCGACGGTCGTCCTCTTCAACCTGGCCCGGCTGGGTTTCACCCAGCTCGCGAACTACGATGGTTCCTGGAACGAATGGGGAAATCGGCCCGATCTGCCGGTCGTGGTGGGGCCGACGCCCTCGGCAGCCGGTGGTCAGACAGCCACTCTCGGCAGTCAGGGCCCACATCCTGGAGCGCTGCCTTGATCCACGTAGCGGACTACCACAAAGCGTATGGCAGCACGGTCGCAGTCGCCGGCCTGAGCTTCGATGTCTTCGCCGGCGCCATCCTGGGACTGGTCGGGCCCAATGGCGCCGGCAAGACCACGACGCTACGGGCCCTGGCCGGCATCATCCGGCCCACGCGAGGCAGGCTGTCGATCGCGGGGCACGACGTGGTGGACGATCCCATCGCCGCCAAGCGCGAGCTGGCCTACATCCCCGACGATCCCAAGCTGTTCGACGCCCTGACGGTCTGGGAACACCTGGAGTTCATCGCCGCCGCGTACCGCGTGGCCGAGTTCACGACGAGGGCCGAGGAGCTGCTCCAGCAATTCGAGCTGGTGGAGAAGCGCGACACGATGGCGCAGGAGCTGTCGCGCGGGATGCGGCAGAAGGTGGCGATCTGCTGCGCGTATCTCCACCAACCGAAGGCCATCCTCTTCGACGAGCCTCTGACCGGTCTGGACCCCTACGCCATCCGCACCCTCAAGGCGTCGATCGGCCGCCGCGCCGCCGCGGGGGCCGCGGTGGTCGTCAGCTCGCACCTGCTCTCCCTGGTGGAGGACCTCTGCACGCACCTTCTGATCCTCGACAAGGGCCGCAGCCTCTTCTCAGGGACTCTCGACGAAGCCCGGTCGCGCTACGCCGATCTCCAGGGGCGGGCCTCGCTGGAGGACGTCTTCTTCCGCGCGACCGAACAAGCGCCGATCTCATGAATCCGGCCCTCTTCAAACTCCTCTGGCTGTCGACCAAGGCCGCGTTCCGCAGGGCGCTCCGCGGCGTCCGGACCGTGCGCGGAGCGCTCTTGGTCCTGTTCACGCTGGGATTCCTGGCCCTGATGCTGGTCCCCCAGGTCATCACGGCGATCACCATGAGCGGGCGGCCAGAGATGGCACGGATCGCCGAGACCTCGGAGCTCTTCGCCCCGTTCGGGCTCCTGCTGATCGCCCTGCTGCTGGTCTTCACGGCGGCCGGTGAGCGGGCGATCTACTTCACGCCCGCCGAGGTCGATCTCTTGTTCTCCGCGCCGTTCGCGCGGCGCGAGCTGTTGCTCTACAAGCTGGAGAAGGGGACCCTGGGCCTGGTCGCCACGTCGTTGTTCATGTCGCTGATGATGCTGAACAACTTCCGATCGTGGCTGTCCGGGTTCGTGGGCATCCTCTTATCGCTGGCGATGTTGCGGCTCCTGGCCATGACGACGGCGATGGCCGGCCAGATCGTGGCCGAATCGCTGTACAACCGGGCGCGCCGGCTGTTGCTGGGGGTGGTGCTCCTCCTGCTGCTGATGGGTCTGGCGCAGGTCGCCCGCCGGGTGCAGGGCGGTGGGATCGCCGAGCTGGTCGCCAGCGTGCGCGACTCGGGCACCTTGCAGGTGCTGGTGGCTCCGTTTCGGGTCTTCACGCGGACCATCTTCGCCGGGGCCTGGTTCCCCGACCTGGCCGGCTGGGCGGCCGCATCCCTGGCGATCAACCTGGGCCTGCTCACCGTCATTTTGAAGATGGATGCCAACTACCTCGAGTCGGCCGCGGCGATCAGCCAGCGGCTCTACGAACAACTCCGCCGCATCAAGCAAGGCGGCGGTCTGGCCATGCCGGCCAGCTCGCGCGGTCTCCGCATCCACCTTCCGCACCCTCCCTGGTTGGGCGGTGCCGGTCCGGTGGCCTGGCGGCAACTGCTCCTGGCGATCCGCACATCCCGGCACGTTTTCTTCGCCACGATGGGGCTGGCCGTCGTATTCTTCACGGTCCTTGTGGCCGCCGATCCAGGTCCGGATTCGGCCGGACTGGCCTCCGGGATGGGGATCGGCATGACGGCCTACTTGACGTTCCTCTTCGCGATGCAGCTCCCCTGGGCGTTCCGCGGCGACCTCGATCACATGGACGTCCTCAAGACGCTTCCCCTGCACCCGATGGTCCTGGCCGTGGGCGAACTGGCCGGTGGCGTGCTGCTCCTGACGCTGATCCAGGTCGTCATCCTGGCTCTGTTCACCGCCGCGGCGCCGGCATCGATTCCGGCGATGCTCGCCGCCGCGGCCTTTGCCCTCCCGTTCAACGGGATGATCCTCGGTCTGAACAACCTCCTCTTCTTGATCTATCCCGTGCGGCTGATGACGGGCACGGCCTTCGACTTCCAGACTTTCGGCCGGTCACTCCTCTTCTTCTCCCTCCTGTTCCTGCTCCTGATCCCCTTGTTCGGCATCCCCGCCGGAATCGGCGGTCTTGCCTGCTTGCTCATCGGTTTCTCCTGGCCGGTCTTCGCGCTGACGGCGTGGCTGGTACTCGTGGCGGAGCTCTTGCCGGTGGTCATCCTGGTCGCCTGGGCGTTCCAGCGGTTCGACCCGAGTACGCAGATGCCCGCTTAGTCCTTTTGTCCGTGGTCCGTTGGAGGAGCTCCCGCTCCGGTGCGCCGTCATCGCCCCTCTTCGAGTGCCTCAAGACTCCCGGACCAGGCTCGTCAGCCCGCCAAGCGAACCACGGACCACGGACCACGGACCAAAGGCCAAAGAACCAACCAGGCTCTTGCCGTCGCGTGGGGCGAGACGTAGTGTAATAGGCTTGAACCACCCGGAGCGTCGCCTCGGCTCGGCCCCTGTCGAGGAGTCGTGCCAGCGGCGGCGCCAGGGACAACGGATGTTCGGGTCGAACGGGAACGGGAGATTCGCTTCATGATCGACCACAGACCCAAGAAACCCGGCGGGCCGACCGGTCACAGCCGGCGCGACTTCTTACGGGGCTCGGGGGTGGCGGCGGCCACTGCCGTGCTCACCGGCCAGGCGGCCATGGGCCTCGATGAGGCCCAGGCCGCCGAGGGGGAGCCGAAAGTCCTCGCCGGCACGATCCAGATCACGCTCAAGGTCAACGGCCAGGACCGCTCCTGCTCGGTCGAGCCGCGGAGCACCCTGCTCGACACGTTGCGGCACCGCCTGGATGTGACCGGACCCAAGCGGGTCTGCGACCGCGGCACCTGCGGCGCCTGCACCGCGATTGTGGATGGTGACCCGATCTACTCGTGCACCACCCTGGCCGTGTCCTGTCAGGGCCACACGATCGAGACCCTGGAGAGCTTCGACACCGGCGAGCGCGGCGTCCCCCACGCCTTCCACCAGAACGACGCCCTGATGTGCGGCTACTGCACGCCCGGCTTCGTGACGGCCTGCAAGGCCTTCCTGGACAAGCATCCGGATGCGTCCCTCGAGGAGATCCGCAAGGGGATCGACGGGAACATCTGCCGCTGCGGCACCTATATCGGCGTCCTGGCGGCGGCGCAAGCCGCGGCCAAAGCCATGAAAGGAGCCTGAGCCATGGCAAACTGGCCCGCTTCACCCGCTGTGATCGGCAAGTCGATCCCCCGGCTCGATGGCCTGCTCAAGGCCTCGGGCAAGGCCAAGTATCCCTCGGATGTCCGGCCCGAGGGGACGCTCTTTGGCGTGATGCTCTACAGCCCGTATGGCCACGCCAAGGTCAAGTCGATCGACCTCTCGGCCGCCGAGAAGATGCCGGGCGTCAAGGCCGTGCACGCGATCGCCAAGCCGGGAACCGAACTCCGCTATCATGGCGACGACATCGCGGCGGTGGCCGCCGAGACCGAGGAACAGGCGCGCGACGCCATTCGCGCGATCAAGGTCGAGTACGAAGTGCTGCCCCACGTCGTCACCGAGGCCCAATCCATGGCCGAGGGCGCACCCCAGGTCTTCCCGGGCGGCAACGTCAGGAAGGGGCCGGCCGCGATCAAGGGCAAGCCCGAGGACGCCTTGGCCAAGGCCGAGGTGACCGCCGAGGGGACCTATTCCGTCCCCCTGATCACCCACGTCTGCCTCGAGCCCCACGGGCTGACCGTCATGTTCGAGGGCCAAGACAAGATCGTGGCCTGGGCCAGCACCCAGAACGTCAGCGGCGTCGCCGGCGACCTGGCCACCCTGTTCGACCTTCCCCGCGCCAACGTCACCGTCTACACCGACTACATGGGCGGCGGCTTCGGCTCGAAGTTCAACGCCGATGTCTGGGGCAAGACGGCGGCCCAACTCTCGAAGACGGCGGGCGGCCGACCGGTCAAGATGTTCCTGGATCGCGTCCAGGAGCACCTGGCGGCGGGCAATCGTCCCGGCGCTACGGCCCACATCAAGGTGGGCGCCAACCGCGACGGCAAAATCGTCGCCATGATCGCGGAAGCGCACGGCAACGGTGGGCTAGGCGGCGTCGGCCGGCTGACCCTCCCCTACATCTACACTGTCCCGAACACGCAGGTGAGCATCGCAAACGTGCTCACCAATTTCGGCAACCAGCGCGCCATGCGGGCTCCGGGTTCGCCTCAGAGCTGCTTGCTAACGGAGGCAGCCATGGATGACCTGGCCGAGAAGCTGGGTATGGATCCGCTGGAGTTCCGGCTCAAGAACCTGGATGGCAACCGGTTCCAGGCGATCTACGAGGCCGAGATCGCCATGGGAGCCGAGCTGATCGGCTGGCGCGCCAAGCGGAAGCCGCGGGGCCAGAACGGCGCCGGGCCGATCAAGCACGGCCTGGGCATGGCCCTCCACACCTGGGGCGGCGGTGCCCAGCAGGACAAGAAGGTCTCCTGCACCATCAACCCGGATGGCTCGGTCGAGCTCCGCAGCGCCACTCAGGATATCGGCACCGGCGCCCGCACGGTCCTGGCGATCATCGCCGCCGAGCTCCTCGGCCTCCAGCCGACCGACATCATCTCCAACATCGGCAATTCCACCTTCCCGCCCGGTCAAGCCTCGGGCGGCTCGACCACGACGCCCTCGATGTCGGCGCCGTGCTACGACGCGGTCACCAAGGCGCGGAACGCGCTCTTCGCCAAGGTCGCGCCGGCGCTCGGCAATGCGAAGCCCGCGGACCTCTCGCTCAAGGAGGGGCAACTCCTCGTCTCCGGCAAGCCGGCGATGTCCTGGAAGGATGCCTGCCGCAAGATCGGCGTTTCACCGATCTCGGAGGTCGGCTCGTTCCAACCTGGCCTCACCAGCGTCGGCGTCGGCGGCTGCCAGTTCGCCGAGGTGGCCGTGGACGTCGAGACCGGCATGGTGAAGGTCAAGAAGATCGTCGCCATCCAGGACTCGGGCCTGATCATCGACAAGCTGACCTGGGAGAGCCAGGTCTACGGCGGCGTGATCATGGGGCTGAACTACGGCCTGTTCGAGGAGCAGGTCGTCGACCCAACCACAGGGCGGATGCTCAACCCCGACATGGAGTGGTACAAGCTGGCCGGCGCCTCGGACATCCCCGAGATCATCGTCCGGGCGTACGAGCCCGACGAGGTGAAGGCGCGCGGCGTCATCGGCGTGGGCGAGCCCCCGACGATTTCCACCGCGGCGGCCATCGGCAACGCGGTGACCAACGCCATCGGGGTGCGGGTCTCCGAGTGGCCCATGACCCCCCGCAACGTCCTGAACGCACTGGCCACGGCCTCCAGAGAAGGGAGAGCGTAACCATGAAAGCCTTCGAATACGCTGCCCCCACCACGGTCGAGGACGCCGTCCGGCTGCTGGACGGCCCCAATGCGGTGGCCCTCTCGGGGGGCGTCGACCTGATCGGCCGGATGAAAGACTACGTGACGTCCCCCGACCGCGTGGTCTACCTCAAGGACATCCAGGACCTGGCGGGGATCTCCGGCGACCCCCAGGCCGGCGGCTTGACCATCGGGGCCGGCACCCGGCTCGCGGACATCGTCGCCCACGCGGGGATCCGCGCGTCCTATCCCGCGCTCTGGCAGGCCACCGTCGAGGTCGGCTCGGTCCAGATCCGCAACATGAGCACCGTCGGCGGCAACCTGCTCCAGCGGCCCCGGTGCTGGTACTACCGCGCCGGCTTCGGGCTCCTGGCCATCAAGGACGGCCAGAGCCTCGTGCGCGCCGGCGACAACCGCTATCACTCGATCTTCCTCACCAACGGCGACGCCCTGTTCGTCAGCCCCTCGAGTCTGGCCGTGGCCCTGAGCGCGCTCGATGCCCAGGCAACCATCCGCGGGCCCAGGGGCGAGCGCACCGTCAAGGTGGAAGATCTCTACCAGGTCCCCCGGCGCGAGACCGACAGCGAGCTGACGATCCAGCCCGGCGAGGTCCTCTCCAAGGTGATCCTCCCCGCGGCGAGGGGGAAGAGCGCCTCGTACGAGGCCCGGCAGAAGCAGGCCCAGGACTGGCCGCTGGTGCTCGCCTCGGTCAACCTGATGATGGACAACCAGACCGTCTCCGCCGCCAAGGTCGTCCTCTACGGCGTGGCGCCGATCCCCTGGCGGAGCCAGGCCGCCGAGCGTGCCATCACCGGCAAGCCGGTCACGGTGGAATCCGCCGCGGCCGCCGGCGAGGCCGCCGTCGAGGGGGCGGCGCCGCTGTCGATGAACGCCTACAAGGTTCCTCTGACCAGGGCCGTGGTCAAGCGCGCCTTGCTGCGGGCCCTCAATCCCAAGGGCTACTGGGAGGAGGCTTAAGCGCCGCGACCCCATGGCCGACACCCCGGCGAACGATTCCTCATGCGCCGAACCCCTGGCCGCACCCTGCCGTCATCTGCGGAGTAACCGCATGTATGTCTTCAGCGACGGTGGCGACGACCGGGATGCGGACGATTACGGCTCGTCGAGCTATTGGTGTCTCCACACGATGAAGTCGATCGGGCCGGATGACGACCTGGTCGACGGTCGCGAGTGCCGCAAGGCCTCGCGGTCCTGCTATCAGCCACTCTGATCGGATCGGTTCCGGATCGCAGCCGAAGCGCCGCCGGCGCGTCGCGATCCGTTGGGCTCTGCAATGGACGGCTCTTCGCCACTGCGAATTCGGTCGAGATCTTCCAAGTTCCTGGACGCCTCGGGTTCGGTTCGCCGAGCCCGAGGCGTTTCTGTTATCTGAGAAACGTCGGTCAGGCTGTCCAGCCTGACAGCCCGACAGGCTGGGAAGGTCAGGCTGGACAGCCTGACCTTCGGGAGGGCGCGGGCCCACGGCCGGTTCGTCCCTGCCACGCCCTCCAACCGATCTCGTCGCTAGGACCGGAGGAATCGACACGTCCATCGAGCCTGACTCGATTCCATGAGAATTTGACGCAAAATCAAATTTCTTCAAAATCTCTCTTGAAGCTCGCGAAGCATGATGGCATCCTAAGAGACGTCGTTCTTCTTGCGGAGAGAGACGACAGGTTCATTTCGGTTTTCGGCCATTCGGACCACGTTCACGAGGAGGATTGACCATGGGCGACGCGCGTGACACCGCCAAGAAGAAGAAAGCCGACGAGAAGAAGTCCTCCAAGACCAGCAAGCCCGCCGCGAAGGCGCCGGCTGCCGAGGCGAAGGGTTCGGCGAAAAAGAAGTAACCGAGTCCGAGCCGAGCTGGCTCTGCTGGACCCGGGGTCACGGTGCTCTTGCCAGGACCGCGCCCCCGGGTCCGGTTCGTTTGATGGACCATGTGGAACAGCCGCCCTCGGCTGCCGCAGTCCGGCTGAACGGGATCGGCAGCTTCTCTCAAGGACTCCGCGGATGGCGAGGGCCCGGCCGAGGGTCTTCGCCGGCCCGCAGCCGGGCCAGGGCGGCCTGGAGGCTCCGGGTCGTCAGGGCCGTGGTGAAGGGGTGCGACGGCACCGCATATTGCTCATCCGCGAGCTGGCAGGCGAGTCCGAATGCCGAGCGAGCCAGCTCGGTCTTGCCCGACGACTGCCAGAGCCAGGCCATCCACATCAGCATTCGCCGGTACCGCTCCAGGTGGTGGATCAGGAGGTGTTCGAACAGGTAACGATAGGCGCCGGCATCCCGGCCGGGCTCGGCTGCCGACCGGCCTTCGCGGAGCTGGATCTCCCGGGCCAGCTCCCAGGTCAAGGCGGAGTCATCCTCCCAGCCAGGGCAGGCGTCGAGCACCTGGTCGGCCCATCGCGGCAGCTCTGCATCCGGAATGCTCAGGGTCTCGCAGCCGGGGAGGATCCCGGGCAAGGCCGGTGCCTGGAATCCGGGGCCGAGGGTCCCGTCGAGCCAGTCCCGAACGGCGCCGGGCATCCCCGGCCCGGACAGGCTCGAGCAGCCGCCGAGCAGGCCCAGGGCCAGCTCCGGCGCATCGGCGACCGCATCCGCACCGGCCTGGTGGACGAAATCCTCCACCAGGCGACCCGCCTCGATCGAGTCGGGCTCAACTTCGCCGACCACGTCCAGGATCCCCTGGATGACATCGCACCAGAAGGCCGCCGTCCGGCGCTGGCCCGCCTGGCTGATGGAGACCACCACGAAGCCGCGGCCCCGGCCGTCGCTGGGGGTGACCAGCGAGCGCACCAGCCGGATGCCCTGTCGCTCCAACGTCGAAGCCCGGGTCTCTCCGGGATCGAGCACGGCCGGCCACCCGGTCGAGGAGCGAATCGCGCCCAAGGGCACGGGGTCGGCCGGTGCTCCGGCGTGCGGTTCGGTGCTCGCGATCGACACGGCTGCGGGTTCGGCCAGGGCCAGGCGAGCCGCCGCCCGCAGAGTCGGGTCAGGCGCTGCGCTGAGAAGACGGAGTAAGGTCCCCACCCCGGGCTCCGCGCGTCGGTCCGACAACTCGCCGATGATCGCCCGCCGCACTGCGGGCTCGACGGGAGCCAGGGCTTCCAGCGCCATCCAGCATTCGCCCGGGTCGCGCGCCAGGGGAACGAGGATCTCGTCCAGCCAGCCGGCCTCGCTGGCGCCGGCAGGGCTGTCCTCATCATCAGGTCCGAGCAGATCCTCGCCAGGAGCGAGACCGTCCGCCAGGGGATCCGGCCATTCGGGATCGGGCAGGCTCATCACGGTCCTTCCTGATGAGCGGTCGCGGGGAATTCACCAGAGCCGTAGTCGCGCCGGGTTGCGCCACACGCGTCCCAGCACCTTGACGTTGCGGGCATCGCCGCTGGGCCGTCGGACCGAATAGATGCGCCGCTCGCTGGTCCCCTCCTGGTATTCGTAAAGGGGGACCGTGGCCGCGCCCAGTTCCGGCCCCTTGGCGGGCAGGACGTAGAACAACGGTCGGGGAGCCGGTCTCTCCTCCGACGAGGCGCCGTTGCCGACGCGCAAGGTTTGTCCGCCCCGGGGATCCGGCCGCTCATAGACTGGCAAGGTCGCGATCCCCGCCCGGTCGGGCGCGAAGAAGGCCACGTGGCGCGGCCCTGCTTCGATCGGCGGCGGCGGACCGGCCTTGGGGGAGAGACGCACGCCCCCACCCTCCGAGGATACCTCGTAGATGGCCACCGGCAGGGCCAGCCGCCGATCGGACAGATCGAGCCGGTACATCACCTGGTTGTAGTCGTAACGGGGGGTCGGATCGGTGTTGCCTGAGAAGGTCGCCGTATAGGTGCCCTCGAAGTAGATGATTCGCCCGTTCTCCTTGTCGAACATCGGGTGCTGCTTGGGATTGTAGAAGCTGTATTTCTCGTGGCTGACGATCTTCCGCGCGAAGACCCACGGGCCCAGCGGCGTATCCGCCTCGGCGAACCAGACCTCGCCCAGGAACGACGTGCTGCCAAAGGATTCGACGGCGATCATCACCCATCGGCCGCGGTAGGCGTTCCAGTAGACGGAGCCTCCGTGGGCCAGCACAGTCTTGCCGGTCTCAATATCGCGGAGGTTCAGCAGGGCCTCTTCCGGCTTCATGCGGCCGGCGGTGATCAGCTTGTTTTGCTCATCCTGGGGCAGGACCTGCGTGTGGTGCTTCCATCCGTACCGCACCGCTGGGCCGGACCCGCGGTCGAGCTGCTGCTGGCCGCGCGTCGTCCCACGCTTGAGGCACGTATACGACTCGAACGCGGCGGGGTCCGCGAGCCGATCGGGATCGGCCGGGACCCGGATCAAGGGATAAGGGTTGGCATAGTAGACATACTCCACGCCCTTGTCCCGGTAGAGGAATGGGTGGCCGCTGGGATAGTCGCCCGGATAGGCCGGCGGGGCGGGGAACTGGGCGACCTTCTCGAACCGTCGCGTCTCGGGGCGGAATTCGACGAGTCCGTGCTGATACACTTGCAGCAGGTTGCGGACCTTCACGTAGGAGGCGAACATCCGCGGTTTGCCGTCGCGGTCGTGGAGCACGACCAGTCCCGAGATCCAGGTGGGGCCTTCGCCGGGCAGTGGCGCCGTCGGCCGCGCGAATCCCTGCTCGTCGAGGAAATAGTTCAGGTTGACCCCGACGTCCGGGTCCAGGCCCCCCCGACCGGGCAGCTCCGAGGTCGCGCCCGGCACGTGGAAATTGCCCAGGGGATAGTCCGGGCGGTTGGTGTCACCCCAGAACCAGTAGATCTTCCCCTGGTACTCGACATTGACCACGCTATCCTGGCCGAAGACCCGGCCGTTGAGCAGGGGCTCGCGGATCGGGATCGGATCGCCGGTCAGGGTGCTATCGCGATAGATCCCGGCGCCGGTCACCCGATAGAGCCGCTGCGCGAGGTTGCGCCGATGGATCGCGATCCGGGCCGATCCGCCCTCGGTGACCTCCAGCGCCCGGCCGCGGTAGCCGAAGTTATCCTTGGCCGCCTCGTACCCGTGGCTGCTGATGGAGAAAAAGACCTTGCGATTAAACAGCCCCGGCTCGTCGAAGGCGACGATGCCGTTGCTGTCGGTGACATAACGGACCTGGTTGACCATCTTGAGTTCCACCAGGGGTACGCCGCGCCCGGTCTGCTCATCGACGACCTGGATACGGAAGACACGGGGCCGCGGCGGCGGTTGGGCCCGTTCGGCAGGCCGCCGGGGCTCGTCGGCCAGGCTGCCCGCTGCCAGGTTCGCCAGGATCCCGAGGATCAAAGGCCAGTCACGACCGGCCGGCATGGACATCCTCCTGTTGGGTCGCTCCCGCCTGCGGGGCGATGATCGCCGAGGATCAACGCCGACGCCGGCCTGGGAAGCTCGACCACGGATCGAACCGGCTCTCCACCTCGATTTCGCCGCGCTCGAAGAGCGACTCGTCGAGCTCGTTGAGGAACCGGCTCGGCGTGGTGAAGACGGTCGGGCCCCGGGCGCCCCGGGGGATGGAGAGCGGGTAGGTCAACGTCAGCTCGTTCATGGCGCGGGTGATGGCGACGTAGAAGATCCGCCGCTCCTCCTCCTCGCCCCCGGGCTCGTCGAGCGCCCTGCGGTTTGGGAAGCCCTCCTCGATCAGCCGGGGCACCAGCACGTGCGACCACTCCAGCCCCTTTGCCTGGTGCACGGTACTCAGCACGACCAGCTCGCTGGTTTCCTCGCCGGCCACGGAGTCCATCCCGTAGACGTCGCCGGCCAGGATCAAGTCGGCGATGAGCCGTTCCAGGCTGTCGTACTGGGCGGCCAGGAGCGCGAATTGTTCCAGGTCGGCGATCCGGTTCTCGGGGCGTTCGTACTTGAGCCGGACCGTGTTGGGATAGCCGCCCTTGAGGACTGCCCCGATCGCCGCGGCCGGGTTGCGCTCCGGATCGGTGGCGCGGAGCCGGCGCAGATCGCTGACGAACCCGGCGAAGGGCCCCTTGCTCTTGGCCGGCAGCAGGCCCATGACCGCGGCCGACTCCACAGCCTCCAGCGGTCGCTCGCCCCGCGCCAGGTGCTGGAAGATCGCCCCGGCCTTGGCCGGTCCCACCCCGGGCAGGAGCAACAGCAGCCGGCGCCATGAAGCTTCCTCGCGCGGGTTGACCACGATCCGGAGGTAGGCCAGCACGTCCTTGATATGCGCCTGCTCGAAAAAGCGGAGCCCGCTCCGCACGGTGTAGGGAATGCCCCGGGCCAGGAGCTCGCCCTGAAGCAGGATGCTATCATGATGGTTGCGATAGAGCACCGCCACCTGGCCGAGCGAAAGTCCCTTCTCGCGGTCCTCGAGGATCGACTGGCAAATCAGCGCGGCTTCCTCGTAGGCATCCTGGGTGACGACCACCAGGGGGAGCATGCCATCGGGCCGCGCCGAGACCAGCTCCTTGGGGAAACCGGTGGCATTGTGCGCGATGGAGGCGCGGGTAAACGCGACAATCTGGGGAGTCGAGCGGTAATTGACCTCGAGCTGGAAGATCTTCGCCCCGGGATGTCGCTCGGAAAAGCGGAGGATATTATCGTAGTTGGCCCCACGGAAGCGATAGATCGACTGGGCATCGTCGCCGACAGCCGTGAGGTTGCCGGCGCCGGCGGCCGCGACCGTCTCGACCACCTCGACCTGGACCGCGTTGGTATCTTGCATCTCATCGATCAGGATGTGACGGAACAGGGACCCCTGGGCGTCGCGCTGCTCGGGGAACTCGCGGAGCAACCGGCCCCACTGGATTAGCAGATCGTCGTAGTCCATGCAATTGGATGCACGCTTCCGCTGCGCATAGGCCCCGGCGACGGCCTCGAGCTGCGACTGCCACTGGGCGAGCTCGGGATCGCGCCGGGCGACGACTTCGGCGAGCGGCCGGTTGACGTTGGCGCTGAAGCTGATGAGGTGTTGGACGGCGGCCGGTTTGGGGGCCAGCTTCCCGGTGCCGGTCAGCCCGGCGTCATCCATGGCCAGGCGGATCAGGTCGAGCTGGTCCTCGCTGTCGAGGATGGTGAAGTTGGGCTGGTAGCCCAGGAGGGTCGCGGTGCGGCGGAGCAGGCGATTGCCGATGTGGTGGAACGTGCCGGCCCAGACCTGGCTCGCCTGGGCCCCGATCAAGGATTCGAGCCGACGGACCATCTCCCGGGCGGCGCGGCGGGTGAAGGTCACGAGCATGATCGAGCCGGCGGGGACGCCCGTGGCGATCAGGTAGGCCACGCGGAAGGTGATGACCCGGGTCTTCCCCGAGCCCGGACCGGCCAGGATCAGGTTGTAGCCGTCGGGCGCGGTCACCGCGGCGTGCTGCGAGGCGTTCAGCTCGCGCTGGAACTCCTCGCTCAGCCGGGCGGTCAGGGGCGACTTCAGGCGAATCTTGCGCATGCCGGCGCTCGGATGCGGGGAACCTGGCCCGGACGTTCCGTGTCCGGAGGAAAACGGTATTATACCAGGGTGGTTCCGCAATTGCCGACCGCGACTTCATGTTCGTCACGAACCCCGCGCCGAGGAGCCGAGGACATGGCCAAGAAAGCCAAGAAGCCAGCCAAGGAGTGGGTCGGTTACCGCTACTGGTCGCCGAACATCCCCATGTCGGCCATTCGCCGCTACGTCCGGCAGATCGCCGAGAAGTTCCAGCCGGACAAGATCATCCTCTTCGGCTCGTACGCCTATGGTCAGCCCCACGAATGGAGCGACGTCGATATCCTCGTCGTGATGCCGGCGCGCAACCAGATCGATCAGGCCCTACGCATCGACTTGGCCATCGATGAGCCGTTCCCGGTGGACCTGATCGTCCGAACGCCCAAACGGCTTCAGCGCGACTGGGAGGACGGAGACTGGTTCCTGAGGGAAGTCCTGGCGAAGGGCAAGGTTCTTTATGAAAAGGCTGACCGCGCAGTGGGTACGAAAGGCCGAAGACGATCTGCGCCTCGGCAGAGCAGCGGAAACGCTGCAACCCCCAGTTCATGACCAGACTTGCTTCCACTGCCAGCAGTCAGCAGAGAAGTATCTCGAGGCACTCCTTCAGGATTGGGGCCTCGTGCCGCCGCGCACTCACAGCCTCATCCTAATGCTGGATCTGCTTCGGGCCCGCGATCCCACGCTCAGGGCTCTGCGACGCAAGCTCAAGCCGCTGGCTCGCTACGCGGTCGATATTCGTTATCCCGGCATGAGAGCGTCGAGGAGACAAGCCCTGGCGGCCCTCCGCCACGCAGAGGAGGTCCGGCGCGCGATCCGCGCCCAGCTCGGTTTGCCGGTGTGATGGCAGGGTGCCTGCTGAATACTGGCGTTCGGCTTTCGACGGGAAGTCGGTATGATGCAGTTCCCGGGGAGGGGACCTGCGAAAAAACAGGACTCTGGAGAATTTGCCATGGCTGGCGTCGAACCTCGACCCGCGCTGAAGATCATCCACGAGCCGAAGGTCTATCTCCTCGGCCGACAGGTCGTCGACGAGGAGGCCCTCGAGGCGTTTCTGGCCGACCACAACGTCAGCCATTGGACGACCGATACCGAAGTCGCCGCTGAGAAACTGATCGAGACGGCGGGCCGTTTGTGTTATATGAGTTTTGCCAAACCTCGGCCTGGCGGCAACCAAGCCTACATCCACCATCTCCTCGAAGTCGGTCACGGCTCGGTACTCGAACATACTGTCTTCAACCTGCTGTTCACGGGCGTCAGCCGCAGTTTAACCCATGAACTGGTTCGCCACAGGGCCGGATGGAGTTTTTCTCAGCTCAGTCAAAGGTTTGTTGATGAGTCCGAATGTGACTTCGTCGAGCCGGAGGTGATCGCCGAGGATCCCGAGCTGCACCGGATCTGGCTGGAGGCGATCCAGGCCAGCCAGGCCGCATATCGCGAGCTGGCCGACCGGCTGGCCGAGAAATTCAAGGGCCTCAGCGACCGGACTCTTCGACGCAAGAAGGCGCGCGAGGCGGCGCGGAGCGTCCTGCCCAACGCCACCGAGACCAAGATCTTCGTCACGGCCAACGCCCGCGCCCTGCGCCACTTCATCGAGATGCGCGGCGACGCGGCGGCCGACGTCGAGATCCGCCGCCTCGCCATCGCCGTGTTCCAGCTCCTCCAGCACGAAGCCCCCAACCTCTTCGGCGATTACTCGCTCATCGACCTCCCCGAAGGCGGCCAGGCCGTCACCACGCCCCATCGCAAGGTCTGAGCGATCGCAGCCACGCAACACGATCAATGGGCCTGGGCCAGCTCGGTCGCCGCCGGTGCGGTCAGCGACTTGAGGAAGATTTCGACCGCGCGCCGCTGTTCGGGCGGGAGCTGGAAGAACTTCTCGGCCGAGCGGGCCGCCTGGCCGCCATGGAAGGCGACCGCCTCCTCAAGGGTGGCGGCGCGGCCGTCATGGAGATACGGGGCGGTATCGCGGAAGCCCCACAACGGCGGGGTTCGCCACTCCTGCCGGCTGGCGCCGCGCCGCCCCTTGACCGCGACCGCCGCCCCGCCCTGGGCACGACCCGGGACCGCGCTCATCGCCGCAGGGGGATCGGCCTCTGGATCCGAGGAGTCGCCTCCGTAGACGCCGTTATCGGCCAGCTCCGGACCCATGTCGTGGAGGAGCAGGTCGCTGAAGACGCGATCGACCTTACCCAGCTTGGGAGTATGGCAGGTCGCGCAGCCGGCCTCCTCGAACCGCTTCCTGCCCTCCTGGACCGTCTGGGCCTGACGTGGGCTCGACGGCCGCCGCTGGGTGGGCGGCGCGAGGTTCCGCACGAAGGCGATCAGAGCGTCGCACTCGGCGGCATCTAGGTCCAGCCCCGGCTTGAGGCCCTGGCGTTGCGGGACCTGAGGGAGTTTCCCCTGGGGATGGTCGGGCACCTCCAGGCCCAGCTCGACCGCGCAGGCCGTCAGGACGAACTCCTTCAGGCTCGCCGTCTGCGCCTTCCAGCCGAACCGGCCGATCGACCCGTCCGGTAGGCGGTTGACCCGCCCCTGGATCTCGGGGAACTCGGGGAACGTCTTTCGGAGCCCTTCTTCGATGACCGATTCGGGGATCGCGTCGATCAACCCGGCGCCGAACAACGCCGGCGGATTGCGCCGCGACAGGACCAGGGTGAAAGCGCCATGCTGGACTCGCGGGAGCTTGTTGGCCGGGCGGCTGGCAACCTGCTGTCGGATCGCCAGGACGTCGGCGCTGGTGCGGTCCTTCTCGGTCGCGACGGGACCTTTGCCCTGCGCCGGCTTCCCCTGGTTGTTCAGCCCCAGCAGCCGAGCACGCCACGCCGGATAGTTGGGATCGGTGCTGAACAGGTGCAGCGTGATGCTGCGGGCCGAACGGAACGCCGGGTGCAATTCCGCCAGCTTCTCGAGATCCGGCTTGACCGGCTGAACCCGGGTGAGCCCGTCCGGACTGATCTCCAGGTTGGGGCCCTCGTGAGTCTCGAGATCCGGCTTGACCGGCTGAACCCGGGTGAGCTGGGTATCCTGCTTGGACTCTCGAGAGGCTTCCGTCGCCGCCGGCCCGTCGGTCGTGCCTGGCCGCTTCGGGGCTGGCTCGCCTTTGCGGGCCTGCAACTCGAGCTTCTCGGCCGGTTTGGACTTCGCCTCCGCAGCTTGCAACGCCCTGGCCTGCTCGTCGAGCTGCCGGACCACCGCCGTCAGGCCCGACCGAACTGCGGTCAAGATCTCGGCATTCTTATTCGACGGGCCCGCGCCGCCTGGCCCGCCCAGGCCGTGGCAAGCGACGCAGGAGGTATCGTTGTAGACCGGGCCGAGTCCGTCGCCGCCGGGTCGCGTCCCCTCGCCGGGAAACCACTCGCGCAGGAACAGATCGCGGCCCTTGGCAATGGCGTCGTTCGGATCCGGATCGGCGCCGGCCCGCGCCAGCCCGGCGAGAGCGAGGATTGTCCCCAACGCCGCCGCACCCCATCGCGCCACCGAGGAACCGCCCGGAACTTCTGGTCTGATCATGAGAGATGTCCTGGAATGAGTGAGGAATCCATCCGTGATCGAGTTCGGCCTGCTCGCCCGCTGGCAGCGTCCTGCGACGATCAGAAGGGGGCTGTCTCCTCGGGTGGGTCTGTCCGGTCCGACGAGGGTTCCACGGTCCGAGGACGCTCTTTGCGGATGGAGCTACCCCCGCTGCCAGGGCTGGATCGACCGCTCCGGGCCGGCGCGGGTGATGCCGGGCGCGGGGCCGTCGGTTGAGGTCGCGCCTCGGCCGCCCGGATCCGCCGCCGCAACTCGATCATCCGGTCCTCCAGCTTCCGGAACACGTCGGCATCCTTCGCGAGCGGGCCCTTCATCAAGTGATGGTACTCCCCGACCACCGCGTCGAGCTCCTTCCGCAGGGCCGCGAGATTCGTTGCGGAGCCGGGCCGAGCCTTCTTGGGCGTCGCCGGTTTCAGGGCGGCCTTGAGGCGCGGTTCGGTTGCGGCCGAGCGCCCGCCGGTCTCCCGGCCAATCTTGGCGACGCTCCGTCCTCCCTTGGTGATCGTCAGGAGTTCTTCGTAGACGAGCTTACCTTCTTTGAGGGCCTGGACCCGGTGCTGCCCCGGGCGGAGGCGCAGCTCGTGGAGGCCCGCGCCGTTGAGGACGATCTCCTCAGCCTGGTCGTCGACCCGGACTTTCACCGCCGGGTCGTCGACCTGGAGCACCAGCACGCCACGGGGCGTATGGATCCGCAGGATGGTCGCCACCGCCTCGGCGAGCTTGGTGACCTCGGTGGCCCGGGTCCAGCCCAGCCCGACCAGGCCGGTCACGACCACGGCGGCGGCCGTCGCCCACCGCCAGGATCGGGCTCGGCTCCGGCTTGGGGCGGTGGCCAACCCGGACTCACCGGCGAGCCCAGGGTTCTGGAGGCGGGCCAGGTGCTCCTCAAGCAACTGCGCCACGACGGCGGCCGAGCCGTACCGCCGGGCGGGGTCCTTCGCCAGCAGGGTCTCGACGATCGCGACGAGCCAGTCGGGGATCTCGGGGGCGTCGGCACGGATCGGGTGGGGCGTCTCCTCGCAGACGCGCTTGAGCACGGCCAGCGCCGTCGGGGCCCGGAACGGGGGTCGGCCCAGGCACATCGCATAGAGCACGCCCCCGAGGCTGAACAGGTCGGACCGGGGGTCGACCGGCTCGCCGCGCGCTTGCTCGGGGGCCATGTACTGCGGGGTCCCGACCACGACGTCGCTGTGGGTGAGGCTGGCGTCGTCGACCGTCCGGGCCAGGCCGAAGTCGGTGATCTTGACCCGCTCGACGCCGTTCTCCAGCAAGATGTTCGACGGCTTGATATCGCGGTGGATCAGGCCCTGGTCATGGGCCGCGGCCAGGCCGATGGCGACCTGGCGGCCGATCCGGAGGATCTCGGGAAGCTTCAGCGGACCGCAGCGGTCCAGCCGGTCCTGGAGCGACTCGCCGGAGATGAACGGCATGACGAGGTAGGGAAGGCCCCGGAACTCGTCGACGGCATAGATCGGCACGACGTGTTCGTGGCTGACCGCCGCGGCCGCCCGCGCCTCGCGGGCGAACCGCCGCCGGGCCGCGGCCACGGCCGCCAACTGCGGCGCCATCACCTTGACGGCCACCAGCCGGTTCAAGGCCGGGTCGTACGCCTTGAGCACGATCCCCATGCCCCCCTGGCCGATGACCTCGATCACCTCGTATTGCGCCACGGTGCCGAGCAAGCCCGGCCGCGGCGCCGGGCCCAGGAAGTCGAGCGCGAGCTCCCCGCCGGCCTCGACGTCGCCGGGGATCTCTCCCGTCACGTCCGCGCCGCGTTCGTGGAACTGCGCCACCAGGTGGCTCACGATCGAGCGATCGTCGCTCGAGACCGACCGGCCGGCCTCGGCGAGCTGGCGCGCCACGACGGCGAACGAACCATCGCCGCCGGCCAGCCGCTCCAGGGTGGTCTGGCAGACCCCGCAGTCGTCCAGGTGCCGCACGACGGCAGCCTGGTCCGGCTCGGACAGGACCCCCTCGATCAGGGCCCGGAGCCGATCCGACGACGGGCATTCGAACACGGATGTCATGGGAGAGCTCCTTGGGTGCTCATTCCTCGGGCAGTTCCCCGAGCACGGCCTTGAGCCGGGCAATCACCCGGCTCTTGGCGATATGGACGGCGCCGACCGAGATCCCCAGCGACTCGGCGACCGCGCGCGGGCTCTCCCCGTCGACCGCGGTGCGCCAGAAGGCCTGCCAGGTCGTGTCCGAGCATTGCACGCGGACCCGCTCGGCGGCCCAGTTGAGCCGGCTGTTGCGGTACTCCTGTTCCCAGACCTCCTTCTCGTCGGGAGCCGGCGCCGGCTGAGCGTCGAGCCGATGGTTCATCGCCGTGTCGCCGGTCCCCCGGGGATGGCGGGATTGTCGCTTGTGCACGTTGATGAGGGTATGGCGAGTCACGGTGAACAGCCAGGCGCGGAACGAGCCGACGGCCGGGTCATACTCCAGGCAGCGGGCCTTGGCCGCGACGACCCGGAGCACCTCCTGGGTGACGTCGGCGGCGTCGGCGTCCTGGAGGCCGCGCCTCCGCACAAACCGGTAGATCATCGGGGCATAGAGCGCGACGAACTGCTCCCACGCCGACCGGTCGCCCGCATCCCGGATCCGCAACAGGAGGCTGGGCCGCGTCGGCATCGGATCGTTCGCCGGCATAGGACCCTCCTCAAGATACAACGGCGGAGGGAAATCCTTTCACCAGGCCCGTGCTTTTCGCGACGAGCCCGAGAGATTACCCCGGCGACCAAGTAAGTCAGGCTTTAGCCTGACAGGAATCGAAACCTCAGGCTAAAGCCTGAACTACGACTTGGTTGATCCCGACGATGATCTTGGGCGGACGAAGATCCACACGGCCCACGGGGACCTCGATCGCCGGATCGCGGACGAATGAACCGCGGAGGATGGTGATCACGGCGGGGTCGACGTTGGAGCCAGGAAGTCAGCGCTCGGGTTCATCGCCTTCATCGATGTCCAGGGGCGCAATACCGGCAATGAACAGCTCACTCCTGTCCGTGAACCCCTTCTTCGCGTGCCTCTTTTGCAGCCGGCGGCCCGTGCCCGCGAAGGCGACCACCTCGCTCCCCCGGTAAGCGACCAGTTGCCCGAGTCGCTTCTCCGCCAGCAGCCGCGGCCGGTCGCGCTTGTAAGCTTCAATGCCTGCTTGGATGAGTTCGGGTTTCCTCTGACCGAGGATCCGCTGCATCTCCGCTTGGCGGATCTTGAGCAGTCGAGCCACCTCGGGATCAGACTCGACCGGGATCGAGTCCAGGGCGGGATCGGGGTCGACCTCTTCGATCCCAGGGACGCTCCTTTGAGAGTCGGTTGACATCACAATCTCCTGGTCGGTTGCCTCGCCACCCCGAACGACGCCCGGAGACTTTCCCGCCCCGCTCATCCGCTGCGCGGCCTGTGGCGATCGCCCACCGGCGTCAATTCTAACGCGCTCGGTGGGGATCGCCAACGAGGTGAACGGCCCGATCGAGCGCGGCCGATGCCTCCTCCTCGTCCGAGCCGGTCCAGCCCGCCAGGCCCCACATCCCGTGGCCGTTCTCACTGACCGGCGAGCCTGTACGCTCGAGCGTGCGATACCTCATGGCTTGCGACCCTCGCGGAGATCTCTTTGGCAACATGTGCTGGACTGGATCAGCTCGGCGACGAGTGCGGTCCAGCCAGTCTGGTGGCTGGCGCCCAGGCCCGAGCCGTCGTCGCCATGGAAGTATTCATGGAATGGGATATGATCGCGCCAGTGCGGATCGGTCTGGAAGAGCGCGACGCCGCCGAGAACGGGGCGGCGGCCCTCGGCGTCGCGCAGGAAGATCCGCACCAGGCGTTGGGCGAGCTCGTCGGCGGCCTCGGCGAGCGTCACGCGGTGCGGCTCGCCGCGCGGCAGGTCGACCGTCAGGCTCGGGCCGTAGTAGCGGTGGTATTCGCGCAGCGCCTCGATCATCAGGAAATTGACGGGGAACCAGATCGGCCCCCGCCAGTTGGAGTTGCCGCCATAGATCGGCTGGGACGACTCGGCCGGCTCGTAGGCGACCCGATTGTTGTGGAAAAGGAAGGGCTCGCCGGCCAGCCCGCGGGAGACCGACCGCAAGCCATAATCGGAGAGGAACTGCGCCGGGTCGAACAGGCGGGGCAGGACCGCCTCGAGCTTCGCCCGGTCGGCCAGGGCGAACAGCCGGCGATTCCCTTCGCCGAGCTGCGTCATCAGGCAGAGGTTGCCGGCCAGGGTCGGGCGGTAGCGGAAGTACCAGTCCATCCGGCGGCGGAAGTGGGGCAGCCGCTCCAGCGTTCCCGGCTCGATCGCCAGGGTGGCGCACAGCGGGAGCAACCCCACAAACGAGCGGACCTTCAAGTGTTCGGGTGGTCCTCCTTCGATGCGGATCACGTCGTAATAGAACTGGTCGACCGGATCCCACAGGCCGATCTCGCGGTTGATCCCGTTGATCGCGTGCGAGATCGCCAGGAAGTGCTCGAAGAACTTGGTCGCGATCGCCTCGTAGGCCGGCCGGGTTCGGCTCAGCTCCAGCGCGATGGCCAGCATATCGAGGCAGAACAAGCCCATCCACGCCGTGCCGTCGGCCTGCTCGAGCCGCCGGCCATCCGCCAGGTTCGGCTTGCTGCGGTCGAAGACCCCGATATTGTCCAGGCCCAGGAAGCCCCCCTGGAACGCGTTGCGGCCCGCGGGGTCCTTGCGGTTGACCCACCAGGTGAAGTTCAGCAGCAGCTTGTGGAAGACCTCCTCGAGGAAGTCGGTGTCCGGCCGGCCGGTCCGCTCGCGGTCGATCTCGTAGACCCGTAACGCGGCGTGGGCATGCACCGGCGGATTGGCGTCGCCGAAGTCCCACTCGTAGGCCGGGAGTTGGCCGTTCGGATGCATGTACCACTCGCGCAAGAGCAGCACCAGCTGCCGCTTGGCCCACTCGGGGTCGATCCGGGCCAGCACGATGCAATGGAACGCCGTGTCCCAGGCGGCGAACCAGGGATATTCCCACTTGTCGGGGACACTCAACACGTCGAGGTGATACACGTGCCGCCAGCCGGAATTCCGGCCGCTCAGCCGGGGCCGTGGGGGCTCCGGGCCGGCCGGGTCGCCCTCCAGCCACAGCTCGACGCTGTAGTGATAGAACTGCTTGGACCAGAGCAGCCCCGCATACGCTTGCCGCTGCACCCGGCGCTGGTCCTCACCCAGACCAGCCGGCTGGAGGGCCTCGTAAAACTCGTCGGCCTCAGCCATCCGCCGACGCACCATCAGATCGAAACGGCCGAACGGATCGGACAGCGGCGTGTTGGTGAATCGGGTACGCACCGTCATGGCGGCGCCCGGCGCGACAGTGGCCTGATAGTGGGCCGCCGCCTTCGACCCCCGCCGCGCCGGGTTGACCCGGTCGCGGCGCCCCTGGACCACGGCGTGGTGGAACGCGTCTTTGACGTAGGGACTCTCGTTGGGCGCGCCGAAGAGTCGCCGGCGGTTCGTGTCGTTCTCGGTGAAGAGCAGGGTCGGGACCTGCGTATGGTCATCGAGGTACCACCACCGCTGGCCCAGGTGGCGATGCTCAGTGCGGACGACCGTGTCGCCGTCGGCCCGCAGGACGGGGCGATCGCCGCCGTAGCCCCAGGACCAGGTGTTGCGGTACCAGGCCTGGGGCAGGATGTGCAGCTCGGCCGGCTCCGGACCGCGGTTATAGGCCGTGATCCGGCAGAGGATATCCTCCTCGGCGGCCTTGGCATAGTCGACGAAGACGTCGAAATAACGCCCCGCGGCCAGGGCCTCGCCCAGGGCGTCGATCAGCTCGAACTCGCGCTCGGCCCGCGACCGCCGCCGGTTCTCGGCCAGCAGCCGCTCGTAGGGATATTCGACCTGGGGATACTTGTAGAGCATCCGCATGTAGGCGTGACTGGGCAGGCCGTCCAGGTAGAAATAATACTCCTTGACATCCTCGCCGTGATTGCCTTCTTCGTTGGCCAGGCCGAAGAGCCGCTCCTTGAGGAACGGGTCGCGACCATTCCACAGCGCGATCGCCAGGCAGAGGTTCTGGAAGCGATTGCAGAAGCCGGCGAGCCCGTCCTCGTTCCAGCGGTAGGCCCGGCTGCGGGCATGGTCGTGGGGGAAGTAGTCCCAGGCCGTACCGGCGGGGCTGTAGTCTTCGCGGACCGTGCCCCAGGCCCGCTCGGCCAGGTACGGCCCCCAGTGTTTCCAGTCGGCGCGCCGCGCGGCACTGTCGCTCAAGCGCCGTTGTTCGGCGGTCGTCGACTCGAGTTCGGGCACAGGGCGGATCTCCGTCGCTCGGATGCCGCTGATCCTGCTGGCCGCCGCGGTGACTTCTCGCGGTGGCGCGTCGCCACGGCGGGCTGATGGGCCGGTTGTCCCTCGACGGCGGCCCGCACCGCGGCACCCGACCTTCGGAGGACCGATGATCCGATCATACGGCACGGGAATTCAGCGGTCAAATCACAGGCCGGCCGCGACGATGCGACCCTCCTGAGATCCCCATGATGGTGTGCTTACCGTTGTCCCGGAGCCCCCCTTCCCGAACCTCGGCGCAGTCGTTCAAGTCGATCACATCGCACGTATCCTGCCTCTCCGGAGTAACTTACGGCAGGAGAGAGAATCTCAGGATTATTTGATCTCTTGAAGACAGAGTGTCATAATCTGGCGAGGGCGGCTCTCATCGGGCCGCCACCTGGGATCGCCAGCCATCCCACGATGCCGGGGCGGTGGGCCACGACTGTGGGGCGACATCGAGGTTGACGATCCCATCAGGTCGAACATGCCGTTCGTCGTCAAGGAGCCATCGATGACTGAAACCTGTCTCAGAAGCCGCCAAGTCGTCATCATCGATCCCCTCGGGCTCCACTTGCGGCCTGCTGCCAAGCTGGTGGTCCTGGCGCAATCGTTCCGGTCGGAAATCCGGGTCATCGCCAAGGGCATCACGGCCAACGCCAAGAGCCTCCTCGACCTGGCGACCCTCGCCGCCGAGTGCGGAACTACGCTTGATATCGTCGCCCACGGTGCCGATGCCCATGAGGCCGTCACCGCCCTGACCGACCTGATCGGTGCCGGGTTCGATGGGTCGGTGGATCGGGGAGTGGCCGCGTAGCCGGACGAGCCACGGGTCGTTTCCAGCGAGGCCCAGCGCCGATGCACCTTCAGTCCAGGCAACGCCCTGATCACCCCTCTGCGAGGAGTCTTGGCCGGCCGGGTCAGGCCTTCTTGTAAAGCTCGAAGCTGCCCCAGTCTTGGGGTGGCAAGATCCAGCCGAGGAAGCCCCGGTACCGGATGACCCACCGGCCTGCGATGCTCCTCTGTTCGAGATCCAGGCGACCCAGGTATTGAACCTTGTGACCGTCTCGCCCGTAAGAACTCACCTCGTGCTCTCGGACGGCAAAAGTGATCTCCAGGGTTCCCCGGTACGTCTTGATGAATTCCACTCGGTTCCCTGCGATCGGTCCATCAAGCGGGTGGGATGGTCGCGAACCGACGCGGGCTCGCCAAGGTCATTTTGAAATTTTTTGGGATTGCTCGCGCAGGGCGAGCCGGGATGCTTGCGAGTGCTGGATATCTGGATCGCGCAGAGGCCCGGCGCCGCGCGGCCGCTCTGGGCGAATCCCCTTGGACCGCGGGGAGCCAGCCTGGCTGCGCGGTCGTTCGCGTCCTGGGGGGCCGATCGGCACGCCTTCAGGACGTGCCATTCAACCGAGTTTCCGTTTCCGGCCGCTTCCGAGGCCGGTCAAGTTCATCCTGGATGAGGGCTGAGCCCAGCACGATGAGTTCGTACTCACGTCGAATTGATGAGAACCTCGCACGGCTGAGCCCGGTCCTCAGCCGGGACGGTCCGTCAGGCAGTGCACCGTGCCGTGGGCATCCTGAACGACGATCTCGGCCCGCCCATCACCATCGACATCGGCGATGGCGGGCAGGCTCAGGCTCGTCGGACCGCGCCAGCTCCACAACACCCGCCCCGAGGTGCGATCGCCGGTGATGACCACGAGCGCGTTGCCGGCCGGATAGAGGATCTCGTCGCCACCCCGGCCGTCGATGTTCGCGGCCGCGACCTTCGGCCCGGTGGGCGCCGGCGCCGGCAGCGACCAGAGCCGCCGCCCGGTGCGCGGGTCGATCACCCGCACGCCGTCGCCATAGCCGGCCGACGCGATCTCGAAGGCCCCATCTCCGTCGATATCCACCAGGGCATGCCGGCAGCCCGTCGTCTCGCCGGAGTTTCCCGCGCCGCGACCCACCGGGAAGTCCGCCCGTCCCGGGCCGTGCCAGAGCGGCCTGCCAGTCCGATCGAGCAGGGCCAGGATGTAGGGCGAATCCAGCAGGATCTCGGGCTCTCCGTCGCCGTTGAAGTCGTGGACCATCGGCTCACCGTAGGCGGCCCAGGCGGGCAGCTCCTTGCGTGAGGCCAGTTCCCGACCGGTCGTGATCCGCCCGGTCCGGCCTTCGGCGATCCAGAAGCAGACCGGGTAGAGGCAGACCAGCTCGTCGCGGTGGTCCCCATCGACGTCGGTGGCCGCCAGCGGGATACCGGCCCAGCCCCACCGGAACTGATCGGGTACGATCGCCTTCTCATGCGTCCAGAGGGTGGTCGCATCCCGGCCATCGACGAGCTGGCCGACGTCGGTGTGCATCAGCCGCCGCCGTGTATTGACGAACAGATCAAGCCGGTCCGGTCGCCGGAAATGGCCGGACCACCAGAAGGTCAGCGCGCTGGCGTTCCAGACGGGAGGGGCACCGTCGATGTGCGGGAACGCCTTCTCCCACAAGGTCGAGCCATCGCCGCGATAGGCCACGAGCACGGCATGCCCGCCGCGCGCCTGATCGGCCGCGACCACCTCACAGCCGCCATCGCCGTCGAGATCAGCCGCCAGCAGACCCACCGAGCGCGTGCCGTCGTGCATGCCCCGTCCGGGCCGCTGCCATCGCAGCCGGGGCGGCTCCCCGCGCCGCCCGGGCGGGTCGATCGCGAAGACCCGCTGACCGGGCCCCTCGGCGACCACGCATCGGTCCGCCCCCGCGTCGAGCCGCGCCACGATCGGTGGCGCAGCGTCCGAGCCGAGCGGCCGGGCCTCGATGATCCGCGGCCGGGCTCGGTCGGCGACCAGGTGGGCGCTCTCGTTCGCGGCCAGGCGAACCCGCAGCAGCGCCGACGCGTCGCCTTCGACACCGGTTTCCTCCACGGGGACCAGCACGCCCGTCTCCGGGACGCCTCCAACCTTCCAGAGCGTCTCGACCCGACCGTCGTCCCGGGCGCGCATCGCGGCGAGGGCGACCCGCCGCGCGGTCCCGGCCTCCCGAGTCTTCACGAAGAAGACCGGTCGTCTCGGCCCGCGCAGCAGGACGTGCTGCATCCCCTGCGAGGCGGTGGTCGACCACGATGGCCCGAGATGCGGCAGGTCCGCGACGCACCAGGCGGCCTCCTCGTGCGACCAGCGGCCGGCCGGAGTCGCGCCCCGGACGCCGACCAGCTCGATGTGGCCGCTCGACGGCACCAGCTCGCTGTCCGTACCGATCAGGAACAGCTCCGCCGCGCCATCGCCATCGACGTCGGCCGTCCCCTGCACGAAGCGGCGCGGTCGATCCTCGATGGTCTTGCCGGTGGTCGCGTCGAGCACGACCGCATGCCACTGGCGGTCGCCGCTGTCGTTGAACAGGTTCAGGACCAGTTCCGGCCGGCCGTCGCCGGTGACGTCAGCCAGCGGATGCGGGCCGACCTGCGGCCATTTCACCCGCTCCTCGATGTCCCGCTCAATGTCGCGCCGCCACTTGACGCGCAAGCGTTCGGCTTCCGGACGGGTGCGATCGTAGTCCAGGACGTCGATGTGGCTTTGAAAGTCGCCGATGGTCACCAGCTCCTCCTGCCCATCGCCATCGACGTCGGCCACACCGAACCAGCCATAGGGGCGACTGGAATGGTAGCGCAGTTCCGTCTCCTTGCGGCCGGTCGTGCCCTCGAAGATCATCACGCGATAATGCGCCGCCACGCAGACTTCCTGGACCCCGTCGCCGTCGATATCCCAGACAACATCGAGGGGATTGAAGATCGTGGCCTCGGCCGGGTCCGTCTCCCAGACGAGCCGCGGTCGATCGAAGCCGCGGTCGTGGGCGAACAGTTGGAGCCGGCAGACGGCCTGATCGGTCCAGGTATGATTCCAGGCAACCCGCTGATACCCGGCCACGCCGGGCAGGATCCTCGCCCACCGCAGGTGGGACGTCTCGACCGCGGGGCGGAGCGGGCCGCGGCCGTCGATGTCGAGCCGGAGCGGGCCGGCGGGCGCGAGGGGCGCCGCCCCGGGTCCGGGTTCGGCCGCGGCGTCCAGGGTCAGGCGATGCTCGGCCGGAGCGGCCTGGAGCGCCACGAGCAGCTCGCGCCCGGCCAGGGCAAAGGACCACGCGACATGGGGGACAGCCATCGCGCCCCGGGCCGGGGAGCGACCGGTCAGGCCGCCATCGCGGCCATAGCGGGGCCAGTCCTGCGCCGCGGCGTCCCGCGGCCCGACGGCCAGCGCGGCGGCACACACCAGGAGGCGGAAGTTCATGCGATCGGCCCTTTCTCAGGGTTCAAGACCGGGCGCAGCCATCGCTCGTGCTCCTGTACCGGATCCGGTGGCTCGCCAACGATTCTACCGGAATGGTCGCCGCTCCGCAGGCCCGCCAGGAACTCGGCCGCCGCGTCGTGGGAGCAGGCATCCCGGTGATCTGAGGCTTCGCTCCAGCTTGCTCCCATCGATCAGACCGAAGCCGGCTTTGACGAATTCCACCGGCTCAACTTCGCGCCCTTCTCCCTTGCACACGGGGATTCGGCCGGTTTCTAATGCGAGGCTGCAAGAGCCCAGGGATTCCCGTATCCGGAGGCCGGGCGGATGATGCACACGTTCCTGTTCGCTGCGATCGTCGCGCCGGGGCAGGTGCCGGTGCTGGACGATCAGTCGTTTTCGCGGTGGCGTGATCCGGATTCCGTGAGGCGAAAGGGCGAGCCCGACCATGAAACCGATCAACGGCATTCGCCGAGTCGCCGTCCTCGGGCTGGGGACGATGGGCCATGGCATCGCCCAGACGTTCGCCCTGGCCGGCTACGACGTCGCGTGTTACGACGCGTCGGCGAGCGCCCGGGCCTCCCTGATCGAGCGTGTCCGCGCGAATCTGGCGGCCTTCGTGGCCGCCGAACTGGTTGAACCCGAGCAGGTTGGCCCCACGCTGGCGCGCCTCCACCTGGCCGACACGGAAGACGCGGCGGTGGCAGGCGTGCAATTCCTGACTGAAGCGGTCCCGGAAGACCTGGCACTCAAGCAGGACCTGCTGGCGCGCCTGGAGCGGACCGCGGCCCCGGAGACGATCCTGGCGAGCAACTCGTCGAGTTTCCCCATCTCGCAATCGGGCAGGCTGTTGCACCATCCCCAACGGGCGCTGGTGACCCATTGGTTCAATCCGCCGCATCTGACGCCGGTCGTCGAGGTCGTCCCCAGTCCGCTCACGAGCGGAGCGGTCGTGCAGACCACGATGCAGATCCTCGCGCGCATCGGCAAGGTGCCGATCCCTCTGCGGCGGGAATTGCCCGGCTTCCTCGTCAACCGAGTGCAGGTCGCGATCCAGCGCGAGGTGTGGGACCTGGTCGATCAGGGAGTCGCCACGCGGGATGAGATCGACGCCGCCATCCGCGGCACGGTGGGCTTCCGTTTCGCCGTCATGGGACCCCTGGAGATTCATGACTTTGCGGGGCTGGACATCCAGCTCACGACCTATCGCAACCTCGTGGGCGAGATTCGCAGCGAGACTTCACCGCCAACCGTCCTGGACGAGCTCGTGGGCGCGGGCCATCTGGGGATCAAGAGCGGCCGGGGATTCTACGACTATCCCCCCGAGCGGCTCGTCGCTCGACGGACACGTCGGGACTCGTTGTTACTGAGGCTCTGGAAACTGCTGTATCATTCCAGTTCCGGGGAGGAAACCTCCTGACCTCGTGAGTTTGCTTTCGAGTTCGCAGTCGAGCCACGAGCCAGGTCGGAGTCGAGCCGTGCCAGGACTGACCTCAGCGACCGTTGGCCGCTGCTTCCAGACGCTGGATCTCCCCCAGGCCGAGGTGATCCTCTACCCGGCTTTCTTCTCTGCCCCGGAGGCCGACCGGCTCCTCCGGGAGCTGCGTGACACCACGGCCTGGCGACAGGAATCCATCACGCTGTACGGGAAGACGATCGAAGTCCCACGCAGGACCGCCTGGTACGGCGACGAGGGAACCCGCTACATCTACTCCGGGATCACGAACGTGCCGCTCCCGTGGACTCCCGCCCTGATGGAGGTCAAGCGGGCCGTGGAGCCGCCGGCCGGCGTCGCCTTCAACAGCGTCCTGCTGAACCGCTACCGCACGGGCCAGGACAGCGTCTCCTGGCACGCCGACGACGAGCCCGAGTTTGGCGAGCAACCCGTGATCGCCTCGGTCAGCTTCGGGGGCACCCGGACCTTCCAATTCAAGCACAAGGAACGGAAGGGGTTGAAGGCGAGCGTCGAGCTGACGCATGGCAGCCTCCTCATCATGCGCGGCGGCACCCAGGCGAACTGGCTGCACCGGGTCCCGAAGACCACCAAGCCAGTCGAGGAACGGCTGAACCTCACGTTTCGGGCGATTGTGGCTCCAGCTCAGTAGGCCCCACGGCTTACCGGGGTAATCATGATGCGGGCGGAACTCTCCATGAACCGACTTCATCGAGGACAGGCTCTCTCGATCTTGGCCGTCCTGGGGCTGATGTCCTGCGGGCGGGCACTCGCGGGAGCCAACGAGGCCGGGCCGAGGGAGCCGGAGGACTCGCTCCGCGCCGTGCGGACCCGGCCGGGGCTCCAGGTCGAGCTGGTGGCGGCGGAGCCCTTGCTCGACAGCCCCATCGCCCTTGACTGGGGACCGGACGGCCGGCTCTGGGTCGTGGAGATGCGCGACTATCCCCTGGGCCTGGATAACCACGGGAAGCCGGGGGGTCGGATCGTCTGTCTTGAAGACCGGGACGGCGACGGCCGGTACGACCGGTCCACGGTCTTCCTCGACGGGTTGCTTTTCCCGACTGGCGTGATGACCTGGCGCCACGGCGTCCTGGTGACGTGCGCCCCGGAAATCTTCTACGCCGAGGACCGCGATGGCGACGGCCGGGCGGATCGGCGCGAAGTCCTCTTCACCGGCTTCGGCGAGGCCAATCCCCAGCACCGGATCAATGGCCTGCGCTGGGGCCTGGACAACTGGGTCTACTGTGCCAGCGGCGACTTCGCCCCGGCGCGCACGCTCCCCCCGGCCGGCCGACCCGATCCCACGGCCACGGGATTCTCCTCCAGCCAGGCGGAGGACCTGCGCCGGCTGGCGATCGGCGGCGCCCGGGTCCGGTCGCTCAGGACCGGGTCATCTCACGACATCCGCAACCGGGACTTCCGTTTCCACCCTGACGACGGACTCCTCGATCCGCAATCCGGCCAGGCGCAGTTCGGCCGGGATCGGGATGACTGGGGCCACTGGTTCGGCTGCGACCACGCCGTGCCCCTGTGGCACTACGCCCTGGATGACCATTACCTCCGCCGCAATCCGCACGTCGCCGCACCCAGCCCGCGCGTCGAGGCACCACCGTCGGTGACCTATGCCATCGGACCGGGGCGCGCGACGGGTACGCCACGGAGCCGGCCCGGCAGGGGAAACGCCTGGACGTCCGCTTGCAGTGTCATGATCTACCGCGACGCCCTGCTGGGGCCGGAGTTCGCCGGCAACGCGTTCACCTGCGAGCCGGTGCACAATCTGATCCACCGGGCGCTGGTGCAGCCGGCCGGCACGACGTTCACCAGCCGCCGGGCGGCGGACGAGTCGGACAGCGAATTCCTGGCCTCCCGGGACCCGATGTTCACGCCGGTCTCGATCCGGACCGGACCCGACGGAGCCCTGTGGGTCGTGGACATGTATCGCACGGTCCTGGAGCACCCCCACTGGCTGCCAGCCGGCTGGGAGAAGTCGGTCGATGTCCGGGCCGGGCAGGGTCGAGGCCGCATCTATCGCATCGCCCCGGCCGCGGCTCGGCCACGGCCCTGGCCCCGGTTGGATCGCCTCGATGCGGCCGGGTTGGTCGCGCTCCTCGACAGCCCGAACGGCTGGTTGCGCGACAAGGCCCAGCAAATGCTCATCCAGCGGGCAGACCCGGCCGCGGTCGAGCTGCTCGAGGCCCGACTGACCCGGGATGGCACGGCGCCCGGGCGGTTGCACGCGCTGTGTACGCTCGACGGGCTCCGGGTCCTGAAGCCGGAGCAGGTGCGGCGCGCCCTGGGGGATTCCCACCCGGGCGTGCGCCGGCAGGCGGTCCGGCTCAGCGAGTCCCGGGCGGCTCGATCGGGGCCGGTCGAGGCCGCCCTGGTGCGGATGGTCTCGGATGCCGATCCGTTCGTGCGCGTGCAACTGGCTTATTCGCTGGGCGAGTGGACGAGTGCAGCCTGCGGAGCGGCCCTGGGTCGGTTGCTCCGGCAGGATGCCGGCGATCCCCATATCGTGGCGGCCGCGCTGAGCTCCCTCAGGCGTGAGAACCTGGCCTCGGTCGTCAACGCCGCATTGACGCCGCCGTCGGACCTCGCCGACTCGGTCTTGCAGGGGCTGCTCCAGTCCGGGGTGGGCTTCGGCGAGCCGCATGCGACCGCGGCGCTGCTGGACCACCTCGTCGAGCCGCAACCGGACCGACCCGGCGGCGTGCGGTTCGCCGTGCTCGCGGGATGGCTGGACTGGCTGGACCAGCGGAACACGCCGCTGCCCGAGCTGGCGCGGCAGGCTGGGGAACCGTTGCGCACCGGCCTGAGCCGGCTGGGCGCCGCCTTCGCGGCGGCGCGCCGGGCGGTGCGCGACCCGAGGGCTCCCCTGGCGGCCCGGGTCCAGGCGGTCTGGCTCCTCGGCCGCGGGCTCGAGCGGCGGCAGGAGGATCGCGACCTGCTCTCGAACCTGCTCGCGCCCCAGACCGGGGATGACATCCAGGCGGCGGCCGTGGCCACCCTGGGGAAGCTGGGCGATCCCCAGACTCCCGTGGCCTTGCTGCGGGGCTGGAAGGGCTACACGCCCAGCCTGCGTTCCCGCGTGCTCGAGGTCTTGCTGCGCCGCGATGGCGGACCGAGCATCGTCCTCGACGCCCTGGCCGAGCGGCGCATCCTGCCCCAGGACATCCCGCTCACCGCCCGTCAGCGCCTGCTGGGAGATGCGTCGCCGGACATCCGCCGCCGAGCCGGTCAATTCTTCACAGATGTCGTCGATGCCGACCGGAACAAGGTCGTGTCGGCCTACGGTCCCGCGCTGGGTCTGCCGGGCGACCCCGGCCGCGGGCGGCGGGTCTTCGCCAGGGCCTGCGCGGGATGCCACCGACTCGCGGGGGTCGGTCAGGCGATCGGCCCCGACCTGGCGATGGTGCGGGACAAGCCCTCCGAGTGGCTCCTGCCCGCCCTCTTCGACCCGAACCGCGCGGTCGATGCCCGCTATCTCAGTTACCTGGCCAGCACGCGGGATGGGAGGGTGCTCATGGGCATCCTGGCCGAGGAGGGAGGAAACAGCATCACGCTCGTCAGTCCCACGGGGGAGCGCCAGGTCATCCTGCGCGCCAACCTCGAAGAACTCGCCAGCAACGGGAAGTCCGCCATGCCGGAGGGACTGGAGAAGGAGCTCACCCACCAGGATGTGGCCGACCTGATCGCCCATTTGCGGGACCCGGCGCCCTGAGGCGCGGCTGAGATCGAGGTGTGGAGATACCCATGGTTGAGACACGACCCGGCGACCGCACCGCGACGCGCCGCGAGCTGCTCAAGGCCGCTGCCGGCACGGCGACCCTCTCCAGGCTGGCCGTCGCGGCCGAGCGGGCACCGGCCATCATCGACGCCTATACCGACAGGTTGAGCTACCAGGCCGGGGACCTGGTCCGGCTCCAGGTTTCCACGGCGGCCTCCCGGTTCTCGATCGAGGTGGCGCGCGTCGGCGCGCGCCGGCAGGTCGTCTCGAGCCAGGGAGGTCTTCGGGGAGTCCAGCACCCCGTCCCTGCCGACGCCTCATCGCACGGCTGCCGATGGCCGCAGGCGTTCCAGTTCCTCGTCCCCGAAGCCTGGCGCTCGGGTTATTACCAGGTTTTGCTCCGCGCGGAGGAGAGCGACAGCCGGGGGGCCTCGGGAGAGGCCTTCTTCGTGGTCCGCTCGCGCCACCCCGGCCGGGACACTCCGATCCTGCTCCAGCTCTGCACCAACACCTACAATGCCTACAACCGGTGGGGCGGCTCCAGCCTCTACGGCGGTCCCAAGGGGGTCGTGCGGCGGGTGTCGTTCGAGCGTCCCTACATCGGCTTCGTGCCCGGCGACGACTTTACCAGCCGCTACAGCGGCTGGCGGAACTGGGAGCAGCCGTTCGTCGCCTGGGCCGAAGCCGCGGGGTACCGCCTCGATTTCGCCGTGAACTCCGACCTGGAATTCCACCCCGAGATCCTCAAGAGCTATCGCCTGGTGCTGAGCGTCGGGCACGACGAATACTGGTCGGCCCCGATGCGCGACCACCTGGAGGCGTTCATCGCCGCGGGTGGCAACGTGGCCTTCTTCAGCGGGAATACCTGCTTCTGGCAGGTTCGTTCCGAGGACGGCGGCCGCGCCCTGGTGAGCTGGAAGATGGACTTCGACCAGGATCCGGTCTACCACACGGACGACCGCCGGTTGCTCAGCGGCATGTGGAGCAACCGCCTGGTCCAGCGGCCCGAGAACTCCTTGACGGGCGTGAGCTTCGCCTACGGTGGCTATCACCGCTTCTTCGAGTTCGGCGGCGACGGCTGCTACATCATCCACCGGCCTGACCACTGGATCCTCGCCGGGACCGGCCTGAAGCGCGGCGATCGTCTGGGTGCCCGGGATAAGATCGTCGGCTACGAGTGCGACGGGTGCCAGTTCACCGTGGAGGACGGCTTGCCGGTTCCCACCCATCGTGACGGCACCCCGCCCACGTTCCAGATCCTGGGGACCGCACCCGCCGGGCTGAGCCTGAAGGGGGACCGTTCGCTGGTCTGGGTGTCCGAGGCCCTCTACGGCAAGGGGACCCAGCGGCGAGTCGACCAGCCGGGAGCCGCCGTGCTGGGCGCCTACACGCGCGGCGGGACTGTTGTCACCACCGGGTGCACCGAGTGGGTGCGGGGACTCCAGGGCCGCGACCCGGCCGTCGAGCGCATCACCCGGAACGTCCTCGATCGACTCTCCCGCCCGGCGTGAGCGGGTCTACGGGAATCCCGCCGCCGGTCCTCCAAGGATGGGAACGTCCGGTTCCGCCAATCCGGGCGGCCGGCCGCTGCATGGATTCCCCAGGCAGGAGACGTTAAGATGGTCGGACGTTTGGCCTAGAGCCACTTGCGTGGGGAGGGGCTTGATCTCAGACCCGGTTCCAGGAGGCTACACCATGCGGGATAAGCTCTTGAGTCTGGCTTCGCTCATCGGACTCTTCCTGCTGCTCATCGCACCCCGAACACTCAGCGCCGGCGAACCCCGCGCCGATACCGGCTCCACGGCGACCCAGACCAGGGTCATCCGCATCGGCGCGGTCGCGTACTCCCCCAGCGCCGTGACGATCTTCGAGGGCGTCCGCCGCTATTTCGAGCGCGCTGGTCTGCCCGTCGATTATGTCCTCTATTCCCACTACGACGCCCTGGTTGAGGCCCTGCACAAGAAGCAGGTGGATATCGCCTGGAACACACCGCTCGCCCATGCCCAGTACCACCTCAGGGCGGGCAACGGCAGCCAGGCCCTGGTCATGCGGGACGTGGACTGCAACTTCCGCTCGATGCTCATCGTCCGAGCCGATGCCGGCATCCATTCGCTCGACGACTTGAAGGGGAAGACGCTGATCCTGGGGAGTCGGCAGGCCGCCGAGGCGACCGTGCTGCCGATGCACTTCCTGCAACGAGAGGGGCTGATCCCAAGTCGTCTCAAGATCCTCAGCCTGGACGGCCAGGTGGATCTGCGAGGCAACCCCTGCTCGAGTGAGATTCACGTCCTGAAAGCCCTTCAAGAAGGGCGCGGGCAGGCGGGGATCATCGGCGAACGACTCTGGAACCGCCTGTCCCAGGACCAGCCCGATCAGGTCAACCGCTTGAAGGCTCTCTGGGTTTCGCCCCCGTTCAGCCACTGCGTCTTCACCGCGAGCAAGGACTTCGACAAGGAGCTTGCGGGCCGATTCACCCAGCTCATGCTGGCGATGGACCCGAAGGATCCCTTAACTGCGGAGGCGATGCGGCTGGAGGGGACCCGGAAGTGGGTCGCCGGGAGCCAGGAGGGATTCCAGGAACTGCTGAAGGCACTCCAGGAGGAGTCGGGGTGCTGCTCGGCCGAGCCGGCGAAATGACCCTCTCGCCCCTGTGCGGGAGCAGGACTTCCGGCGCCTGGGGCGGCACTCGGCCGAGCGGTTCGTTCGGGATTGGATCGATCCCGCACAGGAGCCGATCCCGAGGACGCTGCGACCGGGAACCAGCCAGGCCCGTCTGACCGGGATGGGGAGGCAGCGCCGATGAAAGGGGTCTGGCTCTTGGCGGGCCTGGCTGTTGGGTGGAATCCGGGCGACGCGGCACGGGCGGCGGATGAGCCACTGGTCCTGGATGTCTGGCCGGGCAAGGCGGTGGGGGATCACGGGCAGATCGGCCCGGAGCGGGTGCGGGCCGCGGCGGAGGCACCGACGACGGATGCGAAGTGGATCACCAACGTGACGCGACCGACGATCTCGGTGTTCCGTCCCGGCGCGGAGCACAACTCCCGGGTCGCGGTCGTGATCTGCCCGGGCGGCGGGTACTGGAACCTGGCGTGGGACAAGGAGGGCGAGGAGGTGGCGGCGTGGCTCCAGACGCTGGGGATCACGGGCGTGGTGCTGAAGTACCGGGTGCCGCGACGGCCCGGCGAGCCGCAGCGGCTGCCCGCACCGGGACCGTTGCTGGATGCGCAGCGGGCGATCCGCCTGGTGCGCAGCCGTGCCGGCGAGTGGGGGATCGACCCCGAGCGGATCGGGATCATGGGGTTCTCGGCCGGCGGGCATCTGGCGGTGATGACGGCGATCTCGTTCGAGAAGCCCGCGTACGAGCCGATCGACGCGGTCGATCGCACCAGCTGCCGGCCGAACTTCGCGGTGGTCGCCTATCCGGGCTACATCCTGACGCACCCGGGGTCGGGCGTGCTGGCCGATTCGATCCGGATCCCCAAGGGGACCGGGCCAATGTTCCTGGTCCACGCCAGCGACGATGACGAGCCGGGCGCGCAGCCGGAGCAGAGCCTGGCGCTGTACCGGACGTTGCGGGGTGCCGGCGTGCCGGTGGAGCTGCACATCTACGACGAGGGGGGACACGGGTTCGGCGTGAGGCGGTCCCGACGGTCTGTCTCGCGCTGGCCGGAGCAGTGCGCGGAGTGGTTGAGGCATCGGGGCATCCTGCCCGGTCCCGCCGGTGATCGAACAGGACGGTGATCGGCGGCACCGCGTTGAGAAACCGCGCGAGCGGGGTGATTCGAGTTCCCCGGGTCAGGGAGCGGTCTTCGCGGCGGCTCTGGTCGGGACGGCCGCTCCGGCTGGGAAATCCTTGACCATCTGATCCCAGTCGGCCTTCAGCCGGGCCATGATCGCGCCGTGATCCGCCGCGACATCCTGCGGCTCTGCCGGGTCGTTCTCCAGGTCGAACACGCTCATGGCTCGTGTCCCCGCGCCGGTTCGCAGCCCCGGATACTCCGTCGGCTGTGGCTGCTCGGAGGGGGCCAGGATGGTGACTCCATCCGGTCCGCGCGGGTCGTGCCAGGGCTGACCCGGTGCGGTCCGTAGTCCATCCCGGGGCGCCAGCACCTGGAGCTTCCATCGATCGTCCCGCACCGTGGCCAGACGCGATCCCAGGTGCCCGAACACCACGGGGTGGAGGGCCGGCTCCTTCCCCGAGAGCAGGGGAAAGCGGTCCTTGCCATCGTTCACGCGGTCCCGCGGCGGCGGCGCGCCGGCCGCGGCCAGGGCCGTCGCAAACATGACCCCAGGGGTGTCAGGATCGAAAGGGACTCACGGCCAGAGTCTTCACCACGCCGCGCGCCCGGAAACGACCGGCAGATGCCTATCCCGTCAAGTCCGCTGTTCCGATTGTAGCGACCGCGTGGTTAGGAACAATCGCCGTTGACCGTAGCGTCGTTGATCCGGTGTGTTACATTGGATCAATCGATCGGATCGATCCAGGGGGAGAAGTGCCATGGCAACGAAAACCGCAGGTCAGAGCAAGAGCGCGTTCGTCCGGGACTTCATCGGCAAGAACCCGACGGCGAACCGCAAGAGCGTGGAACAGGCTTGGCATGAAGCGGGGCATGAGGGACCGATCAGCTCAGCCCTCGTGAGCAATCTCCGCCGCGAGCTGGGCCTGACGGGCACCACGCAGCGCCGTGTGAGACCCGCTGACGGCAATGGAGCGGCTGGAGCACCGGTGGCCGGGCCAAAGGCATCAAGGCCCAAGAAGCGTCGCCGACGCCGCAAGGGCAAGGCGGGCGGTGCCGAGGCCACACCCATCTCGGGGCCAAAGCCCTCCACGGGCGGCCGGGCCAAGGGACTTGCCGAGATCGAGGAGGGCATCGACCGCCTGATCATCAAGCTGATGGCCGTGGGCGGCTTCGAGGGTATCGAGCACGAGTTACGGAAGGTGCGGCGGCTGCTCTATCGACGTTTTCAGGAATGAGGGCCGGCGGGCCGAGATCACGATCGGGATGGATCACTGGCCGCTCTTCGGCTCCGCTGCCGGCTTGGAGTCCCGCCAGAGCCAGCGCAGCGACTCGGGCAGGATCGCCCGGCCGTGACGGTTGCTGTGGAAGCCCGAGCCGTAGACGAACCGGTAATCATAACCCGCGAACTGCAACGCCTTGGCCATCTGCTGGTTGGCCAGCGGCCAGTTGCCATTGGCGTTGTCCAGGTCGTTGGCGCCATCCTGGAGGAAGACGCGGATCGGCTTGCGGGGTGTCTTGCGGATGAGGGCCTCGTAGTTGTGGCCCCCTTCGCGGCGGGTCTTGCCGCTGGCGATGTTGGTGAAGCTGCCGACCCAGGACAGCACCTTGCGAAACTCGTCCGGCCGCTCCCAGGCGACCGTCCAGGCGCAGATCCCGCCGCTGCTGATGCCGGCGATGGCCCGGCTGTCGGGGTCGTGGCGCAGCTTCACCGTCTTCTCGACCTCGGGCAGGATCTCCTCGAGCAGGAACCGGGCGTAGCGGTCGGACAGCGTGTCGTACTCGACGCTGCGCTGGCCCCGACCGCCCTCACCGGGCCCGGTGCCGGGGTTGAGGAAGATGGCGACCGTCACGGGCATCTCGCCCGCGGCGATCAGGTTGTCGAAGACGGTGGGCACAAAGCTGGTGTATCCACTGCCGTCCTGGAAGACCATGACGCAGGCCGGTTGGTCGGCCCGGTACTGCGCGGGGACGTAGATCCACCATTCACGCCGAGTCCTGGGGAAGATCTTGCTCTCCCACGGCGTCTGGTGAGTCAGTTTTCCCTTGGGGACGCCGGGCCGCTCGGTGAGTTCGGGCTGGTCGTCGTAGACCTCGACCTGACCCCTCCTTCGCACCTGGGTGCCGTCGAGGAGATACGACCAGCGGAAGGCCGTCCCGTCGGGGAAGCGGTGCGTGGCCGCGAAGAGGGGCGTCTCGCCGACTCGCGCCAGCGGCAGGACCTTGCCGTCGCTGGTGACGATTGCGGCCGTCTTCGCCCCCGGCGCCTCGATGGCCCAGGCCGTCTCCAGCCGCTCGACCCGGGGATTCGCGCCGTCGCGGACGTTGTCCTGGCCGGACCGATCCTTGCCGAACCAGGCGCGGATGTCCCGGGCCAGCACCGCGGCGTTCTCGCCCGTGGGCCCGGCTGCCAGGCGTTCGGCCAGCACCCGCGTTGAGAGCTGGCCGGCGGCCCCGGCCCGATGGACCAGGGTCAAGGTCACGAGGATCGAAAGTCCCGGCGTGGTGAGCTTGAGCATGGCGTGTCCTTCGTTGGGGCGTTCGCTGGTCTCGGAATTACCCTGGCTGCCCGCTATGATAACTCCAGGAACGACGCCCGAAACCTGGCCGCCTTCCGGAGTTCAGTATGCGCATTGCCATCACCGGTGCAACAGGCTTCCTGGGCCGCTACCTCGTGCGTCAGCTTGCGGGCGCCGGTCATCTCCTCCGTTGCTGGTATCGGCCGGGCAGTGACCGGAGCGGGTTCGAGAAGCAGGCCGGCGCCATCGAGTGGCTGCCGGGCTCGCTGGGGGACCCGGCGGCCGCGGGAGAACTGGTCCGGGGCGCCGACGCGGTGGTTCATGCGGCCGTCCAGTGGGAAGGCCCCCGCACGCGCGGCCGTGGCAGTCACGGTGCCGCCGACGTCTTCTTCGGGGTCAACCTGAGCGGCTCGCTCCACCTCTTCCAGGCCGCCTTCGAGGCCAGTGTCCCGCGCTTCGTGTTCATCTCCACCTGTGCCGTCCACGAGGTGATCCTGGACGACCGGCCGCTGGACGAGACCCACCCGCTCTGGCCGACCAGCCATTACGGAGCGCACAAGGCGGCGCTGGAGGCGTTCGTCCACAGCTACGGCCTGGGACAGGGCTGGCCCATCTGCGCCCTGCGACCGACCGGCATCTACGGCCTGGCCCACCCCGCTCCGGCCAGCCGCTGGTATGACCTCGTGGGCCAGGTGCTGCGGGGTGAGCCGGTGGCCTCGCCGAAAGGAGGTAAGGAGGTCCACGCCGCCGACGTCGCCCGCGCCGTTGAGCTGCTGCTCAATGCGGACGCCAGGACAATCGCCGGCCAGGCGTTCAACTGCTGCGACCGGTACATCGCGGAGCAGGAGGTGGCCCGGATTGCGCAAGAGCTAACCGGCTGCCGGAGCGAGATCGCCGATCTCAACCGCGGACCGAAGCACCAGATCGAAACGCGGAAGATCCGGGCGCTGGGGATGACTTTCGGCGGCGAGGCGCTGTTGCGCCGAACGGTGCAGGAGCTGATCGAGGCGCAGGGTCTGCCCTGATCGCGAGGCGGGATCGGCCGTCATCTCGCGGTCTCCTGCTTGCCGATCAAGGCTTGGAGAAGCTCATCCGCGGCCTGGCCGTCGTCAAGCTCATGTCGCCGCCAGCGGTCCAGGATCGGCTCAACGTCGTCGGCCTGGTGGTGGAAGCGACGCGCCAGGCGTTGCTGGGCCAGCCTCAGCAAGGCCCGCCCATCCGGCTCCGCCCGGGACGTCCGGGCCGGCAGCGACTCGACGATCTGCCAGAGATCCTCCAGCCCCCATCCCTGGTCACTGCTGGCGCGGAGCACGGGGATGGCGCGACAGCCGGGCAGATTCAGGAGGCCGCGGACCTGCGCCTCGGTCCGCTCGGCCCCGGGCAGGTCTGCCTTGTGGACCACGACCACATCGGCGACTTCGAGCAGCCCGGCCTTCTCCCACTGGAATTCGTCGCCGGTCTCCGGCTGCAAGAGCAGGACCACGACGTCCGCCACAGCCCAGACCGCCGTATCCCCCTGCCCCACCCCCGCCGTCTCCAGCAGCACGACGTCGAAGCGGAATGCCCGGAGGAGCTCGATCATCCGGTCGAGGTGTTCGGCGATGCCTTCGTGTCCCCTCGCGGCCGTCATGCTGCGGATGAAGACACCGGGATCCTCGGGCCGGCTGGGCATGCGGACGCGATCGGCCAGGAGTGCGCCCCCGGTGAGGTCGCTCTCGGGATCACAGGCCAGGACCGCCACGGTCCACCCCCGGGCCCGCAACGGCTCGATCAGCTTGCCGATCAAGGTGCTCTTGCCGACGCCGCCGCTGCCGGTCACGGCCACGACCCGTGTGCGGCCGGCCTCCGCGTCGGGAAGCCCCGCCCGGATCGCCTCCACCTGCTCCCCGCGCGCGACCAGCGTCAGGAGGCGGGCCAGGGCCAGCCGATCCCCCTGCCGGAACCGTTCCAGGAGAGGCTCAAGCATCGGCCCGGTCCTCCCGACCTCGTAAGAAGGCGACGATCTCCGCCAGGGCTGTCCCGGGCCCGAAGACCCGGGCCACGCCGCGCTCGAGCAGCTTCGGGATGTCCTCACGGGGGATCGTTCCCCCAACGATCACGCCGACATGCCCCAGGCCCGCCCGCTCCAGTTGCTCCAGGACTCGCGGGACCAGGGTCATGTGCGCGCCGCTCAGCAGGCTCAGGCCGAGCCAGTCGGCGTCCTCGTCGGCGACGGCGCGGACGACCGCCTCCGGCGTCTGCCAGAGCCCGGCATAGATGACGTGGAAGCCGGCATCGCGCAGCGCCCGCGCCACCACCTTGATGCCCCGATCGTGACCATCGAGGCCCACCTTGGCCAGGACAATGCGCACCTTGTTATTTGTCATTTGTTATTTGTTACTTGTTACTGGACCTATAGCGGGACTTGGTTGACGGCAGAGCCTGCTCGGTCGCATCAGTCATGATCCATCTCGTTAACCCGTTGCGAGAAGGTTGTGTGCCAGCGGCATCCGCCAGGTAGCCGATTGTCGAACGAATGACAAATAACTAATAACTAATAACAGAGAAACGACCGAACACATCGGCCAGCGCGTTCATCACTTCCCCGACCGTGGCGCGGGCGCGGGCCGCCTCCAGCAAGGGCGGGACCAGGTTCCCAGGGCCCGAGGCCGCGCGCCGAACCTCATCCAACGCCCGGCGCACGTCGTCCTGGCTGCGCTTCAGTTTCATCCGCCTCAGGACGGCCACTTGCTCCTGCTCCACGGCATCGTCCACGCTCAGCAGCTCCAGGGGCACGTCGTCCGGCTCCTGGAAGGCGTTGACCCCGACGATGATCTTCCGCCCGGCCTCGACCTCGCGCTGGTACGCGAAGCTGGCCTCGGCGATCTCGCGGCGGAAGAATCCGGATTCGAGGGCCGCGATCATGCCCCCGAGCTGCTGGATCCGCTCGAAGTAGGCCCGCGCCTCGGTCTGCATCTGCCGGGTCAGCGCCTCGACGAAATAACCGCCGCCGAGGGGATCGACCGTGTTGGTCACGCCGGTCTCATGGGCCAGCACCTGCTGGGTGCGCAGCGCCAGCGTGACCGCGTGCTCCGAGGGCAAGGCCAAGGTCTCGTCCATGCTGTTGGTGTGCAGCGACTGGCAACCGCCCAGGACCGCGGCCAGGGCCTGATAGGCCACCCGGACCAGGTTCAATTCGGGCTGCTGGGCCTGGAGCGAACACCCGGCGGTCTGAGCGTGGAACCGCAGCTTCCAGGACGCCGCGCTCCGGGCCCCGTACCGGTTCCGCATCGCATCCGCCCAGAGCACGCGCGCCGCCCGGTACTTCGCCACCTCCTCGAACAGGTCGTTGTGGGCGTTGAAGAAGAAGCTCAGCCGGGGCGCGAAGTCATCCACGGCCAGGCCGCGCTCGAGACACTGATCGACATAATGGAACCCATCCGCCAGCGTGAACGCCAGCTCCTGCACGGCCGTCGAGCCCGCCTCGCGGATGTGATAGCCGCTGATGGACACCGGGTTCCATCGAGGCACCTCGCGGGCGCAGAACTCGATCAGGTCGATGACCAGCCGCACCGAGGGTTCCGGGGGGAAGACGACCTCGTTCTGAGCGTGGAATTCCTTGAGGGTGTCGTTCTGGATCGTGCCCCGCAACCGTCCCCAGTCCAGGCCCTGGTCCCGAGCGTGGGCCAGGAAGAAGGCCATCACCACGATGGCCGGGGCATTGATGGTCATCGAGACCGACACCTGCTCCAGATCGATCCCGTCGTAAAGCTGGCGGATGTCCTCGATCGAATCGACCGCAACCCCGAGCCGGCCGACCTCGCCGCAGGAGCGGGGATCGTCGCTGTCCAGGCCCATCAGGGTCGGCAGATCGAAGGCCGTGCTCAGGCCGGTCTGCCCTTTCTCCAGCAGGAAGCGGAACCGCTCGTTGGTCTGGCGCGGCGTACCAAAGCCGGCGAACTGCCGCATGGTCCAGAGGCGGCTCCGGTACATGCCATCATGGATTCCCCGGGTGAAAGGGTACTGACCCGGGAAACCGAGCTCGGTGGTGGGGTCGAAGCCCTTGAGGTCATCCGGCGTATAGAGCGGCGCGATGGGGCGACCGCTGATCGACGTCGCCGGCTGGTCGCGCCCCGGCTCCGCACGCGCCGCGGCCTGCCCATGCGGCGAGGGTTCCCGATCCCTGGCGATGGTCATGGTGGTGCTCCTCACGCTGGGGTCCTCTCCCCATCGGGCGGCGAACGAGGTGACCGCAACCAAAGGGATGTCGAGGAGTTGGCGACGACGGAGCGGGAGGTCGGAGACTATCCGACCGCGGCGGCCAGGGCCAGCGCGAGGATGAGCAGGATCACCAACATCGCGATCACGATTGGCCCCGCGGTCGGCTCCGCCAGGTAATCGCCGATTGCTTCCCCGATCCGCTCGAGCCAGATCTGGTCCGTGGCGGGTGCCTCGTCCGGCGGCCCCATGGAGCGCAGCTCGGCCATCACTCGATTCATCTGGATCAATTCGTTGCGGTATTTCTCATGCACCTCTCTCCCGGATTCGGTGCCCTCCTCTTCGAGGAGCTTGCGATGGGAGGAGAGCCCCTTGGTGGAGGGCGGTTTCGCCGCCTCCTTGTCGACCAACCGCGGGGATTCTCGCGCCGGTTGGCCGGTCGGCCGCAGTGCCGATTCGATCACCGACCAGTCCACCGGCGCTTCGGGCTCCGGGGGCGTCGTGGCGCCGCCGGCCGCGAAGCGCTCGTCCCCCGGCCGCGCGCGCGCCCGGCGATCGGCACGGTGCGCCGGCGGGATCAGCGCCTCGAGGGCCTCGGCGGCCTCCACCGCCGAGCCGAAGCGATCGTCCGGGCGGATGGCGAGCAGTCGATCGACGATCCGGACCAGGCGGGAGGGGAGGTCCGCACGGACATCGGTGATCGGGACATGCCGCTGGTGGATCCGCTTGACCAGCCGATCCTCCCGGGTCTCGCCAGGGAAGGCGTACGTCCCCGTGAGCAGCCGGTACATCGTGCAGCCCAGGCTGAAGAGGTCCGTCCGGGCATCGATCGGCTTGTGCTTGATCTGCTCCGGCGACATGAAATCGGTCGTCCCGACCAGGATCCCCTCGTCGGTATCGAAGACGTTGCCCGGCTGCTGGGCCTGCCCGACCAGTTCCCCGAATCCCAGGTCGAGCACCTTCACGACCCCCGTGTTGACCAGGAACAGGTTCGTCGGCTTGACATCGCGATGGATCACCCCCTTCTCGTGCGCGTGGGCGAGGCCCCGGCAGGCCTGCGCCATGTACGCCATGACCTCCTGCGGTGGCAGCGGCCCGCGCCGCGCGAAGACGTGTTCCAGGTCGTCCCCTTCCAGGTACTCCATGACGATGTACGGGCAGCCCTCATGCTCGTCGGCATCGATGGCTCGAACCACGTTGGGATGGTCCAGGAGACCGACAATCTTCATCTCCCGGAAGAACCGGGGGATCCACTTCTTACTCAAGGCGGGGTCGGGCCGGACGACCTTGAGAGCGACCAGGCGATCCATCAGGCGGTGCCGCGCCAGGAACACCCGGCCCCGCGCCCCCAGGCCGATGTGATCCAGCAGGATATAACGTCCTCCGAAGACGAGGCCCCTCTTCCCCTTCAGAAGCCGGTGGGCCTGAAACTCCGTGAGCATCCCCTCCTGGACGAGTTGAACGGCCAGGGTCGAGGGGTCATCGGGGTCAGCCTGGGGTCGGTACCGCTCCCGCACCTCTCGCCATTGCCAGTCGGACAGGATCTCCGACTGTTCCAGGATCGAGAGGAACTCGGAAGTCGAGACGCGCGCTCGCATGGCCTCGGTGCCTTCAGGCATGACGCGATCACTCCCGATCGCTCAAGGAATCATCCGAGCTTGTTGCCATGGTTGCATGATAATGACGGTTGGTGATCTCTTCCGTGTGGACTGCACACATCTCTGACAATAAACCAGAAGGCTGAAGAAAACTAGACTAGAGAGCATGGTGCAGGATCGACCGGCAAGAGTGGACAGGAGTCCGTGATCGAGTTCAGCTCGAGCATGTCGAACCGTGAATGCTTTTAATTGTTCAAAAGAGGGCACGTAGAGCCGATGCTTCGGCTGACTGTTACCAACTGCCGGAGGCGCAGAATGCCCACTGACCTCAGCACGCATGCAACGCAGGAACTCCTCGAAACATTACATGATCGTTATAATAATTTATCGATGATTTATAAGACAAGAATTTGGGATGAAGTCGCTGCGCTCGTGAGCTGCCATCGCAAGCAGGCCATTCGACTGCTCACGAGTGTGGAATCCTGCCCAGGATTCGGCATCGAGGCGGGATTACTGGACCGGGCGTTCCCCCAGGCCATTGGAGGCGGAATCCCGATTTCGTCACGCCTCCCCGACCAGCCGGATTGACGTATGAAGGCGTTCGGCGTCGGTCCGCAGAGTGAAGCCCAGGTTGCCGTAGACGTAATCGCTGAGGATCGGCTGACCGTCCCGGATCGGGCGGGGCTCCGTGGCGTGCCGCTTGATGGCCTGGACCATCGCGGGGCGGGGGATGGCGGCGAGGAAATCGGGCGTGGCCACGATGGCTCCGAGGCGGAAGAGGGCAGGTTGCATGGCGAGGCCTCCGTACTGGATCGCCGTGCTTGGCGGCTGGAAACGCAGAGTTCCGTCGATAAATGCAATGAAGCAATCACGGAAAAAGAAGCCTAACTTGACGTTAAACTCTCGGCAAGTGGCATGCCATGGCGGCTCAGCGGTGACTCGATGGCGCGGAATGCCTTGGAATCACTCAAGAGATTTCGCCCGCCGGATTGCATCCTTAATGATCTTCGGCGTTTTCTTTGCCCGGTTCGACCCGGCCAAGAAGGTCACGGAGTCGGCCAGCGTCGCCCCGCGAGGTGAGGCTGGGTCGCCACCTTCGCCAGCACGGCCACGTACTCCGGATGGATGGCCTTCGCCCTGGCGTGTGTTTCCCGGTCCGTCGCAGCCTTCCTGGCTTTGCCATCTCGCCGTTGGCCTTCCGCCCGGCACTCCCCACGGCGGCAAGGAGCCTGGTGTCATCGGTGTGGCGCACCTATTCGGAGCCTACGACAAACTCCTTGCCATCGGAACTGCGGGTGAGGAATTCGTTGGCTCTGGCGGTCGAGCCATCAGAGCACGTCCCGACGGGCCGGCGGGGCCCAGCCCCGAGTGAAACCCGGCATCCGCTTGACGCGGCGAAGCGGCGGTTCTTACCATGAGGCTCGATTTCGATAAGTGGGGATGTCTCAAGGAGATGATTTCATGGCCGAGCGCCATCGGCATCGCACTTTGGTCCTCCTGGCCGCGGGGCTGCTGGCCGGTTGCGGCACGTCCGACGAGCGGGGCGCGGGGAGCTCGCCCGGAGCCGGGTCCGGGCCGGCCCAGGCCGCCGGCACGCGCACCGGGGGCGTCGCGTTCGTCGGCTTCGACGCCAGCGAGCCGCTCATCCACGCCCTGGCCCAGGGGAAGATCCAGGGCCTGGTGGTCCAGAACCCGGTGCGGATGGCGGAGCTGGGCGTCAAGACGATTGTCAAATCCCTCGAGAAGCAGCCGGTCGAGGCCAAGATCCCCACGGGTGAGACCCTGGTGACCCCCGAGAATTACAAGAAACCCGCGATCGATCAGCTCATCCACCCGCCCCAGGCCGAGAACCTCAGCGGGGCCAGTCTCTCGGGGGCCAAGACGAAGAAATGGCGCGTGATCGTGATCCCCAAGGGGACGACCCATGAATTCTGGAAGGCGTTTCACGCCGGCGCCCTCAAGGCCCAGGAGGAGCTGGGGAACGTCGAGGTGATCTGGATGGGCCCGCAGAAGGAAGATGATCGGGTCCAGCAGATCCAACTGGTCCAGAGCGCGGTCGCCGCCGGAGTCGACGGCATCGTGCTGGCGCCGCTGGATTCGCACGCCCTGGTGCAGCCGGTGGAGGCGGCGGTTGCCAAGGGGATCCCGGTCGTCATCCTGGACTCGGGGCTGGAGACGACCAAGATGGTCAGCTTCATCGCCACCGACAACTACCACGGCGGCGTGCTGGCGGCCCAGCGGCTCGGAGCGGTCCTCAAGGGACACGGCAAGGTCATCTTGCTGCGGTATGCCGTCGGCTCCGAGAGCACCGAGCAGCGGGAGAAGGGCTTCACCGACACGCTCGCCAAGGAATTCCCCGGCATCAGCCTGCTGTCCGACACCGAATACGCCGGCCCGACGTCGGACTCGGCGCAGCAACGGGCGCAGAGCCTGGTCACACGGTATCGCGGCCAGGTCGATGGGATCTTCTGCCCCAATGAGTCCAGTACCTTCGGGATGTTGCGGGCCCTCGAAGGGGCGGGGATGCTGACGAAGCGGCCCTGAGCGCAGCGACCGAAATCCCGGGAGGGCGAAGGCTGCGACGGAGCCTCGCTCTCCCGGGGACGACAAGTCAGCCGGCGGCGGCCCGCACATTGGCGGGGCTGGCCGCAGGTGCCGGCTTGCGCGGCAGCTTTTCCTCCATCATGGCGGCGTTGTACACGAAGGCGGCCATAATTACGGCGGCCTGCTTCATGTCATCGGCCTGGATGCGGTCGAAGACGTCCTGGTTCGAGTGGTGGGTCCGGGATTCGTATTCGATCTCGTCCTGGATGAACTGGAAGCCCGGCAGGCCGATGCCGTCGAAGGACTGATGGTCGGTCCCTCCGGTATTGGCGATGGTCAAGGTCGAGGCACCCATCGCGCGGAACGGCTGGAGCCACTTGCGGAAGATCGGCCGGACGGCTTCGTTGCCTTGCATGTAGACACCTCGGATCTTCCCCGTGCCATTATCGAGGTTGAAGTAGGCCGAGAACTTGGCGAACTCGGGCTTCGGGGGTGCGTCGTTGCCACTGGCACTGGAACTGGCGCCGGCATTGGCGACATCGCCGTTGCGCGCCGCCGGGGAGCCGGGCCCGCCGGGAGGCTGAGGGCCGAACTGGCCGGGGGGACGCCTGCCGAAGTGCTGGGTGACGAAGGCGCGCGAGCCGAGGAGTCCTTCCTCTTCGCCACTCCACAGCGCGATGCGGATCGTCCGGCGGGGCTTCAGGTCGAGGGCCTTGAGGATCCGCACGGCCTCCATCGCGACGGCGACGCCGGCTCCGTTGTCGGTCGCGCCGGTCCCGCTGTGCCAGGAATCCATGTGCCCGCCCAGCATGACCAGTTCGTCCTTTTTGTCGGTGCCGGGGATCTCGGCGACCGTGTTATAGGCCATCAGGTCCTCGTCGTGGAACTGCACCGAAAGGTCGACGACCATGCGGGGCCGCTCCCCCTGCTGGATCATCCGGACGAGCCGGTTGTAGTGCTCGCCGGCCATGACGATCTGCGGGGTGATCTTGGGGGCGTCCTTGTCATAGGCGGCGACCCGGCGTCCGCCCTGGCCCTGGCCGGGCATGGGGAACGGCGCGACACCGGGCACGCTGGCGGACTGGACGAACAATGTGCCGCCGTCGCCGCGGGTGCTGGGATCCACCAGCAGGGCGGCGCCCTCCTCGGCCAGGAACTGGGTCTTCTTCCGCGCCAGCTCCGCGCGGGCGCGCATCTCGGGAGTCATCTGGAACCGTCCCGGGCGCGGTTGCTCGGCCGCGGCACGGTCGCCACCGGCATCCCTGCGATTCGCGGCCTGCCCGGGCTCGGCTCCCTGTCCTTGAGCTTGCCGCGCGCGGCGGCCGATGCCGCGGGCATTGGGCTCGGCGGCATCCGCCAGCGCCAGTAGCTCCGAATCGGTCTTGCGGGCTGCCTGCGGTTCGAAGTGCGCCGCGATCGGGCGGGCGGGCGCGGTCAGGACGATCGCCCCCTTCAGCTTCCCTTTGAAGCGGGCGAAGTCCGCCTCGGAGTTGGCGTCGAAGTAGACCACCCTGGCCGCCAGGGTTCCCTCGGTGCCGGGTGACCAGGCCTTGGGATAGGCGATCAAGGGAATGCACTGCGGCTCGATCACCTGCGCCGAGAACCGCTTGAGCGACCAGCCCCGTCCAAATGGCCCCCACGGCTCGAGGCGGGCATTGACCAGCCCCCAGGCGGCCAGCTTGTCGCGGGTCCATTCATTGGCGCGCTTCATGTTCGGCGAGCCGGTGAGGCGCGGGCCGATCACATCCGTGAGGTAGCTCAACGTGGCCATGACCTGCGACCGCTTCAGACCCTCTTCCTTGATGCGGTCGATCGGATCCGTGGACGCCTTGGGTGTCGTGGCCTTCTTCGTCGTGGCGGGGGCCGGCTGGCCTCTCCGGGCCGCGGTCGCGGCTTGCTGGGCGTGCAGCGCCAGGACCGGCACCAGGCACGCCACGCTCACGAGGACCGTCGTTCTGAGCAGTCGTCGCATGGTTGCAGTTCTCCGGGATGGGGCGAGGTTCAAACGACCGTCGAGTCGGGGATGCACGGCGAGGGGGCACGTCCCGAGTGGGGAGGAACCTCGGGTCGAAGCGATTATTGTAGGATGTCGGCGCGAAAGTTTCACTCCCTCGAACGGCACTCCGCGCAAGATGATGCTCGGATTCCCGGGGCGGGCTCCGGATCGATCGATCGCACGCGGTGCTACGCCCTGTCGCGCACCGCGACCCGTCCGGATCCACGCACAGACACCGCCCTTGCTGGAACAGAAGCGACAAATCGCCCGGGCCCGGCCCGAGATCGGGCTGGAGGCGACCGGCATCGAGCCGGATAATACGGCGACCGCGCCGGATGAGCCGGCGCCGACGCGCAGACCCGGTGGAATCGAATCTCGGTGATGGGAAGGGGGCCGATGATGAGCCAGGACCGTCGGTTGTGGGCGGGCGGGCCGATCGCGCGGGCCGCCGTCTGGCTGCCGCTGTTCGTCGGGATCGCTAGCCCGGCGCAGGCCGGTGGGCCGGCGGGCGGTCCGCTCCGGCGGCTGGAGTCGAACCCGCGGTATTTCACCGACGGGTCCGGCAAGGCGGTCCTGCTCGTCGGCTCGCACAACTGGCACAACTTCCAGGACAACGGTCACCGCCTGCCCACCAGCGACGACCCGCCGCCGGCTTTCGACTACCACGGCTATCTCGACTTCCTCCAGCGGCACGGTCACAACTTCTTCCGCCTCTGGCGATGGGAGGCGCCCAAGTGGACCGATGCCCAGCCTGCCGGCACGATCAAGTTCTGCCTGCCCCACCCCTGGAAGCGGACCGGGCCCGGTCTGGCCGCCGACGGCAAGCCCAGGTTCGACCTGGAGTCGTTCGACCCGGCCTATTTCGACCGTCTGCGGCAGCGCGTCGCGCAGGCGCGGGACCGCGGGATGTATGTCTCGATCATGCTCTTCGAAGGCTGGGAGCTCCAGTTCACCGACGCCTGGAAGTACCACCCGTTCCATCAGCCCAACAACATCAACGCCGTCGACGCCGACCCAACTGGACGAGGGCTGCTTTACAACCAGCTCCGCGACGATGAGACCGGCAAGAAGGTCCAGGCCCTTCAGGAAGCCTACATCCGCAAGGTGGTCGACACCGTCGGCGACCTGGACAACGTGCTGTACGAGGTCTGCAACGAGGCCGGGGTTTATTCGACGAAGTGGCAGTATCACCTGATCGATTTCATCCATGCGCACGAGCGCGCCAGGTCGAAGCCGCATCCGGTGGGGATGACCTTCCAATACCCGGGCGCCACCAACAAGATCCTGATCGACAGTCCGGCCGATTGGATCTCCCCCAACCCCGGGACATCTGAAGAGAGCTACAAGGATCGTCCCTCGGCGCGTGATGTCGGCAAGGTGGTGGTGAACGACACCGACCATCTCTGGGGCCACACCGGCGGGGACAGCGTGTGGGTGTGGAAGAGCTTCACCCGGGGGCTGAACGTGCTGTTCATGGAGGAGCTCACACCCAGCCCGACCTGGCAGGACTCGGCGCGCTTGGCCATGGGCCAGGTCCGCTCGTTCGCCGGCATGATCGACCTGGCCCACATGGTCCCGATGCCCGATCGGGTCGGGACCGGCTATCTGCTGGCCGCGCCGGCCCGCGAGTACCTGGCGTACCAGGACGGCAGCCTGGGTGAGTTCTCGATCGACCTGAGAGGCGCCGACGGCACGTACGAGGTCCGCTGGTACGACACGACCCACAGCCGGTTCATCCCCGGCAAGCCGGTCACCGGCGGCGGCCGTCGCGTCCTGACCACCCCCTTCCCGGGGCCGGCCGCCGTGCATCTGAAGCGATCCGGTGGTTGAGCGAATGAGGCAAGTCTGGCGCTCAGGCCGTGGACTGCCGGATGAAAGCCACCGCGCGCCGATGGATCTCCGCAACCCGGGCCCGGTCGACGTTTCCCAGCCCGTGCCCGCCCCCGGTGACCGAGATCAGCTCGTGGCGGACCCCGTGCCGGGTCAGCTCCCGGTCCATCAGGATCGACTGCTCGCAGGGCACATCCGTGTCCGCGGTCCCGTGGATGAGCAGCGTCGGCGGATACTGCGGCGTCACGTTGCGGACCGGGCAGAACGGGTCGAACGCCTTCGGTTCGGCGTCGGGGTCATGGCCGGCGACCTCCCTGGGCCAGAGGCCATTTTGCCGGCAGTAGAGGTAGAAGCGGAACCGCTGGTTGCGGGGGGGCGGCTCCGCGATCGCGGTGGTGCCGACGGCGGCGCGGGCCTCGGACTCGGCGACCAGCGCCTGGCGGCGGTAGAACGCGTCGGGACGGCTGTACCACGTCCCGGCGATGTCGCCGTAGCCCCAGAACGAGACCAGCGCCGCGGGACGGGGCTCGACCAGGAAGCCGGTGCACAAGGTCAGGTAGCCGCCGGCCGAGCCGCCGAGCACGGCGATCCGCTCGGCCCGGGCACCGAAGGCTTTCGGCCCCTCCGCGCGGATCCACGCGAAGGCGTCGCGCACGTCCTCGAGGATCGCCGGCAGCTTCGTCTCCGGGGCCAGGCGATAGTCGATCGAGACGACGGCGTATCCGGCCTGGATCAGCTCCTCCCGCAGCGCGGGGTCCATCCCACGACGGTCGCCCATGATCAGCGCGCCGCCGTGGATCCAGACGGCGACCGGCAGCCGTTCCCGTGACGAGGGACGAAACACGTCGGCCTTGATGGGGCAGTCGCCTGCGGTCTTGTACGTGAATGTCTCGCGGCGGATCTCCACTGCCCAGGCCGCGCGCCGCGCGCCGGCCGCGGCGGCGACCAGCCCCCCAGCGGAGGCGCCCAGGAACGTCCGCCGTCTCCAGGACTCTGCCATCCCTTGACCTCCCTCTCCAAGTGGTCCGTTCCCGGACGGTCGCGGCTCGGACTGGATGAGATCAGACCAAGTTCGAGGAGGAAAATCCAGCGCGGTCTTGACTTCCACCCTGGCATCGTTGAGAAGTAGGAAGGTCCGGAACAGGTGCGGGCCATCCGAAACCCCTGTCTGTGATGCCGAAAGGCGTTGAACACATGCACCGAATCAAGACAAGCCTCGTGTTGGCCGCGATCGGGGTGGTGACACTGGCCCTCTGGGCGGGTGCGTACGTCGAGCAGACGGGCAGTCGCATGGCGGTGGCCGCCGGCCGCTTCCTGGCCGCGCTCTCCCACGAGCAGGCGGCCAAGGCGACCTATCCGTTCGAGGCGCCCGAGCGGCTCGACTGGCATTTCATCCCGCGCCCGCGCAAGGGTCTGCCGATCAAGGAATTGAAACCCGAGCAGCGTTCCCTGGCCTTCGGCCTGATCGCCTCGGGGCTGAGCGGCTCCGGCGTTCTCAAGGCCACGACGATCATGAGCCTGGAGCAGATCCTCAAGGAGCTGGAGCAAGGGGGCCGCATGATCCGCGACCCCGAGCTGTATTATCTCACGATCTTCGGCACGCCCACCGACCGGGGTAAGTGGGGCTGGCGGGTCGAGGGGCATCACCTCTCGCTGAACTTCGCCCTGGAGGACGGCAAGATCGTGGCGGCGACACCCGTCTTCTTCGGCGCCAATCCCGCCGAGGTCCGGCAGGGTCCGCGCCAGGGGCTGCGCACCCTCGCCGATCGCGAGGACCGCGCCCTGCGCCTGCTCCAGGCCCTCGACGAGAACCAGCGGAAATCGGTCCTGTTCGCACCCAAGGCGCCCGCGGATATCCGCGCGGCGAACACACCCCAGCCGCCGACTGACCCGGCCGTCGGCGTCGCCGCCGCCGACCTCAACCAGGACCAGCGCGCGATGCTGCGTGCGCTCATCGAGTCCTACTCCCAGGACATGCCCGACGAGGTCGCCCAGGCCTGGCTGCAAGAGATCCGCCGCGCCGGGCCCGACGCGATCCGCTTCACCTGGGCCGGACCGGCCGACCGCAGTCAGCCTCATGCTTACCGCGTCCAGGGTCCCAGCTTCCTCATCGAGTTCAACAACACCCAGAACGGCGCCAACCACATCCACTCGGTCTGGCGGAACATGCTCGGCGATTTCGGCATTCCCCTGGCCGCGCGCTGATCCGCTCTCGGGAGACCTTCGGTCGGCCGGACGGCGGGGTCAGGTGACCCGCGCCGAACGCTGGCCGGAGCGTGTTGTCCTCGGCTTTCCTGACCACTGACCCCTGACCACTGGCCACTGATCATGACTGACCGGACTCGCCGCGAGTTTCTGGCCGCATCCGCGCTGGCGGCCGCTGCCCAGGAAGCAACCCCGGCGCGTGCGCGGGCGCAAGGGCAAGGGCGCGGTGCGCCGACCCAGACCCCGAAGTCGGAGGCGCCCCGCGTCGCGGCCAACGAGAAGATCGTCCTGGGCTTCATCGGCACCGGCGGCATGGGGACCGGCTTGATCAACACCTTCAAGAATTTCCCCGATGTGAAGATCGCCGCCGTTTGCGACGTCTACGAGCGCCACCGGAACCGCGCGCAGTCCGCGACGGGTGGGAAACCGGACACGTACGGCGACTTTCGCAAGGTGCTCGATCGCAGGGACCTGGACGCGGTCGTGGTGGCCACGCCCGACCACTGGCACGCCATCATCGCGATCCTGGCCTGCCAGGCCGGCAAGGATGTCTACTGTGAGAAGCCCCTGGCGCACCGGGTGCGGGAGACCCGGGCCATGGTGACCGCGGCCGAGAAGTCTCAGCGCGTCACCCAGATGGGCAACCTGATCCATGCCGGCGAGAACTACCACCGCGTGGTCGAGATCGTCCGCTCGGGCGTCCTGGGGACGATCAGCAAGACACGGGTCTGGCTGGCCGCCGACCGCAAGGGGATGGGCCGACCCAAGGATGGCGCGCCGCCGCCGGGCTGCGACTACGACTTCTGGCTGGGCCCGGCCCCCAAGCGCGCCTTCAACCCCAATCGCTTCACCTTCAACTGGCGGTACTTCTGGGACTACGGCGGCGGCATCCTCACCGACTTCTGCTGCCACATCGTCGACCTCGTCCACTGGGCCATGGATGTCGACGCGCCGCGGACCATCTCGGCCCTGGGCGGGCGCTATGCCCTCGACGATAACGCCGAGGTGCCCGACACGCTCGAGGTCGCCTACGAGTACGAGAAAGGGGGCCGGAAGTTCCTGATGGTCTGGAGCCACACCGACGCCAACGCCCACGGTATCGAGAACCAGGGCCTGGGCATCCTGTTCCAGGGGACCGAGGCGACGCTCGTGGCCGACTACAACCATTACCGGATCATCCCCGCCAAGGGGCGGAAGATCGACGAGCCGCCCAAGAGCCTGCCCCGGTCGGTCGGACATCATCGCGAGTGGCTCGACGCGATCAAGTCCCGCGCCCGGTGCTCGTGCCACTTCGGCTACGGCCACCAGTTGACGACCGTGGGCAATCTCGGCAACATCTCGCTCTGGACCGGGGAAAAGCTCCAGTGGGATCCGGTCGCCGAACGGATCACCAATCACCCCGAGGCCAACCAGTACTTGACCAAGGAATACCGCAAGCCCTGGACGCTGCCCAGCGTTTGACGCGAAGGCCGCTGAAGCAGAATCGTCCGCAGATTACGCAGATGAAGACGGAAAGGAATGCGCGGCGAGAGGCCGGGACCGAACCATCGAGAGTCGTGGGAGAACCATTCGCTTGAACGATTATATAATTAATAATGAATATATATATTATAATCTGCGTAAATCTGCGTAATCCGCGGACCAAACAAGAAACCAACCGGAGATGCGTCATGGCCCGATTTCGATCCCTCCTCGCCGCCTGGTCGATCGTCGCCGTTGCCGCCGGGACGATCCGCGCGGATGAGCCGAAATGGAAGCAGCACACGATCAACGGCCGGAGCGAGTTCGAGGCCGCGGGCGTCTTCGACGTCGACAACGACGGCCGGCTCGACATCGTCTCCGGGGACACCTGGTACCAGGCACCCGCCTGGAAGCCCTATCACGTCCGCGACGTGGCGCGTGTCGGCACCTACTACAACTGCTTCTCGACCCTGCCGCTGGATGTCAACGGCGACGGCCGGACCGACTTCGTCTCATGTTCCTACTTCGGCAAGAACGTGGGCTGGGTCGAGAACCCGGGGAAACCCGGTGCCCCCTGGACCTACCACGACGTCGATCAGCCCGGATCGAGCGAGGCCGCCTGGATGGTCGATCTCTCGGGGGACGGCGTCCCCGACGTCCTGCCCAACACGGTCAACGTCGTTGTCTGGTACGAGGTCGCCAGGAAGGGTGATGGAACGGGGTCTGAGCTGAAGAAGCACGACTTCGGCGCCCGGGCGGCCGGGCACGGGGTCGGCTCGGGGGACGTCAACGGCGACGGCCGCGTCGACCTGCTTACTCCGAAGGGGTGGTTCGAGGCCCCGTCGGATCCCGCGCACGAGACCTGGACCTGGCACCCCGAATGGCAGATCGGCGCGACGGGCATCCAGATCCTGGCGCGCGACATCGATGGCGATGGCCTCTCGGACGTCGTCTACGGCATGGGCCACGACTACGGCCTGTACTGGCTCCGCCAGGGCAAGGGCTCCGGCGGCGAGCGGACCTGGGACAAGCAACCGATCGACAAGGCGATCGCCTCGGTCCATACCCTGATCTGGGCCGACATCGACGGCGACGGCAAGGCCCACGAGCTGGTGACCGGGAAGCGGGTCTATGCCCATGAGGTCGAGCCGGGCGCGACCGACGGCTCCGTCATCGCCTGGTATCAGTTCGACCCCAACTCCAAGGAGTGGACCAGGCACGTCATCTTCCAGGGCGAGCCGGCCCGTAACGCGCCGGCGAAGGGCGGCGACCGCCTCGCGCTGAAAGATTTCCCCCCCGGCACCGCCGGCACCGGGCTCCAACTGACAGCGATCGACATCGACAAGGACGGCGACATCGACCTGGTCTGCCCCGGCAAGAGCGGGCTCTATCTCTTCGAGAACCTGCGGGTCTCAAAATGAGGACCCGCGAGCGACGGACCCGATCGAATCAAGGCGGCGGCTCGAGCCCCAGCGCGCGCAACTGGGCGGCCAGGCGCTCGGCCCGCTGCCGCTCCTGGTCGCGCTCCTGGGCCAGACGGTCGCGCTCCTGGGCCAGACGGTCGCGCTCCTGGACGGCCCGGTCACGCTCGTCCGCAATTTCTTGATAAGTCAAGAACCGCTCACCATCCGGGCCGTAGATCGTCAGCTCGCCGCCGGAGAGATCGAAGCGCACGCCGAGCAGCGGGCTGACCCATCCATCCATCGCGGGTATGGCCGTGAGCTGATCCGCGATGCGCAGGAAGCCGGTCAGCACCACCTCGTGGGGGTCGTAGAGGTAATACTCCTGGACCCCGTATTTCTCGTAGAACTGGAACTTTTCGATCAACTTCTCCGGCCGATTGCCGGCGAGAGGATCTCGAAGACGACCTGCGGCGCGATCCCTCCTTCCTCCCATTGCTTGTACGAGCCGCGGTATCCCGCCTTGGGGCGGCCGAGTGCGACGAAGATGTCAGGGGCCTGGCAGATCTTGGGCTGGCCCTCCACCGGGTACCAGAACATGTCCCCCGCGACGTAGACGTCGGGTTGGTTGCGATAGACGTATTCCAACCCCTCCTTGGTCGTGACGATCCACTGGAACTGGAGCGGATTCTCGGCCATCGGCTCCCCATCGCTGTCGGGATAGATGTTCCTCGGCCGCGGAGGACTCAGGGTCGTGACGCTCATCGACGTGAACCCTCGATCGGACACCAGGGGTTTTTTTGTCCAGCCACCCTCAGTATACACGCGCGGGCTTCCAGCACCAAGGCGAATCCCTCCCCACGAGGAGGGGCTTGACAACGATACCTCGATGCTCTATGTATTAGATAACGATGCATAGGAGGTCGAGGTATGGACTCGCAATTCCTGGGTAGCGCCGTCGAGATGATGATCCTGGAGGTCGTGGCCCGAGGGCCCTCCTACGGCTACGAGATCACGCAGACGGTGGCCGAGCGTTCGGACGGTTACTTCGAGCTGAAGGAAGGCTCGCTGTACCCGGCGCTGCACCGGCTGGAGCGACAGAAGCTGTTGCGCGCCTTCTGGCGGGAGGCCGACGGGCGCCGCCGCAAGTACTACGAGCTCACCGATGCCGGCCGCGCCGAGCTGGCCGCGCGCAAGCGGTCGTGGCGCAGCTTCGCCGCGGGCGTCAACGGCGTGCTGGGGATCAGCCGGGCCGGGCTGGCGGACGCATGATGCTGTGGCCTCTTGACTGCCCACTTCCTACTGCCCACTGCCTGCGAGTCGTCCATGGACTACCGCGATACGATATCCGCCGAGCTGCCCCCGGCGCGGGACGACGAGCCGGCCGGCTTGCGTCAGGACATCCTGGACGAGCTGGCCGACCACCTGGCCTGCGCCGACAACCGGGAGCTGCTGCGCGGCGGGAATGCGGCCGAGGCGCGCCGACGTGTGTTCGACCGGTTCGGCGATCCAGCCGCCGTGGCGCGCCGGCTCTGGCTCGATGCGATGAAAGGCAAGATCATGGCCCAGCGCGTGTTGATAGCAACCTGCCTCGTGATGACCCTGGCCAGTCTGTCGCTGACCGGTGTGGTGTGGCGGCGTCAAACGGCTTTGCTCCAGGCGGAAGCCGCCCGCGCGGCGGCCGCGGCGGCCGAGGCCGTCCGGGCGCTGACCCTCCAGAACGAGAAGGCCCAGGCCAGCCAGCAAGAGATGCTGAAACAGTTGCGCGAGATGTCCGAAGTCATGCGGAATACGCGCTCGCTCGACTGGAATCCGGTGCGATTCCAGCTCACCGAGGAGACGCCCGAGGGACCGCCCGGGGTCGGGTTCTGGATCGCCTTCAACGAACAAAATGGGCAAGGGGGCCCTGGCCGAGGTGTCGGCATGGGGGGCGGTTTCGGGGCTGTCGGGAAGGGCCAGGGAGGGCCCCAACCGGGCCCGTACGAGCGCGTCACGGATAGCTCGGGCCTCGCCGACTTCGGCCTGGCCCACCCCGGCGACTATTCCTACCAGATCGCCAAGGTCTGGGATCAGGGCGCCGTGGCGACATCCGGCCAGCTCCATATCGAGCCGGGCAGCCAGGTCAACAAGCGGCTCGTCTGCCCCAAGGTCCCTCCCGAGCGCGTGCCTGTGCGCGTCCGATGGATCTGGCCCGCCGACCTCGAGAAGGAACGCCTGGTCGTCTTCGCGTCGTTCATCCTCACGCGGATCCAACGGGACGGCCTGTCGTGGACGATCTCCGATGCCTGGCCCGGCGAGGCCCCGGCCTCCAAACGTTTCCCCCTGGGGGCGGTTCAGAGGCCGAGCGCGACGCGTTCCGTCCTCTGTGGTCCAACGACGTCGCTGGCCGAGTTCCTTCGCTTCAAACAGCCTTATGTCTGGAAGAATCCTGAATTCCCACTGCGGGAACTCTGGGCGGAGGTGCAACCCAGCGATCTGCGCGAGATCCAGGGACCGGCGGCGTCGATGGAATGGGAGCGGGGCACCTATCAGCTCTCCGGGATGCTGGTGCTGCGCCCGATCGAATCCACCGATGGCCAGGCTGGCAGGCGGCGCTTCGAGGTCACCATCGCGAGCGCCCCCGCCCCGGTGGTTTGGTCGCCGGCGTTCTGGGTATACTCCAGCCCCCCCACCGACGCCCCCGCCGATGGTCCTGGCGCGAAGGGAGGTGCTCGCGCGAAGGGTGCGTTGAGAGGGGCACAGGGTGGTCTGAATGGCGAGCAATTGTGGCAGCTTGCGAATCGAGGGATCCAGGGCGAGTCCGAACTGATACTCTTGGCGGAATCGTGGTCCAAGACGGCAACGAGCTTCGAGGCGCGGCCCAGCCAGATCAACGAATGGACGATCCGGCTGCCGGACGAGGTGAGCGACGCCATTCGCAGACGGCTCAAGGCCGGCGCGGACGCCAAGAAGGCCGGCGCGAACGCCAAGGCGGAGTAGGCCGTGCCGATCGGGGCGAATCACCGCGCGGTGAGGTCGTTCGGTGGGTCCCGTCGGAACAGGATCGAGACCTTGTCGCGATGGAGGACGCTCCAGCCGGGCTCCTGGAGCAGCCGCCTGGCCAGGCCGCGGTCGGGTCGGAGCCAGACCAGGTCGATCCGGTCGCGGTCGCGGAGGGTGTCCCAGGCCGGTCCTCCGGTCAGGGTGTCGATGTACTCGACAATCGCCTCCTTGCCGAAGAGTTCGAACCGGTCGTCGAGATACGACCGCCGCAACGGCCGGCACTCGGCCTCGATCAAACCGCCCCAGTCCTGCTCGTGAAACAGCCGCGCCGCCGTGGGCTGTTGGTCGAGCGCCGGCAGCGCCGACAGGGGCCATTTCTTGAGGTCGAACCCGCCGAGGCGGACCCCACAGCCCGCCACGACCAGCAGGCCGATCGACGCCGCGGCCGGCCAGATCGACGCGCGCCCGTCCGGCTTCCACGACCGCCGCAGCGACATGGGCAGGCCGTCGAGCAAGGCGGCCAGGGCCGGGGCCGCCGCCAGGGCGAAGAGCGGAGCGTTGCGGATCGAGGTCAGGGCCAGGTGCAGCCACACGAGTAGGTGGGCCAACTGATACCGTTCCATCCGCCGCGCCGAGACGACGGGCAGGCCCACCAGGGCTAGCAACACCCATTCCAGCACCTCGGCGTCCGGCTTGCCGAACGGAGCCGGCTGGTACTCGACGATCAGGCTGGTGACGCCGCTGGAGACCAGCAAGTTGCCGACGTGACGGTAGAGCCCCAATCCATACGGGTTCGCCAGGGCGGCCAGGCCCGAGGCCAGGAACGCCAGGGTGAACCTCAGCCAGTTGCGCCACCGCGGCCCATCCCACCGGCCGGAGATGGCATGCCCCACGGCGGCCGTCGCCACGATCACGGGCAGGGCCACGAAGCCGCCGTGCAGGTTCGCCAGGATCGCCGTGTAGAACGGGACGGCGAAGATCCCCCAGCCCCCGCGCTCGTGCTGCTGCTGGCAGGCCCGGAGCGTCAGGTAGACGAACGCGAAGGTGAACAGATGCGGCCGGATCAGGAAATGGATCGACCCGACCGCCACGGCCAGGATCGCCACGAGCACCGCGACCAGGGGCGAGATGCCGTCGCGGACCAGACCCCGGGTCATCGCGGCATAGAGCCCGGCCAGGCCGATCGCCGTCAGGGCGATGACGACCGGCCAGCCCCACGAGTCGACCAGCATGGCCAGCAGGACGTCGAAGCCCCACGACTGGTCGATCCAGGGGGCGCCGTCGCGGGTGAAGGTCAACGTGTCGTGCCGGGGCACCGATCCGCTGGCGAGGATCTGGCGGCCCAGCCGCAAATGCCAGGGTGTGCCCGGGTCGTTGAACAGGCCATGACGGCCGCCGACCAGGACCAGACCCAAGACGATGGCGAAGATCAGGTCGCCCGGTCCAGGGACCAGGCGGCCGGATGGAATCCAACGTGATTTCATCGGCGGAGCGCAGCGTGTCCGTGAGCGTTCGGAAGGTTCCCTACCTCCAGCTTAGGTCATGATCGGCGCCCCGGACGCCGGCCGTTGGCTGCACCGCTCCGGCACCGTCCACCCCGGATTTCGCCCCTTTCCCGGGCGTCGGCGCCGGTTATATGATAGAGAATCAGGCCGTCGGTCCGTTCCGGTCCGGAGCGGACCGAGGGTCGTCGTGAACGATCGTCGCCCTCGATCCCCCCTGCCCTCCTCGAACCGGGTCCGCGCGTGAAACCGCCCCGCACCGGCGTGAACCGCCGCGATCTCCTGCGGCTGCGACGGCTCAAGGCCGGAATGGCCGCGGGCCAGGAGCCGGATTCCAATTCCCGGCCTTCCCTGGACCTGGTCCGGGTCCATCGCCCGGCGATGGGGTCCGCCTTCGAGGTCCGGCTCCCCGCCGGCACGCCGGGAGCGGTCGACCTGGCCTGCCGCGCGCTCGACCTGATCGAGGCCCTCGAGACTCAGTTGACCGTCTACCGCGACGACTCCGAGGTCAGCCGGCTCAATGCCACGGCCCATCTCGGGCCGGTTGCGGTCGAGGCCGGGCTGTTCGGTCTGCTCCAGGACGCCGTGACCCTGAGCCGGGAGACGGGGGGCGCCTACGACGTGACCTCGGGGGCGCTCTCGGAGGCCTGGGGGTTCGTCAAGGGGCCCAGGCGGGTCCCGGACCCGGCCACCCTGGCCGGCGCCCGGGCACGGACCGGCTGGCAGCACCTCCGGCTGGATCCCGAGCGGCGCACGGTCGCCTTCGACCGGGAAGGGATCCGGATCAACCTGGGGAGTATCGGCAAGGGCTACGCCCTCGACCGAGCCGTGGAGGTCCTCCGCGGCCACTGGTGGCCGACCTCGGGACTGGTCCATGGCGGGCGGTCCAGCCTCTACGCGATCGGCTCGCCCCCCGGCCAGTTCGGCGGCCGCTGGGAGGTCACGCTGCGCAATCCGTTCCGGCCGGAGGCGCCGCTGGGCACCTTCCGGCTGCGGAACCGCGCCCTGGGGACCTCGGGCACCGCGTTTCAGCGGTTCGTCGTTGACGGGCGGACCTACGGCCATATCCTCGATCCGAGGACCGGTGAGCCGGCCCTGGGACCGGCCAGCGTGACCGTCCTGGCACCGTCGGCCGCCGCCGCCGATGCCCTCTCGACGGCGTTCTATCTCCTGGGTCCTGACGCGGCCGCCGGTTATGTCGCGGCCCATCCCGAGATCGGCGCGGTGTTCGTCGAAGACAGTCCGGACGATGCCTTGCCCCGCGTGCGCATCCTCGGTTTGGGAGAATCCGATTTTGTCTCGGGAACCGATCCGTTAAGATAGGATGAGGGCGCCCCCCCAAGGAGCCCCGTCTTCCGGCAAGGTTCGACGCGGGTCGCCTGACCCCGCCGCGATTCCAACCGAAGGTCATCCCAGAACGCATCATGGCACGATACTATCCCGGGTTTCTGGCCGCGCTCTTCCTCATCCTGCTGCGGATCGCGATCGGCTGGCACTTCCTGGCCGAGGGGTGGGAGAAGCACCGGTCGACCCAGTACGGCACGGAGCCGTTCTCGGCCGAGATCTACTTGAGGAACGCGACCGGGCCGCTGGCGCCGTACTTCCGGGGGATGGTGCCGGACGTCAACGGTCTGGCCCTGCTCGACGAGTCGCGCCTCAAGGCGGCCTGGCGGAGCGACGTCGAGCGGATCGCCGATCACTACCGGTTCAGCGAGGCCCAGCGGAGCCAGGCCGCCAAGGTCCTGGACGAGGCCGAGCGCTGGGCTCGCTACTGGTTCAACGACCCCGAGAATCACGAGAAGCGGTTGAAGTATTACCACGACCTGGGCGTGGTCCAGCGGACCGAGCGCGACCCGGATGCGTTGTCCTTCCAGCTCGAACGCGCCTGGGACGCGCGCCGGAGTCTCGATGCCGACCGCCGCACGCTGACCGGCCCTCTGGTCCAGCGCGGCAATCTGTTGCGCACCGAGGTCGAGAAGCTGGCGACTTCCGATCAGCTCGCAACCGACGGGCCGGTCCCCAGGCTGTGGACTCAGCTCGACCTGATCAACTTCGCGACGACCTACGGGCTGATCGCCATCGGCACCTGCCTGATCCTCGGGTTGCTGACTCCCCTGGCGGCGCTGGGGGCCGCGGCGTTCCTGGCCATGATCTACCTGTCGATGCCTCCCTGGCCCGGCTTGCCCCCCAACCCCAGGGCCGAGGGGCATTACTTCATCGTGAGCAAGAACCTGGTTGAGCTGATCGCCTGCCTGGTGGTCGCCACCACGCCGAACGGTCACTGGATCGGGCTGGACGCCCTCCTCTTCGCCCGTCGCCGCCGGCTGGCCCCACCGGGCGACGGCCGAACCCGCATCCGGACCGAGGACCCCAACCGTCCCGTAACCAAGACCGATCCCGGTCGGGAGCCGATCCCGATCGGTTGAGCAGACCCCACTGGCCACTGGCAACACTACGTAGGTCAGGCTGTCCAGCCTGACGTTCCAAGGCTGTCAGGCTGGACAGCCTGACCTACGTCCTTCCCACGAGGAGCGACGGATGACGAACTTGACTCCCGAGCAACGGGTCCTGGGCCGCGAGAACGCCGACCGGGCGCTGGGGATGTCCCGGCGCGATCTGCTCAAGGCGGCCGCGGCCGCGCCCGCCCTGGGCGCCTTCTACTTCGGCTACAAGGACATGGGGGGCAAGTCCCCGGTCCGGGCCGCGATCATCGGCACCGGCGACGAAGGTTGCCAGGCCATGATCCGGTCGCACAACCGGGCGTACCTCGACTTCATCGGCTTCTGCGACATCCGCCCCACGCAGCGCGAGCGGGCCATCAAGGAATTTGGCAACCACAAGGACTACTCGGCCGCGGATGTCAAGAAGCTCAAGCAGTATGGCACCAAGGAGGAGATGTACAACGACCCCGACGTCGAGATGATCGTGATCGCGCTGCCGCTGTGGCTGCACGCCCCGGTGGCGCTCCGCGCGTTGTTGTTTAGTAAGCAGGCGTCCACCGAGAAGCTGATGGCGCACTCGATCACCGAGTGCAAGGAGATGTGCCGGACCGCCCGCGAGACC
>JAJPJC010000449.1 GCA_021324445.1 Isosphaeraceae bacterium
AGGGGGCCTCCACGAGGGGCAGGCCGAGCAGTCGCTGTCTCGGGCCCGGCGGCAGTCCCGCGATCTTCAGGGCCGTCCCGATCATGATCCGCAGGTCCAGCCAGGGGCCGAGATGCTCGATGTAATAGAGGTCGCAAGTCAACTTGCGGTGCACGCTCTCCAGATCGACGTCGGGGGGGAGCTGGATCTGGGCCAGCCCGGTGATCCCCGGCCGGACGCGGAGCCGCTCCTGGTAGGCCGGCAGCCGGCGCGCGATGCCCGCGACGATCTCGGGCCGCTCCGGCCTGGGTCCCACCAAGCTCATCTCGGACCGGAGGACGTTCACGAGCTGGGGGAGTTCGTCGACGTGCGTCGCCCGGAGGACCCGGCCAACGAGCGTGACGCGGGGGTCCCCGGGCGTCGACCACCGCACGCCCGTCAGCGACTCGCAGTCGTGATACATCGTCCGGATCTTGTAGATCGTGAAGGGCCGTCCGCCGAGGCCCAGGCGCTGCTGGGTATAGATCGCCGGGCCGCGCGACGTCAAGCGGACCAGCATCATCGCCGCCAGCATCAGGGGGGCTGTCAGCAGCAGCATGGCGGCGGCCAATGCTCCATCCAGCGCCGCTTTCCAGGGGATGCTCCTTGCGTCCCTTCGATCGTCCGATTGGCCTGTGATCTCGGGTGGCCAGTTCATGGTGAGATACCTCTCTTCGGTCTCGAGCGGGCTCCATGGGCGCACGACAACGGGCGCAACAATGGTGGGACGCGACAGGGATAACCTCTATCACCCTCTCGGATAGGCAAAGTAGGCTTCGACTCGGGCGCCGGAAACGACGGCACCCAGGATCGGAACCCCGAGGGAAGCAATCCGCGCGCAGGCCTCGTGGACCCTGGGAACCTGGCTCACGTCGCGGAGGATCGAGAACAACGCGGCATCGACATGCTGCGAGAGGAGGAGGGTGTCGGCGACCGGCAGAACCGGCGCCGAATCCACGATCACGAAATCGAATCGCTCTCGCAGATCGTTGAACGCGGCCCTCGCCCGGGGCTGGGAGAGCTCCGTGCGGGCGTACTCATCCTCCTGGCCGGCCGGGAGGATCCACAGGTTGCTGATCGCGGTGGGACGGATCGCGTCCTCGGCGCCGACTTCGCCGCGGACCAGCTCGCTGAGGCCCGGCCGCTGGGCATGATCGAAGAGCTGATGCACCATGGCCAGCGGAGATCGCCGTCGATGAGCAGTGTCTTCCGCCCCGAGCGGGCCAGGCTGGTCGCGAGGCAACTGGCCAGCGACGTCTTGCCCTCGCCCGAGACGGCGCTGGTGACGAGCACGACGCGGAAGGAGCCGGCGTCGGCCAAATGCGAGAGCATGATTCGGGTCGTGTCGACCGACTCGGTCAATCGATGTTGCCAGAGCTGCTCCCGAGGGATGACGGCCCGAGACATGACCCCGAGCGCCGGCCGGCGGATGACCGGCATGGTGCCGATGATGCTCATCCCCAGGCCCTGGGTCACGTCCTCGTGCGAGTCGACCCGGCGGGAGCGGAATTCCCAGAAAGACACCAGCAGGGCGATCGCTCCGAATGCCCCGCCGGCGGCCATCCCGGCCAACCGGACCTTGCCGGCCGTCCCCACCCTGGGTGGCGCCTTGGCCTCCTTGAGCAGCCTCACGCGATCTGGCGCGTTCAGCTCGATCTTCAAGGCTTCGGTCTCGGTCCGGATCATTTTCGCCAGGTCCACGGTCGCGCTGATCTCGTCCTGGATCGATTCCATCTCCAGGGCCTGCGTACCCAGCCTCTTCGTGCCGACCGTGATCTCGCCGACCTCGCCCAACAGCTCCCGCTCCATTTCCTGGAGAGAGGCGATCTCGTCCTCCAGCGCGGCGAGGCCCGATTCGGCCTGGCTGCGCGGGGCGGCGGGACGATCGCCCCTCGCGGCGCGGAGCTGGGCACGCAGCCGATCCTCGTAGGTCTTCCTCTGCTTCTGGAGCTTGTTGAGCTCCCTCTGTGCGGCCACGACCGACGCATCCGATCGCCGCTGCCGTGCGACGGACCGGGCATACGCCAGGTCGCCCTTGATTCGCTCCTCTTTCTCGACGAACTTGAGTACGACCTCGTCGCCCCGGACGGCCTCCTCGACTTCGTCTTCCGCCCGGAGCTCCGGATCTGCCGCCCGCTCCACCGGGGCCTCCTGCTCGGCCTTCGCCTGTAGCCGCTTGAGGTTCGCCTTGGCCTGCCTCAGCTCCGATTGCACCCGGATCAACTCCTGCTCGGCCATGTTCCGCTGTGTCATCGCGAGCCGCTGCTGTAAGCTCAAGGTCTGCTTGTCCTTCGAACCCAGCTCCTCCGCCAGTTTCCTCAGTCGGGCCCGGTTCGCTTCGAGCTCCCTCTGGAGGTCCGCGTGGAAGTCCTTCAAGGTCTCATTCCGCGCGACCCGCCGGGCTTTCTCCTTGTTCGCGACCTCGGTCAGGTAGATGTCGATGACGGCATTGACAATGGTCGCCACCTCGGACGGATGGTCTCCGGTCAAGGAGACGCGGAGGATGACGCCCGAGAACTCCGCCTTGATCTCGTTCTCGAGCCATTCGTTCGGATCGGTCTGCCTCCGTACCATCCTGAGCTGTTTCACTTCCGGTTTATCGAGGGCCCGGCTCAGGACGATCGGGCTCCTGATCAACGTCACCTGGGTCCGGCGATCGATCTCCGGATCCGGGCGATACTCCTTGGTGGCCGCGATGAGCCGGGGCTGTTCCGGCTCGACGAGGAGCAGGGCATCCGCGGTGTATCTCGCCGGGGGGTGGAAGAACCAGGCCCCGGCCGCCGCCATCGCCGCCAGCAGGATGCCGGCCCCGATCGCCAGCCGCCACCGACGCAGGAAGGCCCTGAGGAGGGCGACTGCGACCGGTGGCGTGGCTTGAGGAGTTTGCTCGATCGGACCGGTCATGACCGGGACGCCGGCCGCCGGACGGCTCCAGGCCGGGCTGGGGGCCGATATCACGTCCTCTTTCCCAGGGCCAGTGAGCGAATTCA
>JAJPJC010000363.1 GCA_021324445.1 Isosphaeraceae bacterium
CGCGCCTTGCAGTCCTGGATCAACGCGGCCGCGGGGCGGTCCATGCTCCGGCCCATCTCCCCGTGGTCGCGGGCGATGTCCTCGTGCGAGTCCCAGTTGCGGCGGGGAAAGCCGTTGTCGGCGCCGCTCCAGACCTGGACAAACCGCACGCCACGCTCCAGGAGCCGGCGGGCGACCAGGCAGTTGCGGCCGAAGTCCGCGGTGGCCGGCTCGTCCAGGCCATAGAGCGCACGCGTCGCGCGCGACTCGCCCGAGAGGTCCAGGACCTCAGGCGCGCTCAGTTGCAGCCGGGCCGCCAGCTCGTACGAGGCGATCCGCGCCTCGAGCCGTGAGTCATTCTCCCGCTCGACCCGGTGCGCGCGGTTGAGCGCCGCCAGCAGCGCCAGGCCATCGCGCTGGCTCGCCGGGGTCAGATCCGGGTCCTCGGGCGGGAACAGGTCGAAGATCGGGTTCTTCGCGGCCGGCTTGATCATCGTCCCCTGGTAGGCCGCCGGGAGGAATCCCGCGCCCCAGTTCGCCGGCCCGTTGGGAGCAAAGCCGCGGGCGTCCGGCAAGACCACGAACGCCGGCAGGTTGTCGTTGAGACTCCCCAGGCCGTAGGACACCCAGGCGCCGAAGCTGGGGAAGCCCGGGAGCACGAAGCCCGTGTTCTGCAAGAACGTGGCCGGCCCATGCACGTTGGACTTCGAGACCATCGCCGGCAGGAACGCCATGTCGTCGACGCAGCCGGCCAGGTGTGGCACCAGGCTGCTCATCCACTTGCCCGATTGGCCGAACTGCTTCCAGGTCCAGGGACTCTTCATCACGGCGCCCGGCGTGCTCTGGAACAGCTCGATCTTCCCACCCGGGTCGAATTTCGCGCCGTGCCGCTGGATCAACAGCGGCTTGTAGTCGAACAGGTCGCACTGGCTGGCCGCGCCCGACATGAACAGCTCGACCACACGATGCGCCCGCGCCCGGTGATGGAGTCCACCATTGAGGTCCGCGCCACGCCGCGGTCGCGTGCCGTTGTCGATGCCGGTTTCCGTGCCGGCGAGTAGGCCCTCGCAGCCCAGTAAGTGCGCCAGGGCGATGCCCCCCAGGCCCCCACCGGCACTCCAGAGAACACGGCGGCGATCGAGTCGGTTTGCGGTCATGAGGGGTTCGTGCCTACATTGATCGAATTAGCAAATTCCGAATTCCAAATTCCCGATCCGGGCGCGGGGCGGGGCGAGGCACCTTCGAGCGCGGCTCGACCGGCGCCGCACCCACTCCGTGATGTTCTCAGTCGACGAAGAGAAACTCATTGGTATTGAACAAGAGCCGGCAGGCGTTGGCCAGGCCGTGCTGCCGGGCGTAGGCGGCCAGGGCGTCGCGTTCGACGGCGCGGGGTGGGCGGCCCAGCGCCGCGGCGAAGGCGGCATCGATCCGCCGGCGCGGGTCAGGCTGCACAGCTTCGAGCCGGCGGGCAAAGGCGCGTGCCTGGTTGACCATGAAGACGTCGTTGAGCAAGGCCAGGGCCTGGAGCGCCGTGATCGTGGTGCTGCGCACCGGCGTGTTGAGGTTCGGGTCGGCGCCGTCGAGGCACTCGAGGAACGGGTTCGGGACGCTCCGGACAATGAACCGGTAGATCGTGCGGCGGCGGACCTGGGGATTGTCGATGGCCCCCGGCGCGGTGTGGTCGTAGATCGGTGAGTGATCGTCCTGGAAGTGGAACAGCGCGAAGCCGGGGCCGCCCATCCGGGAGTCGAGCGTGCCGCTGACGGCCAGGACGCTGTCGCGCAGCTCCTCGGCGTCGAGCCGCTGGCGGTTCATCCGCCAGAGCCATCGGTTGTCGACATCGACCCGGGCGGCGATCGGGTTGTCGCGCGACGACTGCCGGTAGACCGCGCTGCCGACGATCAGCCGGTGCAGCGCCTTGAGGGACTGGCCGCCGTCGCGGAACTCGACCGCCAGCCAGTCGAGCAGTTCGGGATGAGTCGGCTGAGACCCGTTGCGGCCGAAGTCATTGGGGGTGTCGACCAGCCCGCGGCCGAAATGGTAGTGCCAGACCCGGTTGACGATCGAGCGCCAGGTGAGCCGGTTGCGCCCATCGGCGATCCAGCCGGCCAGCGCGGCGCGGCGCGCGCCTTCGTCGCCGGGATCGGAGAGAGCGAAGACCGGCTCGAGTTCGGGCACGCAAGAGAGGGCGCCCGGGCCGACCGCCTCGCCGGGCTGCTCGACGTCACCGCGATGCAAGAGAAAAATCGGCCGCGGGGCGCGGGGCCGCACCGCGTAGACCAGGGCGCCGCTGGGTAGGGCCTTGAGCCGGGCGTCCAGGGCTGCCAGCTCGCGGCGGGCCGTCTCGCGATCGGCGCGGTGGGCCGGGTCGATGACGGTCCCGGCGGCGAGCTCCTGGTTGATCGCATTGAGCCGGTCGAGGACCGCGGCGCGCTGGGTTTCCAGCGCACGGCGGGCCCGGTCGAGCTCTCGGTTGTCGTACGGCCGATCGCCGCGATCGACGCCGGCGAACACCGCCTGGAGGCGGTAGTAGTCGCGCTGGGGGATCGGGTCGAACTTGTGGTCGTGGCAGCGGGCGCAGTGGACCGTCAGGCTGACGAACGTGGACATGGCGTTGGCCAGCATGTCGTCGCGGTCGATCAACCGGGTCTTGAGCTTCTCGACGGTCCGCTCGGCCAGCTCGACGTGGCCGACGAAGTCCCAGGGCCCCGCCGCGATGAACCCAGTGGCGATCACGCCGCGCGGGTTGTTCGGCTCGAGCACATCACCAGCGAGTTGCTCGCGGATGAACTGTGTGTACGGCTGATCGTCGTTGAGCGAGCCGACCACGTAATCGCGATAGGGCCAGGCGTGGTCGCGGCGCTTGTCCTTGTCGTAGCCGTGGGTGTCGCCGTAGTGGACGACGTCGAGCCAGTGCCGGCCCCAGCGCTCGCCGTATCGGGGCGAGGCCAGCAGTCGGTCGACGAGTTTCTCATAGGCGTCCGGCTCCTCATCGCCGAGGAAGCGGTCGATCTCCTCGGGGGTCGGCGGCAGGCCGTGGAGGTCGAAGGTGAGGCGGCGGATCAGGGTCCGGCGGTCGGCCTCGGGGCTGGGGCGGAGGCCCTGGGCCTCCAGCCGGCAGAAGATGTACGCATCGATCGGCGTGCGGACTCGGGAGGGCTCCTTCACGGCTGGGACCGGCGGTCGGATCAGCGGGCGGAACGACCACCAGTCCGCGCTATCGAACCGGCGATCCCGCAGCGCCACCCCTTCCGGCCAGTGCGCCCCTTGCTCGATCCAGCGGCGCAGGCCGTCGACCTGCTCTTTCGACAGCGGCTTGTCCTTCTGCGGCATCTCGGGGGCGTCGCCCGAGACCATGTCGAGGAGCAGGCTCTCCTCGGGCTTGCCCGGCACGACGACCGCGCCGTTCTGGCCGCCCCGCATCAAGCCCCGGGCGGACGCCAGGGAGAGCCCGCCCTTGGGCGCCTCCGACCCGTGGCAATGGACGCAGCGCCGCTCCAGGACCGGCGCCACCTGCTCGCGGAACAGGCGCTCCCCCTCGGCCGCCCATGCGGCCGGAAGACCGATCATCACGATCAGCAGTCCCTGGAAGCTCCGCGCGATCATGGTCGGCTGCGTCCCCTGACCACTTCACCATTGCCTCGGAGTCGCGAGGGCATACCAGGTCTGATAGTTCACCCCGTTCTTGACGAACTGGACCGAGCCGTCCATGAACAGCACGTTCACCCCGCCCGGGTGGTTGGAACTGGCCGCAAGCATGGTGATGGTGCCGCGGCCATCCTGATTGATGTCGTGATAGACGCAACTGGTTCGGTTGGGCGCCTGGGTGTGCGAGTAGATCATGGTGCCGCCAAAACCCCACCACTCACCCTTCCACTGCCACTGCTGGTTGGCGCTGGTGATCGGCACCGTATTACAGAGCTGCGCGAACTGGTAGTCGGTCCGGAACCAGTTGGAATTCTCGCCGAGGTTGTAGACTTCCGACAGACCGTTCTGGGCACGGCCGGTTGCCACGGCCTGTCCCTTGATCCACTCGCTGAAGATCGCCGTCCTGCTGGTCCCGTCCTTGAACGTGGCCATGTCCGTGGTCGTGCTCACGGTCTTATCCCAGTTGCTGGCCACATAGTTGGGCCCGTTCATCTGCCAGGTGTAATCGGGCCGCCCGCCGGTGAGCCGCCGGTTCAGGCCGATATTGCCCGGATAGTTGCTGGCACCCACCAGCTTGTTCCCGCCACCCAGGAGGAAGGTGGTGGACGAGCCGGGATTGGCGTCGGACGGGCACAGGAAGGTGGAGATCCGCAGGGTGAGGACCGACATCTGGGGGATACTGTCCATGCCACCGAACGCGACGGTGGGTGGTCTGGAGTCGTCGCTCCAGAGGTAGCCGACATCGCTGCGGGCGCCGAACCACCAGTTGATTTCGTTAAAGGCGACCTGCTGGTCCAGGTAGGGGAGCAACCGCGCATGCTGCGACCAGTTCTGGTGCGGCTGCGGGATCGGCTGGCCGGCGCCATTCCATTCCTGGTCAACGCTGACAGGGGGCAAGGCATTGTTCGCGAGCACGTAGTTGTGCATCGCCAGACCCATCTGCTTGAGGTTGTTCATGCATTGAGTCCGCCGAGCCGATTCCCGCGCGGATTGAACGGCCGGCAGCAGCAAGCCAATGAGCATGGCGATGATGGCAATCACCACAAGCAATTCCACCAAGGAAAAACCGCGGCCTCTCGTTTGAGCCATGGTCGATGCCCTCAGGAATCGGGCGCCAGGCTGTGAAAACCTGGCGCCTTTCCGCTCGGCTTCGGTGAGAACTTCCCGGATCCGCTCAAACCGAGATGCAAAATGGCTCAGGGGGGACAAATGCTCCAAGCCCACGGTGGGACATTCCTCCAGGAGCGGCTGCCACCGACTAGTTCTTCGCGCCAGGATAACCGGCCCCTCGGTCCGGTCGAGGTCCGCTCCGCGCACCCGCCCCGGATAGTCCAGGTGTGATCTCGTAATACTCGTCCAGAGTCTGGGCTTGGGCGGTGCGAGAACCGGGGATTGTTCCCTTCGCCTTGGCCGCTTGTTCCTTGATGGCCGCCTCGTTGTCCTCCCCGCAACCGGCCAACCCCAGCAGGCAAAAGCTCAACAGAGCAAGGCTCAATCCACTGGTGAACACCCTCATAGTGAAACCTGGGAGAATAACTGATCTGGGAAGGATGACCCCAGAGGTAGGGGTTCCCTCCCGGCCTGTGGGGCTGGCCCTCCCAATCCGATCCGATTCTGGGGGGCCATTATTCAATGTTACTCGAGCCGCGCCCGGGCGGCAAGGCTCAGCGCATCTGAGACATCCCCACCGAGGTTTTTGTGCGTAAAACACAGTGGCGCCCAGCCCTACGGATGAGACAATCGGTGTGGCTACGCACCGCGTCTTTCATCTTCTGAGGAG
>JAJPJC010000465.1 GCA_021324445.1 Isosphaeraceae bacterium
CCAGTCTGCCGACCCCCGCCGGGAGGTCTTCGAGGCTGACGGTCCTGACGGTCATGACGGTCTCTTCCCGCTCCAGTCTGCCGACCCCCGCCGGGAGGTCTTCGAGGACTCCCAATCACGCATCGCATACCATCGCATCGACTGGCGCGCACCGCCCGATCCCCGCCCGTTCTGACCGGTCAGGCGTTTTGTCTGGGGGGACAATTTGACCCCCCTGAGGGGGGACATATCGACCCCCCTGACCGCCGCGCCGGCCGTCGATGACTCCGCCGTCGAGGAGCGAGCCGCCATCATGGAATCCGAGGGCGCGTGGTCGAGGGAGGATGCCGAGCGTGCCGCTGGACTGCGAGGACGGGAAAACCATACCAGGCAAAATCCGCCGTCCCACCCGGGGATGGGGCTTGACTCCCAATCACGCATCGCATACCATGAGTAACATGAGCGAGCCATTCACAGATCAGTTGATGCGAGCGATCCGCGAGTCCGGGGTGAGTCGCTACTCCATCTCCGTGAGGACCGGGATCGATCAGGCTGTGCTGACGAGATTCATGCAGGGGAAGTCCGGGTTGTCCGTGGATTCGATCGACAAGCTGATGGACGTGCTGGACCTGGAGATCAGGCCCCGCCTCAAGAGGAAGGGGGAGTGAGATGGCGAGCGTGTTCAAGCCCAAGGGATCGACGAAGTACATGATCCTCTACTTCGATGAGAACGGCCGCCGTCGCAAGAAGGCCGGCACCACTGACAAGGCCGTCTCGGAACGGATCGCCCGGGAGATCGCGAACCAAGTCGTTCTCCGGCGCGAGGGACTGATCGACCCCAAGGCCGAAGCGTACCGGGACTCTGAGGCCCTGCCCCTGGCGGATCACCTGTCGGACTTTCAGCGCGCCCTGATCGCCAAGGGGGACACCCGGAAGCACGCCCAAGTGACCGCCTACCGCGCCGGCCGGATCATCGAGTTGACCAAGGCCCGCCGCGTCTCCGACCTGTCTCTCTCCAAGGCGCTGGACGCCCTGCAGTCGCTCCGTACCGAGGAGGGATTCAACCAGCAAACGATCAACCACTACGTCCGCGCCGTCAAGGCGTTCAGCCGATGGCTGTGGAAGGACCGGCGAGCCCGCGAGCATCACCTGGCACACCTGGCGACGTCGAATCCCGAGGTCGATCGCCGCTACGTGCGGCGCCAGCTTACTGACGAGGAGGCCGCCCGCGTCATCCAGGCCGCCGAGAACGGGCCGAAGGTCATGGGGATGACCGGTCCCGACCGTGCGGTCCTGTATCTCGTGGCGCTGGCGACCGGGTTCCGGCCCGGCCGGGAGCTGAGGCTGTTGACCCCAGAGCGCTTCGACCTGGACGGCGACCCGCCCACCATCACGGCCAGAGCCGGCTACTGCAAGAACAAGAAACAGGCCGTGCAGCCGATCCCCGCGGCGCTGGCCGATCGGCTCCGCCCCTGGCTGGACCGTAAAGCCCCCGGGAAGCCCGTCTTCGAGGGGATGACGCACAAGACGGCCGAGATGCTCCGGCACGATCTGGAGGCCGCTGGGGTGCCCTACGAGACTTCCGAGGGAGTGGCCGACTTCTACGCCACGAGGGTCAGCTACATCTCCAACCTGGTGGCGAGTGGTGCCTCGGTCAAGACGTGCCAGACCTTGGCCCGGCATTCCACTCCGGTCTTGACGATCGGCGTCTATGCCAAGGCATCGCTCCACGACATCAAGGGAGCGGTCGAGAACCTGCCCGATCTGACTCCGATTGTGTCGGCCCCCGAGGCACTCTCTGCTACCGGCACCGATGGCCGTCTGGCTCCGACTGCTACCGAATCTGCTACCCCAGCCATCGAAGAAACGCCGCAACCCGTTGCGTTGCCGTTCGTTGCGTGCGACCCGTCATCGGACTTAAAATCCTCTGGGGGGGAACCCCCGTGTGGGTTCGAATCCCACCGCCGGTACTCGACTGGAAGCGACAGCCAGCGACAAGACCCCTTATTCTCGAGGGGTTCCCCTTCGTCCACGTCAAAGCATTCAATCCTGTCATCACGTCACGAAGCGACAGTCCGCGACGGAAAAGGGTTCTCCCGCACTTTCGATGATCGGTGAACGTATAGAGAGTATCTCGTGGCCGTGTGACGCCACCTCGACGTGCATCCGTGGATCGAGCTCTTGGTCCCTCTCGAACTCTGCGCGGCTCCCCCAGAGAGCCGCTTCGTTGATTGCGCCCTGGACGAGGACAACCTGACCGTCCACCTGGCGATCACCGCGCCGATGGTCGCTTGCCCTCTCTGCGGTTGCGAGGCCAGCTCCGTCCACAGCCGCTATTCCCGTCGGCTGGCCGACTGGCCCTGTTTCGGTCGGGCCGTCCAATTGCAAGTCACGATCCGCCGCTTCTCCCGCCCGCGGCCGGAATGCCCCCGACTCATCTTCGCCGAGCGGCTCCCGGGCTTCGCCGAACCGCACGCGCGCACCAGCTCCCGGCTCCGCCAAGCCCACGAGGCGATCGGCTCCGCCCTCGGTGGTGAGTCCGGGGCCCGACTCACCAAGAGCCTGGCCATGGCCACCAGTCCCGATACCCTCCTCCGACGCGTCAAGCAGCTCAAGGACGGCGCGCCGCCCGCGCCGCGCTTCGTCGGGATCGACGACTGGGCCTGGTGCAAGGGGCAGCGGTCCGGCACCATCGTCGTGGACCTGGAGCGGGGCGACATCGTCGATCTCTTGCCCGACCGGGAGGCCGAGCCGGTCA
>JAJPJC010000232.1 GCA_021324445.1 Isosphaeraceae bacterium
ATGCCCCTGTGCTGTGAGAACATCTTCGCCCCGCTCCTGCCGCGGCCGGCGGATCCGGAGGGCGTCGACGCCCTGGCCCGCCGGGCGCGCGAGTTCCTGGAGCTGGTCACGCGGGGGTTGCAGACCTGATGGAGGACACCAGGAGGAGCCGTCGGCGAGGACCCTCCCGAGAGATGATGATGAGTACCACGCCGGGGAAGCTTCCCGAAGACCGCAGCGAGCACAGGGCCCTCACCCTCGGAGGGCGGAATTGAGGGCCAGGGCGGAATTGGGGTCAGTTCAGTCTTCCCCCCGAGGGCCGAATTGGGGGCGGAATTGGGGTGGTCTTCACCGAGAAGTCTCGAAAACGCCCTTGACCCCGTCGGGGAAACTCGCTAACCTCCGCCCGCCGTCGGGTAAGCTCGACCCGCGGCCGTTCGTCTCACAGGGAAGTGGGCGGACGCCCTGTCGCCATTGACGCGGCTGGGTTCTCCAGCCGCGTCCGGGGATTCTCCCCGACCGCTGCGCAAGGAGGCCGGTTTCATGCGGCGAACGATCGCCAGGCGCCCCTGGGCGCTCGGAGCCCTGGTCGCGATTGCGGTGCTGGCCTCGAGCCGGACCGAAGGCGCGGCCGGCAAGAAGAAGAAAGAGCCGCCTCCTCCCAAGGTCAACGAGACCGTCGGCGATCTCGCCTTTGTGGTGAGCAACGGCGAGTTGAAGGTCGAAGGGGTGGGCCTGGTCACCGGCCTGAACAATACCGGCGCCGACCCGCCGATGTCGTGGTATCGCCAGCAGCTCGTGGACGAGATGAGCAAGGCGGGGGTGGAGAAAGCCGAGAAGCTGCTGGCCAATCCCCAGGTCTCGATGGTGATCGTGCGGATGACGATCCCGATGGGGGTCAGTCCCACCGACCGGCTCGACGTCCAGGTGGAGGTGCCCCCGGGCTGCGGAACCAAGAGCCTGGCGGGTGGCTACTTGCTCACAACCCGACTCTATCAAGTCGCGATCGCCAAGGGGTCGGCGCTGCGGGACCACGAGCTGGCGCTGGCCCAGGGTCCGGTCATGATCGGCACCGCCGCCAAGGCCGATGATCGCAAGGTGGGCCGGGTCCTGGGCGGCGGCCGGGTCAAGAAGGAGTATCCCTATACCCTGGTCATCCGGGAGAACCGCGAGAGCTATCACACGGCCAAACTGCTGGAGACGGCGGTCAACGCGCGCTTCCACCAGACCGAGGATGGGCATCAAAAGGGTGTGGCAACCGGCAAGACCAACAGCTACCTGGTCTTGAGGGTCCCCACCTTGTACCACCAGAACCAGGAGCGGTTTTTCCGGGTCATCAACCTCCTGCCGATCATCGATGGGCCCGAGCTGCGGGTGCGGCGGCTGGCAGCCTGGAGTCAGGAGCTGTTGGATCCGAAGACGACGGCCGTGGCGGCCCTGAAGTTGGAGGGGCTGGGCAGCGGCTCAATCGAGTCGCTCCAGGCCGGCCTGAAGAGTCCCAATGCGCAGGTGCGCTTCTTCTCCGCCGAGGCGTTGGCCTACCTCAACGACATCTCCGGCGTGGACGTCCTGGGTGAGACGGCGATCCGGCAGCCGGAATTCCGGGTCTATGCCCTGGCGGCCCTGGCCTCGATGGACCAGGCGGCTTCCCACATGAAGCTGCGCAAGCTCATGGATGAGACCGACATCGAACTCCGCTACGGCGCGTTCAACGCCCTGCGGACCCTCGACCCCCGCGACCCGTTCCTGGGCCAGGTCCGCGTGCTCAACGACCCCAGGGAGGAGGACGCGGACGAGGAGCCCGCCGACTCGATGGCCGTGGCGATCACCACGGCCGCCCGCCACCGCCCCCGCGTCGAGGACCCGTTCGCGCTTTATCTCGTGGACTCGGAAGGCCCCCCCTTGGTCCATGTGTCGCGGACCCGCCGCGCCGAGATCGTCCTCTTCGGTCGCCAGCAGAAGCTGCTCCCGCCGATCGTCCTGGGCACCGGCGCCATCTGGCTCAATGCCGATGTCCACGACGACACGCTCGAGCTGAGCAAGATCGTCGCCAGCCAGTACGGCGAGGCTGACGCCAAGGTTACAACGTCCCTGGAACTGGCCGAAGTGATCCGGCAGTCGGCCAACCTGGGCGCCACGTATCCGGAGATCGTCACCATCCTGGAGAATGCCTACCGGCAGTGCAACCTGCCCGGTCAGCTCGTCGTCGACGCGGTGCCCAGGTCCAACCTCGTCTACCTGGAGGCCATCCTCGGCCGCGACACCACCGCCAAGCGCGACGACGCGCTGCGACGGGCCGCGACGGCGAGTTCTCGACCCCGCTGGCGCCGGCTCTTCGACCGCTTCCGCCGCGACAGCGAGGCCAATCCGACCACACCCCCACCTTCCCAGCCCACCGCCAACCCTCAACCCCCGCCCACGGCACAACCGGCCTCCCCGTCGTCCCCGGCTACCAAAGCCGGCCCAGCAGCCGCCGGAAACGCTATGAAAGGCGACGACCCGGCCACTCAACCAGCCGCCAAGACGGACGACAGTGTGCAGCAGACCTCAGCCAACCCGACGTCCCCCAGAGGCGGGTTGCTGGATTTCCTTCGGAGGAATGACCAGCCCTGAACCCCGGCTCTGGCAGAGCCCTCCCGCGATCGTGGAAGGAACTCCCCATGGAACTTTCACTTTGGTCGGCCCATGGTCGTGCTGGCCCGGGTGGATGACTCGATGCCCGCAACGCCGCGATCCTCCCCCCGGCCGGATCGAGCAACCGCAAATGGTTTACCATGCTCACACTGATGGAGCGTGGATCGCCGCCGAAGGTGCGGCCGCGCCGAGTTGTCTAATTTTGCAGTTGACGACGCAACTCACAGGAGTCGCAAGGGGTTCCCAAGCCCAAGGGTCCCCAGAACCGGCTGGCCTGGTCGTGCTCGCGTCGGCCCCTCCTAAAGTCCCACGCCGCGCCGTTCGAATATTAGTCTTGACGGTCAGGTCCGCTACGGCAAGGAGGCGAGCGACACCCCCTTGGGTAGGCCAGGACTGAGCCGTTCCCCGCACGCACCGGAGCGGGGAGCTCGCTGTGCTTGATCGGAGGGGGAGTCGGCTTGCCGATCCATCACTCCACTTGCGGGAGACGGCACGGGACCGACGGTCCGAATTCCCGGTCGAATCGAATCGAATTGAATCGAATCGAATCGAATCGAATTCACTCGACGCGACGCGACCGGGTATTGCAAGACTGAGGACCGGGTCGCGCCCAGGAGACGATCAAGAACGGGGGCGGGTCGGAGCGACTTGCACGATGGCCGTCTCTCGCGGCGACCCGCGCGCGCTGCTTTGCGCCGGGCTCGAACCGCCGAGTCGGGACTGTCACCGCGCCGACATGGTACCTATCCGGAGGGAGGAGGAAACCTCCGTGGTCTCGCACCGAACTGGGCGAGTGGAGTCCTCGAGATGAAAAAGGTTTTTACAACCGGTCAGGTCGCGAAAATCTGCAAAGTCGCACCTCGGACCGTGAGCAAGTGGTTCGACTCGGGCCGCTTGCGTGGTTATCGAATCCCCGGCTCACAGGATCGTCGCATTCCGCGGGAGCATCTCCTCCGCTTCCTCAAGGAGCATGGAATGCCCCTGGGCGATCTCGAGGCCGAGGTTTATCATAAGGTGTTGGTCGTCGGCGCCGATGCTCCGCTCCAAGCGATCCTGCGCGAGCATCTGCGCGAGACCGACGACTTCCGGATCGAGACGGCCGCCTCGGGATTCGAGGCGGGCATTCGCGCCGAAAGCTTCCACCCGGACTGTATCATCATCGACATGGCTTTGGGACGGATCGAAGCCGGTCAGATCGCCCAGAACCTGCGGAAGAGCCCGGACCATCAGGGGACGATCCTGCTGGCCCTGACCAGCGATGAACCCGGTGACGAGACCTTCGCGCTGGGATTCAACGACGCGTTCAAGAAGCCGTTCGATGGGGCCCTGCTGGCCGAGCGCGTGCGCCGCTTGATCTCGCAGAAGAAGGCCGAAGAACCCTGAAGCCCGCTTCGTTTCTTTGTCCGTGGTCCGTTGTCCGTGGTCCGTTGTTCGCTGACGCGGGCTGACCAGCCTGACCCGGATCAGACGAGGCACTCGAAGAGGGCGACCAGGGCGAATGGAGCGGCAGCTCCGACAACGGACCACGGGCCACGGACCACGTTTAGTGACACGAGCCGCCCGAGGTCGAGCGGCACGGAAGCAGCGCCGAGACGACCGTTCGAAGGTTGGAGAGGGCGTTGCCGTCGTTGAGGACAGTTTTACAGGTGGCATAGCCCAACGAGGCGGTGATGACCAGCACCAGGGTCGAGATCAAGCCGATCCGGGCGAGTCGGGAAGAGCCCCAATCGGGGGTGGCCGGCCCACTAGCCTGGGACGCGAGTTGAGGAGCCGCCGCGGCGTGCTCGGGATCGAAATCGACCGGTTTCGGGTCTGGGGCCGACGGCGGATCGAGGGGATCGGGCGGGGCCGCGGGGGTGCCCAGCTTCAGGACCAAGCCCACGGTCCGCCGGATCAGGTCCGCCGGCACCACCTCGGCGAAGACTCGCCCCTGCGACAGGGCCGTGGTCAAGAACGCCGCCGAGAGGGCCAGCCCCCGGCGCAACAGCCGGGACCGGAGCAGGTTGCGCGCCCGCGACAGCCGGCCCTTGACCGTCCCCACCGGCCATTGCAGCAAGTCGGCGACCTCCTCATTGGTCTTGCCTTCCAGGTAGCTCAGGATCACCGGGATTCGATACTTGTCGGGCAGCCGGTTGACCTCCTCATGCAAGACCGGCCGCAACTCGTTCCAGGCCGCCTGCTGGTCCTGATGGTTCGGCTCGATCGCCGGTGGCAACATGGCCATCCCCTCCCGTTCGAGGCTGCGACGGCGGACCGCGCTGGCTCGCGCC
>JAJPJC010000017.1 GCA_021324445.1 Isosphaeraceae bacterium
GCCAACCTGGCCTGGCGCGTCACCGCGACCTATCCAGAGGTCGGGCTACCCCTCATGGCCATCGGCTGGGCCCAGGCGAACCTCTCGCTCCTGGCGCTCGGCGTTCGCCTGGGGCTGCGCCGGCTGGAGCGGCGGCACGCCTACCGCTTTCCGATCAGCCTCACCGCCACGCTCACGGTGCCGGGGATGTCTCCGCTCCCGGCCGTTGTCCAGGACTTGTCCCTCTACGGGGTCGGGCTGATCACCGATACACCGGTCGAGCGCGGACGCTCGGCCCGGGTCACCCTCCAGCTCCCCGGTGCGACCCTGACCGTACGCGGCGAGGTGACGAACGTGCGTCCTCTGCCGGGCTCCCACACCCGGGTTGGGGTTCAGTTTATCCTGTTCAGCCCGGAGGAGCGAGCACGCCTGGTTGCCTTCCTGTTTATCAGCGCGCCCCGCTACCAGCGCCGTCCAGACGGGATGGCGGCCGCTAGCGCGGCTGATGGGAAGCCTCTCGGCAAGCCGATAATCCCATTCGAGCGAGCGGAGAGGTGAGCCCGTGGCATTGAGCTTGCCGTGTGATGATCGCCTGAAGCCGCGGGTGAACGCCTTACAGCGGCCGGCGCGATGCATCGGGTGCGGGCCGTCAATCGGCCGGCCCGATTCTGTCGCCCCACCGATGGGCAGGCCAGCAGACGCTTTGCTGGCCTGTCTTCTCCTCCCTCACCGGTGGTTCACATCCTTTCACCCCGGTGCGCGGCAACGGCAGGGCCGCGCGCCCCTGGCGGCGTCTGCTCCACTCCGGCGGACGCCGCCTATTTCCCGTCCCGCACGTCTCATCACCGGGGATGGGCGTGCCAGGCCCGGATGATCACGCCCTTCAGGCAGAAATGGAGCCTGTCCCCCCCGCGGATGTGGAATGCGCTTCGGACCGCGGAGGGCGCTTCGGCGAGCATCCGGCGGAGCACGGCCACCGCGTCGGGCGGCGTCTGCATGCGCGCGACCCACTCATCGAACTCGAGCTCGACATCCCAGCCGTAGTAGACGTCTGAGGCGAGGCCGGCCGCGGCGAGCATGGCGCGCCACTGCGCGATGGTATGATCGCGCACGTGCGACCGGTCACGGAGGAGCTCGACGGCATTGATAAACGTATCCAGGGCGGGCTCGTCCGGGGCGATCGTATCGGCCAGGATGAAGCGGCCGCCGGGCCGCAGGACGCGTGCGACCTCCTGCACCGCCTCCTGAGGGGCCGGGTAGTGGTGAGCGCTGTAGCGCGACGTGACCAGGTCGAAGCTTGCCCGGGCGAACGGGAGATCCGCGACATCAGCGCGAACGAGGACGAGATTTCCGACCTGGCGGCGGGCGGCGAGCCGTGCGGCTTCAGCAAGCATCTCCGCGGTCAGGTCAACGCCGACGACGCGGCGGACCAGGGGGGCCAGCGCGAGAGCAGTGTGGCCGACCGCAGTGCCCAGGTCGAGCGCTTCTTCACTGCCCTCGATCCCGGCCGCCTCGATCAGGACCGGCAGGTCCGGGCCGCGCGCGTGGATCGGACTGGTCAGGTAGTTTCGAGCAGCTGCTCCGAATTGTCGCTGGATCTCGTCTTCGATGGCTGTCCTCCGCATGTCCCGTCGGGGATTGGATTGGGGCCGTCATTCTCCCATGATGCCAGACTGGCCTGGCGTGCACCATCCCTCCCCCGCCGCCTCCTGGCCGCCTAGTCGGGGGATTGCCCCGCTCGCGGGCCGCTGGAGGGACCGCGAGCAAGCGTGTGGAGTCGCGCCCGACTCATCCAGAGTTCGCCCGGCCAGGCCGTCCCGCGCACGCGCTCGGCAGCCTCCCAGCCTCGCGGGTGGTAGACCGCGAGCAGCCCGACCATGAAGTAGCGGACCAGCCCCCAGCCGGGCGTTCGCGGGAGCGTGTGGACCTCGAACCCTAGGCGGCGGCCGGCCCGGGCGAACAGGGTAACCCCGTGCAGGGCGACGATCTCCGGCAGCTTGCCGTCGGCGAGCAGGCGATCCAGGACCCGCAGATCCTCCGCCGCGAGCCGCGTGGCGACGAAAGGGGTCCAGTCTGGCGTCGTCGCGAGCCGGAGCAGTCGCCGGTTGTCAAAGTGCAGTTCGATCAGGCGATCGCCGGGGCGGACCAGCGTGCCGTCGGCCAGCAGGACCGGCGGACCGTGGTGGGCGCGCAGATGGTAGCGAAAAATGCCGTCCGGCCGAACCGGTCGGAGCCGCCACCACCAGCTGGTCAGTCGCTCCCAGGCAAGCCAGACGCTCAGCGTGCCGACTGCCCTGCCGCCGCCAGCCGTGCTCAGCCGGAGCAGGCTCCAGCAGAAGGCTGATACCAGCCGCGGCAGGCGAGACATCAGTAGCGCCACCGGCGGCCGATGCCGCCGTGGGCCAGCGCCCACCGGACGAACGTCGTCAGCACGCCCAGACGCAGAGGAAGCGCATGCAGGCGCCGGGGCGATGTGGCGATCCAGCTGTCCGTTACGTGGCAGACCGGCACCTTACGCCGCTCGAGGCGGACGAGCAGGTCGCGGTCCTCGGCCAGGCGGAGGTCTTCCTGGAA
>JAJPJC010000019.1 GCA_021324445.1 Isosphaeraceae bacterium
AGACTTCGTAAACCCCTTGTTTTTCAGGGGAAACTCACCCTCCTCTGGCCGCTCACGAGTTTCAGGAGCCAGAAAAAGTTTGACCTTCTTTGCGCAGCGGTCAGTAATCTAAATATTGAAGAAGTACTCGGGGATCGCCACCAGGTATTTCAGGTTGATCGTCCAGCGCAAGACCATCTTGATCGGCAGCGCGGCCATGAACAACAGCAGCACGGCCAGGGTCAAGAACCGGACCATGCCGGCCTGCTCGGCGTACCGCTTGAAGAAGAGGCGGTGCAACACGTAGGGCATCACGGCGAAGTACGCCAGGCAGAGGATGATGCCGGGGGCTTCGCGGATCAGGATGGACTCGGGCTTGGTCTTGCCGAAGAGCTGGATCCAGACGATCTCCGAGAGGTTGACGTTGTTCAGGGGGATCAGCTTGTGCAGGTCCCAGTATTCGTACGGGCCGAAGAAGTTCCAGTTGGGTCCGCGGAGGAACGTGCCCAGCAGGATCAGCACGACCCAGAGGACGACGAACCCGTACTGGAACGTGATGAAGGCGAATTTCCGCTGGCTATAGGTGAAGTAGCCGTTGCCGGCCTTGTTGGTGTCGATATACGGAATGGCCATCAGGCCGACGATGATCAGGCTGGGCAGGACCACGCCGGCCATCCAGGGATCGAAGTAGACGAGCATCTCCTGGAGGCCGAGGAAGTACCAGGGGGCCTTGGACGGGTTGGGCGCGACGGTCGAGCTGGCCGGCTGCTCCAGGGGTGCCTGGAGGACGATCCCCCAGACGATCAGGACGATGGTGAGGACCACCATGCAGATCAGCTCGGTGTAGACCAGGTCGGGCCAGGTGAGGGTCTTGTCCGGCTCGAGGTCTTCCAGGGTGGGCAGCCCCTGGGCGATCCGGGCATCGTTGATCACAGCCCGGCGGAGGCCGAACCAGAAGAAGCAGGCGACCAGGATGAGCAGGCCGACGATCGGCACGTTGTCCGCCTTGGTGACGATCTCGCGGAAGTCGTAGTCGGTCATGCTCAAGCCGAAGTAGAGCAGGAACAGGTTGACCAGCGACCAGGCGACCAGCCCGTTGGCCAGGAACCGGCGGAACCGCAGGATGGCGATGAAGGCCAGCGTCGCGCCCACGAAGAACGTCGTCGGCCCGGCGACGAAGTCGATGTAGTCGCGGAGGAACTGCGGCATGTAGATCTTGTTGCCGAGGATGTACGTGATGCCGATCATCTGAAAGATCATGGACACGACGCCCCAGATCAGGGTCCAGAGCGTCCGGTTGATCGGGCCGCCCAGGCCGACGGCCGGCTGATGCTCGTCCAGGCTGGGCGGATGCAGGGGCGAGCCCTCGCCGTGGCCGTGCTCGCGGACCTCGGCGAAGTGGGCGGCATCCGCGCAGGCGACGATGGCCAGCAGGCCGTTGGCGATGGCGCAAAGGCCATAGGCGGCGCCGAAGGCACCCGGCAGAACCTCCCGGAGCAGGACCACCACCAGCGCCAGGCCGTACAGGCCGCAGTACAGGCCGACCAGCCAGCCGGGCAGCCGCCGCGTCTTGGGCGCCAAGCCGGCGCGCGAGGCCCCCTCCGAGACCATCTCGCCGTAGGCCAGGTACGCCGCGGCCGCCGCATTCATCAGGGCCGCGATCAGGTAGTACCACGCCAGCCCGAACACCACGGCCGGCGTCAGATCTTCATGTGGATTCATGGGTTCGTAGGCGGTAGACAGGAGGCGGTCGCCAGTGGAGACAAATCGGTTCTCGGCACTGGCCGCCCGCCACTGTGGTCCTCGATATCTCACCCGCTGCGATCACAACGGCCCGCTGATCCCACCATCCTTGCGGACCCTCCAAAAGTGGATCATGATCAAGAGTGCGGCCGCCAGCGGAATGGCCACGCAATGCAGGACGTAGAACCGGTTCAGGGTCATCTCGCCGATGGTCCGGCCGCCGATGAGGGCGAACTTCGCATCCGAGCCCGAGGTGATCAGGTTCACGCCATTGAGGGTCAACAGCTTGGAACCCGGCCCCTCGACCCCCAGGCCGGGCGTGGCCCGCGCCATGTTCGAGCCGACCGTGATCGCCCAGATCGCCAGCTGGTCCCACGGCAGCAAGTAGCCCGTGAACGACAGCAACAAGGTCAAGACCAGCAGGATGACTCCCACCCCCCAGTTGAACTCCCGCGGCGGCTTGTAGCTGCCCGTCAGGAACACGCGGTACATGTGCAGCCAGACGGCGATCACCATCGCGTGGGCTCCCCAGCGGTGCAGCTCGCGGAGGATTCCCAGCGTCGTGACGTCCCGCAGGGCCAGGATGTCGTTGTAGGCGTGCTCCAGCGTCGGGCGGTAGTAAAACATCAGCAGCACGCCCGTGACCACCTCGACGATGAACAGGAAGAACGTCGTGCCCCCCATGCACCACGTGTAGCTCAGCGCGATCCCCTGCTTCCGCACGCTGACCGGGTGCAGATGCAGGAAGAAATTGGTCAGCATCACCACCACCCGGTTGCGCCGATCGGTCGGCATCGGATGGCGAAAAATGCTTTTCCAGAGCTGGGTCTCGGTGATCTTATCCAGGATCGGCATTTCGAGGAGTTCCGCAAGTAGGTCAGGCTTGAGCCTGACGGGACTGAAGCGTCGCGTTGGAGCGGGATGTCCCGCTTGGCAAGCACCCGTTCGAGCGAGAGCTCGAGGTTCACAGGACGGAAACGTCAGGCTCAAGCCCGGCCGACGTTCGTGCGAAGCGAAGAGTCAGGCCGGGATAAAGCTATCGGGATCGGACCACTGCCCCAATTCCTGCTGGAACTTCTGGCTCTTGTCGACCAGGATCTGCCCGTCGTCGGCCAGGGCGACCTTGAAGCGCTCGAGGGGACGGGGCGCGGGGCCCTCGAAGTTGATCCCCGAGATGTAGAAGCCGCTGCCGTGGCAAGGGCACTTGAATTTCTGCTCGCTGGCGAGCCAGTTGGGCGGACAGCCCAGGTGGGTGCAGACCGACTGGATGGCGTAGATGATATCCTGCCCGTTGTAGCGGGCCGATCGCACGACCCAGAACCCCCAATCGGCCTTGAACCGGTCGCTGACCGACTCGGGGTCGTAATTGGCGGGGAGTCCGATCTTGATCGTGCTGGGCGGCTCGGCCAGGACGTTGGGGAACATGAAGCGGACCGTCATCTGGGTCATGGCGATCAGGCCGGCGGTGAAGGTGGTCCAGGCGACCGCGATCCAGGAGACGAAGACACTGCCGAGGAAGAAGCCGCGGCGATTGAAGCCGCCGGTGGCGGCGGCGGCCGGTGCGGGGGTGGTGACGGTGGGCGCCTCGGCCAGGGCCCGGCTGGGCTTGGGCGGCGCGGCCACCGGCTTGGCCGGCGCGGGCTTGGGCTTGGCGGGTGCCGATTCGACGGCCTTGGCGGCCAGGGTGTCCTTGGCTCGCCTGGCCGCGGCCTGGCGGGCCGCCTCGGCCAGGTCCTTGGGGTCGGTGATCTTCTCCAGGGGCGGGAGGACCCGGGCGCCGGCCGCCTTGGCCGCGGCGGGTGCCGCGGCCGGCTGGGCGGCCGCGGGCTTGGCGCCGGCCGCCGGTGCCGCGGCCGGCTGGGCCGCGCCGCCCCGGGCGGCGGCCAGCTTCTCCGCCAGGGTCATCGGCCGGCCCAGCGGCTTGGCCGGCGCGGGCACGGCCTTGGGCTCCTCGGCCGCGGCCGGCTCCTCGGCGACCTCCGCGACCGGAGCGGACGCCGCGGCCTCGACCGCCGGCGCGGGGGCGGCGGCGGCCGGCGCCGCGCCAGGCTGGGCCGCTCCGCCGCTGCGCGCGGCGGCCAGCTTCTCCTTGAGCGTCAAGGGCCGACCCAGCTTGGAGGGCGTCGGCACATCGGCCGGCGGCGCGGCGGCCCGCGCTGCGGCCGGGCGCGCCGCGGCCGGAGCCGGCGCCGGCTCCGCCGCAACCGGCTCCTCGACCACCGGCGCCGCGGCCTCTTCTGCCGGCTCCGAGGCGCCGCCTGCTTCGTCCGTGGTCTTGGCCGGCCCCCCCTTGCGAGCCGCCTCGAGGATCTCTTTGACGCTAGGACGTTTTGCCATCGTTCGGCCCGAGCCTCCCGAATGTTCGGATGTCCGTCATGTCGCGTGGAAGGGCGTAGCGATTCCTGGGAATCAGCGCTTCACTAGCAAAGTCGATGCCGCCGGACCCGTGGGAGGCTCTCAGCCTCTAAGTCTTGTCGGGGTTTCGACCTGGGGAGTACGACCGCGGAGCCGGCGATCGACCGTTCTCATTGCCGGGAAAACGGCGCTGCCGTCCTTCCCGGATCCTGGAACCGAGGACTCTCGCCCTGGGTTCCGGCCGGATCGATGGCCTAGCGTAACAATCGCAGGTTCGCGCGGCAACCGGGTGGCGAATCGCTGGTCAAGATCCGCTAGGAGCGATCACCACGTCCGGATCGCAAGGCTGACACGACCTCCATTTCCCTGTCCCCGGCCCGTGGGAGAGGGTACAATCCACCTTCATGCGACTCGCAGGAGGATTCACCCATGCCCGTTCATGACTGGACACGCGTTTAGGACGGCATCTTCCATGATTTTCACACGGTCTGGACTGGCGCGCTTCGGAGTGCCCTCAACGAGGGACTGCTGCCGCAGGGTTAGTACGCCCTGGCGGAGCAGCATGCCGGCCGCCCAACTGCCGACGTGCTCACCCTGCACGAGAGCGCCGCGCCTCCGGAGCCGGTCTGGTTGCCCCCGGACACGGGTGGGATCGCCGTGGCCGAGGCGCCGCCCCGAGTGCGGTACAAACGGACCGTGGAGGTGGCCCCATTGACGCGACGCCGCTCGCTGGCCATCCGCCACGTTACCGGCCATCGCCTCGTCGCCCTGATCGAGATCGTCTCCCCGGCCAACAAGGACCGCGCCCGGCATGTCGGTGACCTGGTCAACAAGGCCGTCTCGGCTCTGGCGCGCGGTGTCCACCTGCTGCTGGTGGACCTGTTTCCACCGGGCCCGCACGATCCCTCCGCGATCCACGGCTGCATCCTCGAGTGCCTGGACCTGTCCAGTGAACCCGACGACATGCCCAGTGATGGGCCGCTGACGCTGGCCAGCTACGTCGCTGGGCCGCCGGTGGATGATATCTACCTGGAGCACCCGGCCGTAGGCGAATCCCTGGCCGAGATGCCGCTGTTTCTCCGGCCGGACCGCTATGTGAACGTGCCGCTGGACCCGACCTACCAGGCCAGCTACCGGGGCATGCCCGCATTCTGGCGCGACGTCCTCGAGGGAAGGCGGACGCTCCCTTCTTGACCGGCCGAGTTGCGCGTCAATCCACTTCGATCTCTCTTCGAGAAGGGTACGTCGATGTCGGCGGCGAGCAGCGGGACCGGGTTGGGGTGCTGCTGCTTTTTCCCGTTCCTGTCCGTCTGGGCGTTGATCATGGGGATCTACATGCGCTTCTTCTGGATTATCGCCCCATCGGCACTCGATCGATGGGCCCAGGAGGAGGGATACCGGATCCTTCGGCGGGAGCACCGGTCATTCTTCAGAGGGCCATTCTCCCGGCTACCGGGGAGTTCGAACCTGGTTTTCCGGATCGCGGTTCAAACTCAGAGCGGCCTGACGAAGACAGGCTGGGTTTCTGTCGATGTATCCGGCCAGATTAAACTGCGCTGGGATGAGGAGCGGCCGACTCGGTCGGCGGAAAGCCCCGGAGAAACCCGGGGCAATCCCCTCATGTGGGACCCGGAAGTGGACGGCCCCCGGTGAGGGACCAGCCGGGCCAGACGCGCCGAGCGAGCTCCACGGCGCGCGGCAGCCGGTCGGGTCGGGCGGGGAGGCAGGCCAGATACTCGAGCGTCACCCGGGCGAGCAGCCAGGAGGCATCGGGGGCGCGCTGGGCCGCCTGTTCGAGGTCGGCCAGGGCGTTCTCCCACAGCCCGAGCCGGCGCAGGCACCGCGCCCGGCCCAGGAAGGCGTCCGGGTCGTCGGGGTCGCCGGCCAGGGCCGACGACCAGGCCGCCGCGGCCGGCTCGGGGCGATCCAGGGCCCAGAGCGCCCGGGCCCTCCCGGCGTGGGCCGGCCCGCCGGCGCCGTGGAAGACCGCCCGATCGAGCCAGCGGAGGCCCGCGTCCAGGTCGCCGGCCTCGATCGCCAGCCGGCCGCGGAGCGTCAGCAGGAGGGGGTTGTCTCGATCGGCGGCCAGGCCGCGCTCGACATCGTTCAGGGCACCCGGACGGTCCCCCGCGCGGAGTCGGACCTCGGCGCCGAGGGCATACGACGCGGCCGTCGGCGCGCGGGCGATGGACTGCTCCGCCGCGACCACCGCGGCGGCGTGCTCCCCCAAGGCACTGAGCATGGCCGCACGGGCGCGGAGGGCTGAGGCGGCGGTTGCCGCCGTCGCATCGGAGGCGGCGGGGCGGAGGCGCTCGATGGCCGCGCGGAGGTCGGCCGCCAGCGCCGGGCCGCCGACGGGCCAGCCGGCGATCGCGTCGGGGTGGAGCAGGTTAGCGTCGACCGGCCGGCCCGCCGCCAATGCGGCCCGAGTCCAGAGGCGGGTCCGGCCCGGGCCGGGATCCAGCCGCCAGGCTGCCTCGGCGTCGGCGTCGGCCAGGGCGGCCTGACCCAGCGCGAGCCGGGCCAGCGCCCGGCAGGCCAGCCAGTCGGCGCGCGCGGCAGGGTCGGCCTCTGGTCGCTGGGTCAAGAGGCCGGTCAGGTCCGACTGCGCGGCGGCGGCCCGGCCCTGCCGCAGCGCCAGCCGCGCGCGGGCCAGCCGGGCGATCGGATCGGAGGGGTCCGACTCGACCAGGGCGTCGTACTCGGCCCAGGCCCGATCCGCGGCGCCGGCTTCGGCGTCGAGCCGAGCCCGGTCGAGCCGGGCGGCGCGGCCGGATGGGCCGTCCGGATCGGCCGCCAGCGCCGCCTCGAAGTCGGCCCGGGCCCCCACCACGTCGCCGACGGCCTGGCGGACCTGGCCCCGCTCGACCCGGATCTGGGCGCGATCGCGGGGCCGCTCGCCCGCGGCGGCCACGGCGCGGTCCAGGTCGCGGAGAGCCAGCACCCAGGCCCCACGGCGGACTGCATAGAGATGGGCCCGGTTGAACCAGGCCCAGGGGGCCTCGGGGCGCAGCGCGACCGCCGCTTCGTAGTGCCGCAAGGCGCCCTCCACGTCGCCGTCGCGCTCCAGGTTCACAGCGAATGCATACTGATACCAGTAATTGTCCGGCTGGAGGAACTGGGCTCGATCCAGCCAGGCGAGCATCCGGCGGCGATCGTGCTGGAGCCTGGCGAGCTGGGCCCACTGGAAACAGGCTCGTGCCGAGGTCTCCTGCGCGACGGTGCGCGGGAGGACCGGCGGGTGCTCGCGTTCCCCCTGCCGCCGGAGCCAGCGGCCGCGCAGGGCGTCCCAGGGGGCGCGCGGCTCGGCGAAGGCCAGGGCTCGCGCGCACAACCCGAGGGCGCGCCGGGTCGTCTCGGGGTCGTCCGGCCGATCGGTCTCGGCCGCGATGACCCAGAGGAACAGCAGGTCGTTGATCTCCGCGAGCAGCCGCGAGCGCAACGGCGCGTCGAGCCGGCCGAGCTCACCCCGGAGCCACCAGGCCGAGTGCTCCAGCACGCCGAAGGGCGCGAGGGCCCGCGTCAGCTCCCGCGAGGCGTACTCGCGATCGCCGCCGAAGCCGAGCAGGTGGAAGCGCAAGGGGTCGGCGCGGTGATGGAAGGCCTGGATCTCGAGGGCCAGGCCGCGCCGTGCCATCGCGGCGCGCCCCAGGCCGCCCAGTCCCAGCCACGCTTCGGCCTGGGCGGCGGCGGTCGCGAACTGGGCGTCCGCCGCCGCGCAGTCGCCGGCCGCCAGCGCCTGCTCGCCCCGGTCGAAGGATTGGCGCGCCAGGGACTCGCGATGGTAGCGGGCGACGGCGAAGGCGACCAGGGCCGCGAGGATGGGGGCGCCCACCGCGATGCGCCGCCGGTGGCGGCGGACCCAGCCGGTGATCCGGCTGGCCATCGGCTCGCGGGTGAACCGCAAGGGGGCTCCGTCGGCGACCGCTTGCAGGTCGACCGCCAGCTCGGCCGCCGAGGCGTACCGGTCGGCCGGGTCGGGGGCCAGGCACCGCCGCAGGACGGCCTGGAAGGCGGGAGGGACCGATCGGCCGTCGCCGCGCAGCTCGGGAGCACCGTTTCGCCGCGCCTCCAGGAGCCGGTACGGGCTCTCGGTGGCGGTCGTCGCCCTGGCAGGCCCGCCCATCGGCAGCGAGCCGAGTGCCTCCAGGAGGACCAGGGCCAGGGAGTAAAGGTCGGCGCGGTGGTCGGTGCGGCCGGCCGCGCGCTGGATCAGGGACTCCAGGTGCTCCGGGGCCATGTAGGCGAGCGTGCCCCCGACCTGCTCGGGTTCGCCCGCCGGATCCTCGGCCCGTGGGTCGCTCGCGAGGTTGAAGTCCAGGAGCATGGGCAGGCCATCGTCGGTCACCAGGACGTTGGACGGCTTGATATCGCGGTGGAGCACGCCGCGCTCGTGGGCGTGCTGCAACGCCTCGGCCAGCCGCGCTCCCCACCAGGCGATCGCCCGGGGGTAGGTCCGCCCGCCCAGCGCGGCCCGCGCCGCCGATCGCGGAGGGTCGACGGCGGGCTGGGGCTGGAGCCGGTCGAGCGCGGCGACCAGCTCGGCCCCGGACCGCGCCGCCGCCACGGCCGGGTCGGCGAGGACTCGACCCAGGGTCAGCCGGCCGAAGTAGGGCATGCACAGCAGATGAAGCCCGGTCGCCGGGTCGGTGCGGTACGAGTGGACCGGAACGATATGCGTGTGTTGCAAGCGGGCCAGGGTCTGGGGCTCGCGCGTGCCCAGCCGGGTGACCTTGAGCACGACCGGGCGATCGGCCAGCCGCCGCTCCTCGGCCCGGAAGACCCGGGCGAAGGAGCCGCGGCCGAGCTCCTCGACCAGGCGGAACCCGGCGATCGTCTGACCCGTCTCGGGGAAGGGAGGCGCCAACCCGCTGACAGGGAACGGGACCGTGAGGGTGCCGCTGAGGGTCTCAGGCGACTGGGGAGCGGTCGCGGCGGCGAGCGATTGGGGCAGGTGCGTGGCGGTGCTGGCGCACTCGGCCACGAGGCCGTGGATCGCGAGCACCTCGCGCAGCCGGGCGGCGACCCCGGGGAAGCGGGCCTCATACTCGGCCGGGTCGAGGGTCTCGCCGGCCTCCTCACGCAGGCAATACTCCTCATAGATCAGGGCCACCAACGCCTCGTCGTCGAGTGCCGGGTAGCAGGCTCGATACCACTCGACGCCGACCGGCTGGCCCGCCTGGCGGCGCAGGGCCAGGTCGGTGCGGAGCAAGGCCAGCAGCGCCCCCGGGCGCGCGCCGGCGTCGGCGGGAAGGAAATCGATCGGGTCGGGTCGGGTGCCGGTGGCGGCGCGCCAGGCGGACGCGAAGCGGTCGGCCAGGCGGACCACCTCGGGGGAGGACGCCTCGTCCCAGGTCCGGCCCAGGGCCATCGAGCTCATCGGGTCAGCCCTCCGATTGATCCGCGGCCTCGGCCCGTCGTCTCAGATCCTCCAGGACCCGCCGGACGGTCCGCTCGCTGAGCCCGAGCCGCTCGCCGATCTCGCGGCTGGAGAGGCCCTCGGCCTTCAGCCCGAGGATCTCGCGCCGGCCGGCCGGGAGCAGGTCGCGGAGCCGGTCGAAGGCTTCCTGGGCCTCGGCCAGCTCGCTGGCGGTGTCCTGTTCGGCGATCAGCTCCCGGGTGCGCGATCCTCCCTCCGACAGCGGTTCCTCGCGCCGGATGTCGTGCTTCCGGCTGGCGGCGCGGCGGTACTGGTCGACGATCTTGTTGTGGGCCACCCGGGCGAGGAAGGTGACGAGGTACCGCGGATCCTCGAATTGCTCCGGACCGGCGCGCAAGCGGCGGAAGAAGCTGGCCCAGACGCTCTGGAGGAAGTCGAGCGAGTCGAACCGCGAGCGGAGCAGCCTGGGGAGCTGGCGGCGCACGACCAGCCGGACCTGGGCCTCGTAGCGTGCCAGCAGCTCGCGCGCGGCCCGTTCGTCTCCGGCCCGGATGCGGTCGAGGAACGCCCGGAGCTCGGCCCCTCGGGCCTGATCCCGTTCGTGGACCGGATCGGGGTTCTCCGGCGGGTCGCCCGCGTTCATCGCTGCGTCTCCTCTCCTCCCTCGGGCCGGCGGACTCGGACCACGCGAGGCTCGGCGGTTGGGACCGGGGACAGTGGATGGGCGGGGAAGCCGAAGATCACGGTCTGCGATCCCAATCACTCGGGTCTGACGACTGACCACTACTCGGAGGAGGCGCGCGGTTCCCGGCGGGAGGCAGACCGGGATCTGGGGTTGGGCACGCGGCGGGGCGCGACCCGCCGGGCGACCGCGGCGAGGTCCGGGGCGTACAGGCCGACACCCAGGGCGGCCGAGCCGCTCAGGCCCAGGAGGATCGCCCCACTGCGGTCGTTCCCCGACTCCGGCGGTCCCTCGTCGCCCGTGGCCTTGTCCCGATCCCTGCGACGGAGCGGCGCGGCGCGGTCGGGCCGATCCCAGCCGTCGATCGAGGGCAGGATCGCCGACGACGCGAAGCGGACGCCTCCGAGCAGGCCGTCGGCGGCGAGAGCCGGGAGAAGAGCGGAGGGGAGGCGAGAGGGCTGAGGAAACGGCCTTCTCTCGGGCCGGAAGGATCCCGGCGCATCGGACACCATTGGTGGCACCGGGATCTCGTTGTCTCCCCGTGCGGTGGTTCCCGTCTCGATCCCAAGCGCGGACGAAGCCGCGGAACTCGGGCCGGACGAGGGATCGTCCCCGCGCGCGCCCTCGCGCGGGGTTGCAAAGCGGCGGACCAGGGACATCTCGACGCGGGTCGCCTCGGTCGGATCGACCCGCTCGGCCGGCGCGGCGTCGGTGAGCAGGCCCCCGGCCGGCTCGTGCGGGCTGCCGGGCAAGGGGTGGGCATCGATCGGAGTGCTCGGGCTCGGGCTGCCTTGCGCGTCGCGCCCACCGCCGGCCGTCGGCGGGGTTGCGACTGGACCGGAGCCCTGGACCGGTGAAAGCCAGGGGCCCTGGGCGGGCCCGACCTGCTGCACGGAGCTCGGCGGATAGGCGCTGTTCGCCATCAGGTTGCCCAGCACCCCGTAGACTGGGACGATCGGCACCGTCCCGCTCGCGACGCCCGGGACTGGGGGCGCAGGCGCTGTCGCAGACCCCGAGAGGGAAGACCCGAAGCCTCCGGTGTTGGTGCCGGAGGAGACTTGAACGCGATTGAGCGTAGCCCGAAGGTCGTAGGTGCTCGCTCCCCCGGGAGAGTTGGCTCCCGCCGGCGGTCCGGTCTGGACTCCCAGGTAGAGCATGCCGCCGGTGGTCGAGAATGGTCCATTCAGGAGGACCGTCGCGGATGGAGAGGCGGCGTCCAGCGCCTGGTCGATCAGGAGGTTGCCCACGCCGTCGAAGACCAGCAACGAGCCGGAAGCACCCGGCGGTGGCGCCATCCAGGTCAGGTCGATCCGCAGGCTGGAGGTCCCCGGCGGGACGAAGATTCCATAGAGGTCGATCCCACGGCCCGGCTGGAGGACCCCGGTCGCCTCGGGGTCGCCGGGCGGCAAGGCGACCGCGGGGACGATCGCATCGCCGCCCGGAAGGTGGAGCGTGACCGGGGCGACGGCGACCGGCTGCGACCGTCCCACCGGGACCGGAGCCAGCAGGATGGGCCAGGTTGCCGGCGAGGGCAGGTCGCCGGCCATCAGGAGCCGGGGCTCGAGGGCCTCCAGCCCGAGGGGAGCGCCGCGCCTGCGTCGGACTGAACCCCGAGGCGTGTGAGTGCCAAAGGTGGCGCCGCTGGCTGCTGGCATCCGAGGACGGTTCCGAACATCGAGTATGCGATCGGCCTTCGGGTCAGATCCGTGGCGACGGGTCGGGCCGACGCCGCCCGGGGCGACCGCGGAGGTGACCCCAACCGCCAACCCAAAGAGGGTCTATCTGAGTTGGTCGCAAGCCGGCGGTCGAACCGGCCAAAAAACCTTGCGCGGGGCCGACGGCACCGGAGAATCGGCGGACGAAGCCGCCTCCTCCAGCACGCCGGCGGATCCGCCTCTGCGTTCCGGTCCGATCCGTTCCGGCCCACTCCTGCGATCCTTACTCTCCCAGAAAAACCCTGTGACGCCTGCGCTCAGGCCCTGTCCAGCATCTCCAGCGTGCTGGAGACTTCATGGAGCCGCGCCGTGAGGTAGGACCGGATCTCCTCGCTGGTGTTCAACTGGAGGACGTGGTGGGCGTACCGCTCGGCCTGGGCGGTGGTCACCGAGGCGAGCAGGGCCTTGATGGTGGGAATAAAGGCGGGGCTCATGCTGAAGCGGCGCAGGCCCATGCCGAAGAGGACCAGCACCGAGCGCGGCTGGCCGGCCATCTCGCCGCAGAGCGTCACGGGCGTGCCCGTCCGCTGACAGGCCGAGAGCACCGTATGGAGCAAGCGGAAGATGGCCGGATTGAGCGGCTCGCAGAGATGGGCCACCTTGGGGTTGTCCCGATCGGCCGCCACCAGGTACTGGATCAAATCGTTGGACCCGATCGAGATGAAATCGGTCTCGCGGAGGATGGCGTCGATGCAGATGGCGGCGGCCGGGACCTCCACCATGACCCCGGTCTTGACGTCCGCGCCGAAGGCCACGCCCTCGCGGCGCAGATTGTCGCGGGTCTCCTTGACCAGCGTGTTCACGTGCAAGAGCTCTTCCAGGGTCGTGATCATGGGAAAGAGAATCGACACGCGGCCATGACGGCTGGCGCGGAGGATCGCCCGGATCTGGGTGATGAACAGCTTCGCGTTCTCGAAGAAGATCCGGGTCGAGCGCCAGCCCATGAACGGATTGGGCTCGCTGCGGCGCCCGAGGTAGGGGACCGTCTTGTCGCCGCCCAGGTCGAGGGTGCGGATGGTGACGGTCTGATTGGGCGAGTTGAGGATGATCCGGCGGTAATACTCGTACTGCTCCTCCTCGCCCGGCACATCGAGATGGGTCAGGAACAGGTACTCGGTCCGGAACAGGCCGACGCCGGTGGCGCCGACCGTCTGCGACGCCTGGGCATCGGCCAGGTTGTTGATGTTGGCCAGGAGCTCGACCCGGGTGCCGTCGGCGCTGAGGGCCGGCAGGTCGCGGTTGGCGACCAGGCGGTCCTTGATGTCGAAGAACTCGCGCTGGACCTTGCGATAGGCCGCGGTCGCCTCCTGGTCCGGGCGGAGGATCACCATGCCGTCGCGGCCGTCGACGATCATCAGGTCGCCGTTGCCGACGTCGGCCATCACCCCGTCGACGCCCGAGACCGCGGGGATGCCCCGGCTCCGGGCCAGGATGGCCGCGTGGCTGGTCGAACCGCCGACCTCGGTGACGATCCCGGCAATCGGCAGCTCGCCCAGGCTCATCGCCTGGCTCGGCAAGATCTCGTGCGCCACCAGGATCACCGACTCCTCGCCGTTGCGGCAATCTCCGGCCGCATCGTGCGGACCGGCCGGCTTGCGCGTCAAGTGCGATCCGATCCGCAGGATCACGTCCCGCACGTCGCTCATCCGCTCCCGGAAAAAGTCCTGCTCGATCCGCGCGAACTGGGCGGCGTAACTCTGCATGACCGCTTGCAGCGCCGCCAGCGCCGTCAAGTGCTTCGTCTCGATGAGCTCGTGGACCTTCGACAGCAGCGCCGGGTCGTTGAGGATCTGCAAATGGCCTTTGAAGATCTCGGCCGCGTTGTCCCCCAGCTCCTGCGAGACCTTCTGCACGAAAGTCTCCAGCTCGGAGGCGGACTCGGCCACGGCCTGGTCGAACCGCTCGACCTCGGCGGGGACCTGGCCGGGATCCTCCAGCGCTTCCTGCTCCAGCGAGCCGAGGACCGACTCGACGCGGTGGACCACTCCCACGACGACTCCAGGACTGACGCCGATTCCTTTACGCATGGTCAGCCGATCCCACGATTCCTGGTCGATCCGATTGCCTCCGCACCCCGGCCTCAAAAGGCATCTCGCGCGCTGGAACTTGCTTAATTCATCAACATCGCCCAGGGGCGGAATCCGATCCGGGCAGCGACTCGAGTGGCCGCCTGGGTCGACTCGATCGAGCGGATCTCGCGAACGACGCCAGGCGAACCGAGGGCCGGCACGATTTCAGCGTCGACGTGGCTGAGGTCAATCCCCTCCATGCAGCAAGTTTCATACCAGCACGCCGCCTGGACTCCAGTTCCCTCGGGGCCAGACGAAGGCGCCTGAAGATTCACAATATAACGGCGCGGGCGCACCGTCCATAAGAATAATTGGTCGGGGCTCGACGCTCGACGTGCGCGGCGGCCCGGCGCGGCCCTGGGAACGACCGGCCGAGGGGAGGCGGGTCGCGACCTCAGGCGGGCCGATGGAGGTCCGGTCGGTCCGGCTGGGGTGGCTTGCCCAGCCAGCCGAGGGCCAGCAAGGCGGCCGCCAGGAGGGCGTAGGCGGCCGCCCAGCGATCGGGCGTCTGGCCGGCCGCGGCCGCCGCGCGCCCCTCGGCCTGGAGCTGGCGGATCACCGCGGCGGGGGTCATGATCCGCCCGGACGGCAGAGGTGAGTGAATGATGCCAAACCAGGAAAAACCGGCGGCCAGCAGCAAGGTCGCCACCACCGGCCGGATCCGCCCGTCGATCAGGTGCGCCAGGGTCGTCGCCCACAGCAGGCTGGTCACGATGAAGGTGCCGCCGCCGGCCAGCACCGTGACTGTTTGAATCCAGCGCTGCGTCCCCGGCGAAAGCTGGGCGAACGGCTTGCCCATCTCGGGCAGGAGCTGGTTCAGCGCCAGCACGGCCAGGTATGCCAGGGCCGGCACGCACGCCAGGGCCACGGCCGCATAATGCCGCGGCGGCGTCGCCTGGAACGATTGCGCGGTGATCTCCAGCCCGATGAAGATCAAGATCGGGAAGATCACCGCCTTGGGGATGATGAAGAAGATCCAGTCGAAGAAGCCAAAGATCCCCGCGGCCCCCACGAACACGGCGGTCGCCAGCGTATAGGCCGCGCGCGCCCCCATGGCCTTGTACGCCGGGTGCCCGATGTACGGGGTCGTCTGGATCACGCCGCCGAAGAGACCGCCCAGGACCGTGGCGAAGCCTTCCGTGGCGATGATCGGCCCGGTCGGATACTCATCGCCGGCCGCCGCGGCACTCTCGGTGCAATCAATCCCCCCGACGACCGTCGCCAGCGCCAGGGGGATCGCCACCGGGAGAGAGCCCACCGCCTCGCGCCACCACTGCGCGAACCAGTTCCCCCAGGCCTCAATCGGCATCGGCAAGACGGCGCGCAACGCCAGCTCGGGACGAACCCCCTCGCCGGCCCCGCGCTCCCCCCACCCCAGCCCTTGCATCGTGTAATACACCCCACAGCCCACGACGACCGCCCCCAGCGCACCGGGAACCTGGCGCGGGAACTGCCAGCGCGCCGTCAACGTGGCCAGCATCAGCCCCAGCGCCACCAGGCCCGGCACCGGGTGATCCGCAATGTCCAGCAAGGGGAGGAAACTGATTAATACCAGGGCGATCGCTGCCAGCGAACCAAGCAGTCCTGCGCGAGGCACCAACCGGCGTATCCATCCACTCACTGGTGCACAGGCGAGCTTGAACAGACCTGATCCCAACAGCATGGTTATGCCAATAAACCAGGCATGTTGTGCCGCGTGTTCAGGCTCCAGGCCGCGCTGGAGTGCGGCCTGATAGGACGGCCCGATGATGAAGAGGACGGCGCCGAAGGTGCTGGGGGTGTCCAGGCCCAGGGGCATGGCGGTGACGTCGCCGCGGCCGGTCCGGCGGGCGAGCCGGAAGGCCATGGCGGTATAGACCAGGTCGCCGACCAGGACGCCGACGGCCGTCCCGGGGATCATGCGGGTCAAGACGAACTCTCTGGGCAGATGGAAGCCCAGGACCAGCAGGCTGGCCATCAAGATCAGGCCGCCGACGTTGTCGAGCATCAGGCCGAAAAAGGCGTTGATGTCGCCCCGCTGGGCCCAGACGTAGCGGGAGTGATTGGCGCTGTTGACGGCCATCGCGTGATTCACCCATCGGGTCCATCGGGGAACGGAGCGGGTTTCGAACGATGCGGCTGCGCCTGAGTCTGGGCCAGCCGAGCGGCGACCAGAGCGAGGAAGCCGACGAGGAGATAGACCCCACTCGTGGCGAGGATCGCCGTCCGCAAACTGAGCCACTGGGAGACGGCGCCGACGACCATGGGGGCGAGAAAGCCGCCGGTCCAGCCCACCGAGTTCATCAACCCGGCGGCGGTCCCGCGGTCCCCGGGGGGGATGACGTCGTAGAGCGACGCGAAGATGTTGGCATCATAGATCCCCTTGCACAGGCCGGCGCCGATCAAGGCGATTTGCACCAGCCCGACCTCCGTCGCGACTGCCGCCAGCCAGACGAACGGCGCGGCCAGGAACAGGCCGAGGCACTGGACGAGGATCCGGCCGGCTTTGGACCGCTGGGCGGCCCAGTCGGCCAGGGCGCCGCCGCAGAGGGCACCGGCCAGGCTGGCCATCGGCCAGAGGGTTGAGGTGGCGGAGGAGCTGCTCAACCCCCGCTGGAAATACCGGAAGATGAAGGTGGGCAGCCAGGCCAGGAAGGCTGCCGCCACGAAGTTGGCCCCGATGAACACGGCCAGGAGCATCAGCGCGGCGGGGTTGGACACGATCCGCCGCAGCTTCGTGCTCAGCGATCCCGACGGGGCGGCTCCCCCGGGTGCGTCGTCCTCCGGGGCGGGCCGGGCGCGGTCCGGCTCGCTTGTCGGGCGGATCGGCTCAATTAAGCAGGCGCCCAGGATGACGGCATAGGCGGTCCCGGTCAACCCCAGCACCCAGAATGGCGAGCGCCAGCCGTAGGCCCCGGCGAGTCGCCCCCCGAGATACCAGCCGCCGGCCGTGCCCAGGTAAACGCTCGTCTGGTGGATGCTCATCGCGCGGGATCGGGTCCGCGGACCGTGGTAATCGGCCAGGACCGACATCGAGGCCGGGAAGTAAAAGGATTCGCCCAGCCCTTCGGCACCCCGCAACAGCACGAGCTGAACGAAGCTCCTGGCCAGCCCCGTCGCCGCGCAGATCAGACTCCAGAAACCCAGTCCGGCCGCGATCAAAAGCCGTCGCGAGACGAAGTCGACCGTGTAACCCGTCAACGGCGATGCCAGCGCATAAACCACCATGAAGGCCGAGCCGAGGACCCCGAGATCCCAGTCGGTCAGCGCGAACTCGGTCTCGAGCTGAGGATAGACGGCGCTGAGCGCCTGGCGGTCCGCATAGTTGAAGAAGCCACAGAACCAGAGCAGCCCCACCACGACCCAGGGATAGGCCGGAGCCGAGACCGGCCCAGGACGTCGTCGATCAGGAGTGGCTTCGTGCATGCGAGCATCCGGGCGGAATGGTCTCGGCGGACCAGGAGCCTCGCGTCTCACCCGGGCTCACCCGGCGGTCACCAGGCCGCGCCGATCGCGTGCCGGCACCGAAGCCGACCCGACTCCGAGTCTAAGGCCGCCAGCTCCAGGCAGCAAGGGAGACGGTCGGCGGCCGCCCCCTGCCGGAGACTTCGGAAAAAGTCCCTGGCGTTGACGTAAGTGCTTATTGGGCTCGCCCCGGAGCCACTGCCGGCGCAGCCAGGCCTTGGAGTAGGTCCAGTCCGCTTCGGCCGTCGCCTGGGCGATGCCCAGCACCTGGGCCGCGGCGTTCCGGCCGGACCCGGCCGGCTGAGCCGGCCCGACTTTCCCTTTCGCGGGGACTGATTTAGGATGCATCTGGCTCCTTCTTCCCGGGATCCTTGGTCGCGTGTCCTGCGAGGAGACCACCATGCCGGAGATCGGCCCGAGCCGCCGGTGGCGTGTGGGCGTGTTGATCGAATCGTCACGGGCTTATGGGCGCGGGCTGATCGAGGGTGCCGCGCGGTACGCGCGGGAGCAGGGGACCTGGTCGCTGTCGTTCGAGCCGCGCGGCCTGGAAGCCCCGCCGCCCTGGTTCGCCAACTGGGTCGGTGACGGCATCCTGGCCCGCTTCCCCACGCCGCAGATGGCGGCGGCCGTGCTGGCCAAGCGGCTGCCGGTGGTGGATTTGTGGGGATCGCTGCCCCCCTGGCATGCCCCCATGGTGGCGGGGGACAACGAGCAGATCGCCCGCCTGGCCTTCGAGCATCTTCAGGAACGGGGCCTGCGCCGGTTCGCGTTCTGTGGTCCTGTGCGGGGCTCTTCGTCGTTCCTGGATCTCCGCGGTGAGGCCTTCCGCCGCCAGGCCGCCGCCGCCGGCTCTCGCTGCGACATGCTGTTCCTGACCGAGCGGGAGTGGTCCGCGGCCGATTGGGAGCTGGAACAACGGCGCATCGCCGCCTGGCTGGATGGGCTGTCCAGACCCGTGGGCATCCTGGCCGGCTACGACGAGCTGGCCTGCCAGGTCATGAACGTCTGCCAGCAGTGCGGTCTGCGGGTCCCGGAGGAAGTGGCGGTGGTCGGTGTCGGCAACGACCCGGTCCTCTGCGAGCTGAGCACGCCCCCGCTGACCAGCATCGACCTCGATGCCCCGCGGATCGGTTACGCGGCGGCGGCCTGGCTCGACGCGCTGATGCGCGGGGCGCAACCGCCGCCGCAGCCCATCCGGATCGCACCGCGCGGGCTGGTCGGTCGCGGCTCGACCGATGTGCTGGCCGTCGTCGACCCGGGAGTCGCCGAGGCCCTGCAATTCCTGCGCGAACACGCCTGCGACGGGATCCGGGTGGGGGATGTCGTGCGGCACGCCGCGATGTCGTGGAGCACCCTGGAACGGGCGTTCCAGCGGCTCCTCGGTCGCAGCCCGAAAGATGAGCTGCTCCGCATCCGGATCGCGCGGGCCCAGCGGTTGCTGACCGACTCGGAACTGCCCCTCAAAGAGGTCGCCCGGCGGTGCGGCTTCAGTGGCGCGAAATACTTCAGCGACGCCTTTTTCCGCGCCACCGGCAGCCGCCCGGGCGCCGTTCGTCACCAATGAAGGCGCCCGCGGTGACACCGATCGGCAAATCCGAGCCAATCGGCGGGTGGCACCCCCTTGTAGGCGCGACCGGGGCAGGCTATGATTCCCCGGCTGGCTCGGTATGACGATTTTCAAAATCATAATACCCAGCGAGAAGCAATCAGATGTCCACCAAGGGGAGGCTGCCATGAGGCGTCGCCGCGGCTTCACGCTCATCGAGTTGCTGGTCGTCATCGCGATCATCGCGGTGCTGATCGCGCTGCTGCTGCCCGCCGTGCAATCGGCCCGGGAGGCGGCACGGCGGGCCCAGTGCGTCAACAACCTCAAGCAGATCGGGATCGCCCTGCACAACTACAACGGTGCCCTGGGGACGTTCCCGTCGGCCGGCATCATCGCGCCGATGACCAACTACTGGGTCTGCTGCGCCACCGGGCCGAACCTGCCCACCTGGCCCGGTCATTACCGCTACTCGGCCTTGGTGCAGATCCTGCCGTATACGGAGCAGGGCAACGGCTTCAACGGCATGAACTTCAACATCCCGCTCTATGACGTCAACGGCAACGACATGCCGCAGAATACGACCATCTACATCGTGCAGATCAAGGAGTACCTCTGCCCCAGCGACGTGCGCGACCATGTGCTGCCCGACCAGGCGCCGAGCAATTACGCCTCGTGCACCGGCGACGGCCTGCCCGGCGGTTTCGGGTTGCCCGCCGCGTACGGCAACCCCGACGGCATCCTCTACTTGAATTCCAAGACGACGTTCGCCAACATCACGGATGGGACGAGCAACACCGCGCTCTTCGGCGAGAGCATCATCGGCAACAACTCGAACATCCCGCCGCCCGCGAACGCGCCGAATCCCCAGGAGGTGGAGGTTCAGATCCCCTCGGGCATCAACACCTTTGCCGACACCTTCACTTATATCCCGATCGACCCTGCGCAATGCGCGAGCTCGAGCTGTTACCGCTGGGATCGGCAGACGAATTGGATCGAGGGCGACTACCGCCATACGCTCTACGACCATTCCTATCCGCCCAACAGCTCGACCTACGACTGCCTCCGCGGCCCGCTCCACGGCTGGCGGACGGCCCGGAGCCGGCACCCTGGGGGCGTCAACATCCTGTTTGCCGATGGCAGCGTCCACTTCATCAAGAATTCGATCAATGTCGTCACCTGGCGGAACCTCGGCACGTGCGCCGGGGGCGAGGTCATCAGTTCGGATTCGTACTGAGAAGGGGTGAGACCGATGCGACTCACGAGGATCTGGCTGGCGACGGTAGCTGCTGCGCTGATCGCACCCACGGCGCGGGCTCACGAGCTCTGGTTCCATTCGGGAGCCGGTGGGGAGCCTGCCGTGGCGCGACTCTCCTTCGGCGATACGCCGGACCTCGGCGAGGCGGAGCGGGTGGCCGAGATTGCCCAGACCAAGGTCTGGGCCGATGGCAAGGCGCTGGAAGTCAGGCGGCTGCCCGACGGCCTGGAAGCACGGCTGCCGGAACGTCGCCCGGCGGTCCTGAGCGCATTCGCCGATCGCGGCGTCGTCCCCTACATGGGCGACTCGTTCATCATCTATCTCGCGGCCTATGCTCAGACGCGGGCCATCGAGCCGAGCGAGGCCACGCGTCTGGGCCTGGGCGACGATCAGGTCCGGCTCCTCTTGATTTCCAGGCCAGACGGGCCGCCGGTGGTGCAGGCCCTGTGGAAGGGCAAGCCCGCGGCCGATGCGGCCGTCAAGCTATTCCACGGGCGCGGCACCCCCGCCGAAGCGCGCACGGACAGCCGCGGCCAGATCCCGTGCCCGGACCTGAGAGAAGGCCCCTGGTCGCTGCTCGTCGAGGTCCGGGATAAAACGCCGGGCCAGCGCGCGGGGCGGGATTACAGTCACATCCGCTACAAGGCGACGCTCGCGATCGGCGCGGAGGCCGCCTTCGCCCCGGCGGTGGCCGCCTGTCTGGCCCGGGTGAAGGAAGTCCATGGCGCGACCGGTCCCTGGGCGGTCGCCGGCTACCGGATCGGTGAGCGCGCCCTCAAGGAGCTGGGACTTCCCCGGCAGAGCCAGGACCTGGAGGTGGTCCACCGCTGCCCGGCCGAGGTGCAGTTCTCGTGCATCGCCGATGGTGTCCAGGCGGCGACCGGGGCCAGCCCCGGCAAGCTGAACCTCCGGCTCGAGACGGCCTCGCGGGACGACCTCCGTACGGTCATCCGCGACAAGAAGTCGGGCCGCACCTTGACGTTCACCCTCAGGCCGGAATTCACCCGCTCGATCACGGACCTGCCTTTCGATCAGCTCGAGGCCGAAGGACGGCGGGTCGCGGCACTGCCGGATGACGGGATCTTCCAGATGGCCGAATCGCGGTGAGAAACGGGCTTCAGACCGGAGGAGTGACCAATGCGTTCGACCTGTGGTCGATCGCCGTCGCGGGGCCGCATCGTGCCGGCCTTCGTCGTGGGTTTCGGTGCCTTGTCCTTGCTGAGTCTGGCGGGCTGCGGCACCGGTCCTGATACGGGGACGCTCTACCCGGTCAAGGGTCAGGTGCTGCTGTCCGACGGCAAACCCTTGCCGGGCGGGACGGTCCACTTCGTTCCGAAGCGCGGCGGATTGCCCGCGTCGGGCCAAATCGAGGCGGACGGGACCTTCTCGTTGAAGTCGAAGACCCGCGACGGAGCCGCACCGGGCGAATACAAGATCCGGATCGAGCCGAGTACGGAGTGGCTCGTGAAGAAGGGGAGAGGGGCCCCGAAACTGCCGTTTGCGTCGAAATACCGTGAATACGACGGCAATACCGGCCTGACGGCCACGATCCACGCCGGGGAGACCCAGCTCGAGCCCTTCCGCCTCGAGGCCCAGTGACCTCCACGTGCTTCCGAAATGTTCGCCATCAGCGACGATTGCGGATCAGGAGGCAGGATCCGGGTGGGTTCCAATCTCTTAATTCGCTCGGAGGAGGCTTGACATCTCTCCGACGAACGTAATAGGCTGGAAAACGGCGTCCATGCGGCCGGCGGCGGGGGGCCGACGCTGGCAGGACCGAACGTCGAATCCAGCGCCCGCGGCGGGTTCCGGCCCGCCGGCGAAACACCGATCTCGTCGCGAGGAAGAGGGACCCATGGCGAGACCCGGCAGGCATCGCGGCTTCACGCTCATCGAGCTCCTGGTGGTGATCGCGATCATCGCCGTGCTGATCGCCCTGATCTTGCCGGCCGTGCAGGCGGCCCGCGAGGCCGCCCGCCGGATGCAGTGCACGAACAACCTGAAGCAGCTCGGCCTGGCCCTGCACAACTACGAGACGGCGGCGAGTGCCTTGCCCATGACGATGTCCCTGCTGGGCACCGGCAATACCGTCTATTACGACACCGGCTGGAGTGCCCAGGCCCGCCTGCTGCCCTACATGGAGGGAAACCCGCTCTACAACGCCGCGAACATCATCGTGTTCAAGGAAGACCCGATCAACGCCACGGTCATCTCGCTGACCGTGAATGGGTTCATCTGCCCGAGCGAGGTCCGGCCCCAGGTTTCCACGCACGACTACGGCCTCTCCGGGGTGATCAATTACGGGATGTGCGGGGGTGATTGGTTCGTCTGGGGCGGGTTCAACGGGCCGTTTAACCGCCAGGCCTTCGGCCCCAACCGGAGCCTGCGGCTGGCGTCGATCACCGACGGCCTGAGCCAGACGCTGTTGGCCGCCGAGGTCAAAGCCTATCAGACCGCGTCGAACTGCCGGTTCACCACGCTGCCGTCGGTCAACAACCCCAACAACATCCCGAGCCCCTATGCCAACCCGTTCCAGGTGGCGCCGGAGTACGACAACGGGCTGTGCGTCACCGAGAACCAGTACGAGTTCCACACGGAGTGGTCCGACGGCCACGTGCACGCGGGGGGGTTCACGACGGCCTGGCCGCCCAACAAGGCGATCATCGGCCGATCGTTCTATCCGGGGATGGACCTGGATCTCAACGGCAAGAACGAGGAGAACGGCGGGCCGACGTTCTCGGCGATCAATGCCCGCAGCTACCACCCCGGCGGCGTGAACACGCTGCTGGGCGATGGCAGCGTGCGGTTCGTCAAGAGCACGATCGACGGGATGGTCTGGCGGTCGCTGGGGACGGTCACCGGCGGCGAAGTCGTCTCCGGAGATAACTACTGATCTCGGGACGGGAGACGGTTCGGTGGGTTTCCTCGTCATCCTTGTCGCTCTGCCGGCCGTTCTGAGTGCCGGCCCTCAGCTTCCTTCAGCTGCCAGCAAGGCGGCGGAGGGGAACTCCGCTCCGGTGCTCAATCGCACCTTTTCCCTGGAGGGGGTCCGCGGGCCGGCGGATCGGACGGGAATCCCGGGCCGGCTCGATCACATGGCCTACGACTCCCCGACGCGGCGGCTCTTCATCGCCTGCGTCGCCCACGGTTCGCTGGAAGTGATCGACCTCGACGCCGGAAAACGAATCGGGACGATCGACAAACTTCCCGGCCCCCAGGGTGTCGCGGTCGCCGGCCGCTTCGTCTATGTCGCGACCGGCGGCGACGGCAGGCTGAATCGGTTTGAACCCGGCGTTCCCAGGTCCGCGAGATCGGTGGCCGTCGGCGAAGATGCCGATAATGTCCGGATCGCCCGCGACGGTAAGATCTGGGTGAGCTTCGGCGGCGAAGGGCCTGGCGGCCTGGCCAGTTTCGACGGCGACACCCTGCGGCCCGACCGGAAGCTGGGCCTGCCGCGGATGCCGGAGGGGTTTCAGCTTCACCCGTCCGGCGAGGCGATTTTCGCCAACGTCCCGGCCGGCAAGCGGTCGGCGGCAGACGGCACCGTGGTCGGGCTGAAACGTTCGACCGGTGAACTGCTCTGGGAGCGAAGGCTCACCGGTCGGGCGGGCAACTTCCCCATGACCTTGGACCCGGCCCACGATCGGCTCTTTGTCGTCGCGAGGAAGCCGGCTCGGCTCATCAGCCTGAGCACGCGGGATGGTTCCATCCTCGGTGAAGCTCCCTGCCCTCCGGAATCGGATGACCTGTTTTTCGATGCCCGGTCGGGTTTGGTCGCCGTGATCGGGGGTGGAGAGTTACCCACCGCGGGCGACCCGGGCGGGGCCGGAGCCTCGCTCGATCTGTTCGCCATTGACGGCGCAGGCCGCCCTTCCCGGTGGAGCGGCTCGCCCTTGCCGCCCCACAGCCGGACGGGAGCCCTGGCCGTGGATCGCCGGACCATCTACGTCGGCGTGCCGGCGTCACAAAGCCGTCCGGCCGAGGTGCGGGAATATCGCCTCCCCGATTGAGGATCGTCCCGTCAAAATTCCAATTCAATTATTCATTGAAATGACGATAGGCTGAGTTGCGGGCTTTCCTCGTCGGGCCGAGCAAGACCGCGATGGCGTCTGGAGCCCTGGGTCCCGAGGGCCTCAAGGCGTGCCCTGGGCGCGGGTTGCCCGGGGCGAGGCCATCGGCTCGGCTCCATGCGGCTTCGAGCCCCCGGGAAGGACTGGAGGAGACGCTGACGGCGGCTCTGAATTCCCGCTCGGTCCCACCGCGGGGCTCATCGCCGGCCGGCTCGCGATTTCTTGGCGGCCTGCTCGAGCAGTTTCCGCAATTTGGCGGGGTCCTTCTTCATCTCCTTCATGGCCTCCATGCCGGGCATGCCCGGCGGCTCTTTGGGCGGGTCCTTCAACATCCCCGGCTCGGGGCCGCCGGCCCCGCAACCCCAGCCGGCCCACAGGCCGGCCAGGACTGCCGCCACGGTCCAACCGCGGAGAGTTCGTCGCATCAGACTGATCATCTCCGAATGCCGCCTGGAGCCACACCGCGCCCGCAACCGCCGGCCGCTCGATCAATACTGGTCCGAGCTCACGACCTCGCCGCCATTGCGGGAGCCGAGCGCCCACCAGGTCTGGAGACTGATCGAGTCCTTGATGAACTTGACCGAACCATCGGCGAATCCGACGTTCACGCCCCCCGGGTGGTTGCTGTTGGCCGAAACGGCGCTGATGGTTCCACCCCACCACGGCCCGCCGCCGACGCCCTCGCTGTTGGTGTCGGCGCAGGAGAGGCCGTTGGGCGTATTGAAGTGGTCGTAGCTGACGTTGTCGCCCAGGTAGGCCATCGTGCTGTGCCAGGAGAAGCCTGCCGTGATCGTATCGGCCGAGAGCGTCGTTCCCGGCAGGCTCTTGCACGTGGCCACGAAGTTCAGGGCCGCCTGGGCATTGTTGGCATTGGCGGTCAAGTAGATGGACGTCGGGAACATCACGCGCTTGGCGAGAGGCGAGTTGACGGGGATCGGAGTCCCGGCCTGCAACCCGATCAGCCGCTCGCTGAGCATGGCCGTGTTCGACGACCCGTCGGTGACGGCCTGGAAGCCGATGGGCGCGAAGGTGCCGCTGGTCCACAGGTTGGGGCCGGGGATGATCACCCCGGTCCAGGCCTGGATCGTGCCGGGGTAACCGGTGTTGTTGACGTAGTTGGTCGTGCCCCAAACGCCGCTCGGCCGCTGCTTGATGTTCTCGGAGGGGCAGAGGAGGATGGCAAGCTGGGTGTATCCCCCCGTGGTATTGTCCGGGTAGACCGTGGTATACGAGGCCATGTTGATCGCGTTGTACAGCGCCGACTGATCCATCTCGGGCAGGACCGCCACCGTCCAGGCCGTCGGCCAGGGCTGCCAGTCGTTGGTATTCGTGCCCTCATAGCACTCGGAAGGGAACGAATTGACCTGGCTGACGTAATTGTGCACGGCCAGGCCCAGTTGCTTGAGGTTATTCACGCACTGGGCGCGGCGGGCCGCCTCCCGCGCCGCCTGCACCGCCGGCAGCAGCAAGGCGATCAACACCGC
>JAJPJC010000145.1 GCA_021324445.1 Isosphaeraceae bacterium
CGAGAATCCAACCCCTGGGGCGACGCGGTCACCGGGTGGGGTCCGGCCATCGTCGCAGGGGTCCGACACCCGGCTGCGGGGGGCACACCTCCTCCGCCATAGGGATTCCGGAGCTGCTTCAGCGCCGCATTGCCTCCGAGCCCGCGGAAATCCAGATCCTGAGGCGATGGAGCGACGGCCCATCCCTGGCTCATCGCCGATGACGGAGGTCCCGACTGCCGCCTGGGTGACGGTGCCACACCCCCGGCCGATTCACCGGCAGGTTCCAGGGAAATGACGTTTGTGGAGGACGCTGGCGGAGATGCCACCTGCGCCTGAGCAGTCCGCATCCCGATCCCAGCCGCTGCGAACGGGACGAGGAGGATCGTACCGATCTGCTTGATTCTCATGCTCTCGCCCCTTCCCTGGGCACGCTGTGTCCTGTTCCGTCCACCCATTTCTCCGACCTCGCCATCATCGCCTGGATGGTGCAGCCAAGGCAGGGAGTGCCTGGTTCGGATTCCCGGCCGCTGCGATCGAGGCCATCCGGAAGTGGGTCTCTGGGTTGGAGGGAGCGCCGTGCTCGGTGTGACCACGCAAAGCCTCCCTCCGGACCGCTTCGGACCGAGGCGGTCGGTTGGGGAAACGGCTCGCGCGCGAAATGGTTGTGTCCTGAAGATTGTATCGGCTGTGACGACCGCGAGGATTTCGCCGATTTTGCGGAAAATCGAGAAAACCTGGGACCATCAGACATCTTCCAGCAGGAAGATCGCGTCGTCGGCCGGGCGATCGCGGGTCGCGCTGGGCATCCAGGTGTTCCATCCCAGGTAAGGACCGTCGTCGGGATCGGGAGACAATCGGGCGCCTCCCGGGTCGTGGGGACCGCGGGCCGGCCAGACCTCGTGGGGGGGAAGGACCGGCTGGACATCGAAATCCAGCGCCAGGCCGGCGTAGGTGCGCGTGAACTGGCAGAGCGGCCGCAGGGCATCGCCGTTGGGCATCAACGTCCGGAATTGCCGCCAGGTGAGCGGACCGATGCGGAGGCGGAACTTGCTCTGAACGTCCCAGACGCGGGTGCCGACCACCAGGTTGACGCCGAGCTGGTTGTTGCGCCCCTGGGGATTCCGGACACTGGGCATCTCGGCCTGGTCGTCGCGCTCGAGGTTCAACCACTGGCCCTGGCACTGTTGCACGCGGACAGGCATCTCGAGGAAGTCTTCCAGGGCGCACTCCAGGGCCGTCGCCGACCGGGGGTAGTGGGCGAAGTGTCCGCTGAAGTAGACGAAGGCTTCATCGTCGAGATCGAGGCGGCGGCGCAGGCCGGGTGTCCCCATCCCCACCAGGCAGAAGAGGCCGCGGGTGACCAGGTCGGGCTGGCGGGCCGGGTCGTCGAGCTGGGAGCGCTCGTAACCGATCGGCAGGCGGTACTTTTCCCAGGCGCGGTAGAACAGCGAGATCAGCCGGTGGTTGAAGAGATCGAGGAAATCGCGCAGCGCGGCGTCCTTCTGGCGGACCCGCTGGACCAGGAGCTCGGTGTAATGGCGCGGCAGCACGCCGCTGGGGCCGGTCAGCCCGAGGAAGGTGACGGTCATCTCCGGGGGAGATGGGGCCTCGGCATCGCCCTCGGCGCCGGTGCGGTGCCGGAGCTCGCTGATGGCGGCGGCCGGGAAGCTGAGCGCGACCTGGGCGCGGAAGCGGACCAGCTCGCCATCGGCATCGTCATGCCCCACCGCCCCCACCGGTGCCGGCTGGTCGCCGCGGCGCTCCCGGCGGCAAAACTCCAGCAGGCGAACGGCTTGGTAGAAGTCGAACCGGTAGGGAGATTCCCAGAGCGCGCGACTCACACCAGCAAGTTCTCTCCCATCCGCGGAGGCCATCGCCGCAGCTCCCCTTCACGCCCCTTGACGGTGGCAATCAGTTTCGTGAACGAGTTCAGGGTGCAATACAGGGCCAGGAAGCGTTCCAGCACGCTGGCGAAGAGGAACAGCCCGCCGCCGGTGAACCGATCCTCGTCCAGCCGGATGGTCACCTCGATGCCTCGGCAGAAGGCCAGCGGACCCTCGGTCCGGACCGGACCGACGACGCGCCGACCCCGGACGCTGAGCAAGCCGTCGATCTGCCCGCGCGTCTCCTCCGAGTCCTTGAAATCATACAGTTTGAGGATCTCGCGGAACGATTCCGCCTGGTCGTCATCGACCAGGGAGAGGTGATTCAGCGCCAGGTGGGAGATCAGCCGCCACTGCGCCCCGTGGCCCAGCTCGGGGCGGAGGGTCCGCGTCGGCGGCGTCAGGCAGCGGATCCGCGCCACCAGCCCCTTCCCCTGGGTCATCTCCAGCCGGGGCTGATCCCCACCAAACGGGAGCCGTTCGGGCAAGTCGCGGTTCAAGCAGGTGGTCTCGACGTCGAGCGTCCAGTTCGCCGGCGCCGAGGGTCGGAACTTCAGGTCGACCAGCGCGATCGACACATCCGTCCCGCTGTCGCCGACGACCCCGGATTCCTCGGCCCGCCGCCGCGTCGCGTGCCAGTACCGCGTCTCGGCAGCCCGATCGACGGCATGTTTCACCGAGAAGAACGGGCGGTATTCCACCGGGCTGCCCTGGGGAGGCGTCGCGACGACACGGTCGATCGAGTAGATCTCGTAAGCCAGCGGCAACCGGCGATCCGGCACCACCGGCAGCTCGAAATCCGTGTGAGTCAACGAGATCGTCTCGGCCCGCTGCTTGAACAGGTTGATGATCGGCGTGCAGCCCAGCGGGAACGTCTGCGCCGTGACGGTCCGGACCAGCTCCGGGACCGACCGGTTCAGGAACAGGTAGACCTCCAACTGCTGGCCCAGGTCGGCGAGAGCCCGCTGAGGCAGCACCAGGTCGACGAACAGGAACTTCTGGGGGAAGGCGAAGTACTCGGTCAGCAGCCGGTATCCCAGGAAGGACCGGGCCGGGTAGGAGAGCAAGCCCTCGTCCCGCTCGAAGCCCACCGCACGCACGCAATCGCGCTCCAGCAGCGTCGGCTGAGGGTCCCGGGCCGAGCCGGCCACCGCCACGCCGATCGTGTGATTGAGGAGCAGCTCGTAGAGCCGATGCACGTTGTGCGGCTGGCCCCGCAGGAACAGCCGGAGCACGTCCAGACCCATCGCCGCGAACGTGATCTCCTTGGTCAGGGAGGCCAGGCTCAGCCGGAGCACCGCGGTGGCCTCTCCGGAGTACGGTGTCTCGGGCGCCACGAACGGCGCCTCCGCCAGCCCGGCCTGCTTCAGCTCGATCGGCCAGAGGGTGACCGGGTAGCACGTCCGGAACTGGCAGGGCTTCCCCTCGATCAACTCGGTCTGGAGCTCGGTATGTCGCGGGATCACGTGCCCCTTGGTCAACTGGACCTGCTCCGGGTCGAGCTGGAACTGCACGATGGCCATCGATGGGACCGGGGCCAGGTAATGCGGGTAAATGAGATTCAGCAGCGATTCGGTGATCTCCGGGAGATCGTCATCGAGCTTGAGGCGAATGCGCGCGGTCAGATAGGCGAACGCCTCGATCAAGCGCTCGACGTGGGGATCATCGGCGGCGTCGTCGGCGCTGAGCCGCAGCCGCTCGGCGATCTTGGGATGCGATCGGGCGAAGGAATTGGCCAGCTCACGAATGAAACGGAGCTCCCGGTTGTAATAATCCAGCAGCTCGTCAGGCATTCGCCTCCCCCTTCACTTCGAACGACCCGTCCGCCAGCCGCAGGGTCGAGTCGAACGCGATCGGCTCGGGGGCCGGCTCGGCCTGCAACATGGCGTCGATATGGAACCGGATCGTGCGGTCGATCGCCTGGGGCGTATCGATCAGCTTCACCCGCAGCTTCTTGAGCCGCGTCTCATACTGCCTCAGCACGGTCTCGATCGTCTTGCGAAACTCCTCGCGATCCTTGGGCGAGACCGGCGAGGCACCCGTCATGTCGGGGATGCCGTAATTGACCAGCGACTTCTTCAGATGCTTCAGCTCCGGTGCCGTGGGGACGCAGCGGATCCGCGTGTTGAGGAGGTTCTCCAGGTCGCGCCGCACCGACTGCTTCAAGTCGCGCAGCAACTGGTTGCGGCTCCGCGGCGCCTCGCGGCGAACCTCGGGCTCGTGGTCGATCAGCCGGTCGAGGACCGACGGGAGCAGTGGTTGGTCGGGCCGGATCTCGGGCATATGCTGTCTTTTCTTTACTCACCACTGGCCACTGTCGACTCGCCGCCCGATGCCGAGAAGGTGACAGTCTGGATCTCGAGGATCGAGGTCGCCTCTTCGCCGACCAGGAAGGTGCGCTGGCCGACGCCGCGGACCGGGGTGCCGTCGCCGCCGCGCCAGTCGGTGGCGCGGCCGAGCCGGAGCATGTCGTCGGTTTCGGCCGCCGAGCCCGGATAGAGCACCGGGCAGAAGACCTCGATGTCGGCCCCGTCGCGGAGGACCAGGTGGGTCCGCCGCCAGAGCAGGTCGCGCGGCCGCACGGGCTCGCGAAACTCGATCGTCGCGATCCGCCCCAGCGGGACCCAGTAATACTGGCCGTTCATCGTCAGGGCCTCGAGGATGCCTGCGGCCAGGTCGTCCAGGTCGCGGAAGTCCGCGAACGGCTGGCCGTTGCAGGCGCCGGCCAGCTTGGGCCGCTGCTCCTCGGCCTGGGCGAGCAGGCCGACCGCCTCGGCCAGCGCCCCCTCGCGGACCCGGATGGCCGCCTCCAGGAGCAGCCGCACCGCGGCGTCCGGCTGGCCCGAGAACTCGGGCATTCGGCCCTGAGTCCAGACGTCCTGCCGCGCCTGCTCGGCTCGAATCAGGTGCCGGAACAACATGATCAGCGCCATCGCCTGCGGGTCGTTCTGACCCAGCGCCGATAATTGATTGTCGGCGCGTTCCAGCTCGCCGGAGAAGCTGAGCAGCTCCGCCAGGAGCAGCCGCCGCGCCGTGTCCCTGGGGTGCTCGCGCACGTCCGCCAGCGACGCCGTCACGGCCTCACGCAACCGACCAGCCTCGAACAATTCATGAGCATTCACGGTCAAAACCCCCATCAGCCGGCTCGACCCTCGGCAAGCCTGGTCGAGAGCCTTACGGACATGAACATCTGGTCAAGTTGATAGTGGGGCCGCAAGTGGATCTGGCAGGTATAGCTTCCCGGCCGGTCGGGCAGCTCGCGCACCTGGACCCTGGCCTCGCGCAGCGGATACCGCGCCTTGGTCTCCGGCCCGGCGTGATCCGAGCCCGTCACATAGTTCTGAAGCCACTTGCGCAGCTCGTCTTCGCAGATCTCCGGAGTGATCGCCGAGCCGGTCATGTCGCGCGCGAGGACCTTGATGTAATGGGCAAACCGCGCCACGCAGAGCATGTACTGGAGCATGGTGGAGAGCCGTGCGTTGGCGGTCGCGCGGGGGTCGTCGTAGGTTGCCGGCCTCTGGATCGATTGGTTGCTGTAGAAGGCCGAGAACTCCGTGTCGTGGCAATGGCAGAGCGGGATGAAGCCCAGCTCGCTGATCCCTTTCTCCTGGGAGTCGGTGATGATCACGTCGGTCGAGCACTTGGTGGCCACGCCGAGCCGGTCGGTCGCGAACGAATGGATGGGCAGCCCGCTGACCAGCCCCGCGTCATCCAGGCAGACCTTGACCCCGCGGGAATCCACGCCGGTCCGGACACCCCGAATATCCGCCAGCCACTGAGAATGAACAAAGCTGCGGACCACGACCGCCCCGAGGGCGTACACGGCGTTCCCCCAGAGATACTTGCTGCGGTCCGGTCCGGCGACGTCCTCGCGCAGTCCCAGACCGTCGCGCGGCGCCCCCGGCGTGCCGTAGGGCAGCCGCATCAAGATGCGCGGCAGGGTCAGGCCCACGAACCGGGAATCCTCGGCCTGACGCAAGCTGCGCCACCGGATGTAGTCCACCTGCTCGAAGATCTTGGTCAGGTCCAGCGACCGCTCCAGCTCGGTGAAGCTGTCCAGGCCCAAGAACGAGGGATGGACCCCCGTGAGGAACGGTGCGAACGCCGCCGCCGCCACCCCCGCGACCTTCGCCAGGGCCTCCAGGTCATCGGTCGGATGATCGGCGCTGGGACGGTGATGGATCTCATAGTCCCCCAGGAGCAACCCATACGGCTCGCCCCCGGGGTGGCCGAACTCCGCCTCGTAGACCTTCCGGAACAGATGGCTCTGGTCGAACTCCAGCGCGCGATTCTGGTCGGCGACCAGCTCGGCCCAGGTCAGGTTCAGGACCTTGAGCTTGACCGTGTGATCGTCCGGCAGCCTCTCCACCAGGTATTTCAGCCCGCGCCAGGACGCCTCCAACCTCTGGAACGCGGGATGATGCAGAATCACATTGACCTGCCGCGCGATCAGGTCATCCAGCCGGGCGATTTCTCGGCCCAGCCGGCGGGCGATCTCCTCGTTGGTTCTGAGTCCCTGGCCAGTCGTCATGAGGATTACTCCGGCAAGGAAGGAATTGGCGTGGTTCAGGCTTTCCAGCCTGACGTCCCAAGGCTGTCAGGCCGGAAAGCCTGACCTACTTCCTTGCCGGAGTCATCCGACCAAGCTCAGCCCTGCGCCTTGGGCAAGTTGGCGACCATCGACAGCGCGGCGGTCAGCTCCTCGAACTGCAGCCAGGGCCGCATCCAGACCTGGGCGGTGTAGGAGCCCGGCGCGCCGGGAACTTCCTTGACGGCGACCTTGGCCTCGCGGAGGGGGTACTTGGCCTTGGTCTCCTGGCCGGCCTTCTCGTTGGAGTTGACGTAATTCTTGATCCAGCGGTTCAGGTCGTCTTCGATATTGCCGGCCTCCTTGAACGAGCCGATCATATCGCGGGCCATGACCTTGAGATAGTGGGCAAACCGCGAGGTGGCCATGATGTAGGGCATCCGCGCCGAGATCGCCGCGTTGGCGGTGGCCTCGGGGCGGTCGAACTTCTTGGGCTTCTGCGCGGTCTGGCCGCCGAAGAACACGGCGTAGTCGGTGTTCTTGTAGTGGCACAACGGCAGGAAGCCCAGCTTGCTCAGCTCCGCCTCGCGGCGGTCGGTGATGCCCAGCTCGGTGGGGCACTTGAGGTCCTTGTCCCCGTCGTCGCTGGTGAAGGTAAACGCCGGCAGGCCCTCGACCTTGCCCCCACCCTCGGCCCCCCGGATGGCGACGCAGATGCCGTACTTGGCGAAGGCGTCGGTGAGCTTGGTTCCCATCACGTAGGCCGCGTTCATCCAGGTAAAGTGGTTGTGGGGGACCGGCTTGCTGGGATCGACCTCCTCGAAGGCGAACTCCTCGATCGGCTTGGTGTTGGCGCCGTAGGGCGTGCGCGCCAGCACGCGGGGCATCACCAAGGTCACGAACCGCGAGTCCTCCGAGTCGCGGAAGGACCGCCACTTGGTGTACTCGATGGACGTGAAGATCTTCTCCAGGTCGCGCGGCTTGGACAGCTCCTGCCAGTCATCGAAGCCGAAGAGCTGGGGCGCGGCGGCCGAGACGAACGGCGCGAACGCCGCCGCCGCCACGTTGGACATCTTCGACAGCAGGTCGATATCCTCCGGGTGGTTGGAGAACTCATAGTCGCCGATCAGCGCCCCATAGGGCTCGCCGCCGGCCATGCCGTACTCCTGCTCGTACAGCTTCTTGAAGATCTGGCTCTGATCGAACTCGACCGCCTTGTCGACGTCCTTGAACAGCTCGCGCTTGGTGACGTTGAACACCTTGATCTTGAGCGTGGCGCTGGTCTCGCTGTTCATGACCAGGTAATTGAGCCCCCGCCAGGACCCCTCCAGCTTCTGGAAGTCGGGATGGTGGAGGATGGCGGCCAACTGGGTCGAGAGCTTCTCGTCCAGGGCCTTGACGGCGGCCGTGATCGTCTTGGTGACGTTCCGGTCGTACTTGACGACGCCGGCCAGCGCCTGGTCTACCAGCGTGCCGATCAGCTCCTGGGCGCGGGGGCGCTCGGTCTGCTTGGTCGCGTTGATGATGTCATCCAGGCTGATCTCCTGGACCTGGGCTGCGGCCGCACCGGGTGCGGACTGGACTTGTTCGCCGGTACTCATTCTTTCGCCTCCGCATCTGAAGACCCTGTCGAACCGAGGGACTCTGACAACTTGTTCATGGCGTCCTTGTCCTGGAGGATCTTCTCGAGCAGGCCCTCCAGCTCGTCGGAGCGATCGACCTTGGTCAGGAGGTCGCGGAGCTTGTCGCGCGTCTCCAGCAACTTCTTCAGAGGCTCGACCTGCTCGACGATCCGGCCCGGCTCGAAGTCCGCCATCGAGTTGAACTGGAGCTTGACGCCCAGCTCGCTCTGGTCGCCCTTGAGGGTGTTCTCCACTTTGAACTCCAACCCGGGCGTCATCCGCGCCATGACGTCGTCGAAGTTGTCGCGGTCGATCTGGATGAATTTGCGGTCCTTCAGCGGCTTCAGCGGCTGGGTCGACTTGCCGGAGAAATCGCCGAGCACTCCCACCACGAACGGGAGTTCTTTCTCGACGACCGCCCCCTCGGTCTCGACCTTGTAAGTGATGTGAACGCGAGGCTTGCGCACCCGGCTCAACTTGTCGTGGATGCTGGCGGAAGACATAGCGGTGATGACTCCCAAACAAAAGTGACCGATCAGGAAAGCCAGGCTCCCGGTGCAACCGAGAACACGCGCGTTTGCTACCGAGCCGGTCGGATCAGGCGACGCTGGATCGACCGGGCCCGATGACCTCTCCCCAGGCGACCGCGAGCGCGTGGGTCGACCGTCTTACTCCGACGGTGAACCGTCGTGACGCTTGCCCGCGGATCCGACGCCTACTTGGACTTCTCCTTCTCGGGGGGCTTAATGCCCACCTGTTTGAACACGTTTTTCCGCTGACCCTCGTCGGGGATCAGCTCGGAGAGCAACTCCGGCAAGGACATCTTACCCCAGGTCACAATCTGTTCCAGGGCGTAGGGGATAATCGACTGCGGTTCGTTGGTCCGGAAGTAGCCGGCGATCTTCAGCAGGCGGTCCATCGCGTCGTTGCGGTCCTTGATGACGGAGGGGTCCACCGGCGGCGCCGCGGCCGCGCCTGGGACCGCCCCGCCCCCCGCGGCGGCCGTGCCGGGTGCGGCCACGGCCGCGGCGGCCTGGGGTTTGGGAATCCTGTCCTTGGCCAGGAGCGTGACGGCGTCCCGGTAGTCCTCGATCACCTTCTTGAGGTCGCCGGAGGGCGGATCGTAACCCGACTTGGCGCTGAAGCTGGCGCAGAAGCGATCGAACTGGTCGGCGGCCTGCTGGAGGTCCTCCATCAGGTCGCCGTAGAACTTGGGCGGCGTCTCGGCGATCCCCGTGCGGATCATCTCCAGGGTGACGGCGCCCCCCTCGATCCGCTTCTTCTTCGCGTCGGCGTCCTTGAGCTGATCGAGGTCCTTGGCGATCAGGTAATGGGCGTAGCTCAGTCGTCCGACGTTGGATGAATCGCACAAGGGGATCCTCCGGACCGGGACGATCAAGGTCCCCGCCTTCTCGATCCCGCTGAGCTGGAGCACGTGCGCAAACCGCTCCTCGATGGCCACGCCGTCTTCCGGAGGCGGGTAGAGGCTCTCCCAAAACCTCTCGACCAGCTCGCTGGCCAGCCGGAAGCCGTCGCGGAGCCCGGCGAAACCCCGCAGCCGGACCAGGGCTTCGGTCAGCCAGGCGGTGATGTCCAGGTCCTTGGTCTTCTCGGCCAGCGCCTTGGTCCCGCGGTCCAGCACCGGCCGCCAATCCGGAACGATGGTCTCGTCGCCCTTCTCGATCTGCTGGCGTTCGGCCGCGGTGGCGGCATCGCGGGCGTTCCGCGTCGTGCGCAGATCCGAGACCGCCGACGGATCAGCGCGGAGATCCGTCCCCGACGGCGAGTCCCCCGGGATCGGCGCCAGCAGCTTGGAGAAGTCCAGGACCTCGGGTGTCGCCATAGGCCGTCCAGGTGCTGATCCCACCCCACTCCGGAGACGAGCCGGCGCCATCTCCCGCACGAAGCGATCATCGGCGACCGCCCCTGGCACTCCGTGGCCAAACCTGCTCCGGAGGTCCATCTAACATACGGCCGGCGGGGGGGAGAGCACAAGCACCCTCGATCGAAAAAACGGCGGTCTCTCCAGGGGCGCGCCTTGGTGAGACCATCCCGCCTCGGCGCATCCGCGGACCCCTCCTGGGCGCACCCATCCGCCTGGCGTTCGGCAGGAACGGGTTCGCGAGCTGGATCGATCCTGATTCCCTTCAGACCGACTCAAGATGCACACACCCCAAGTCGTGAAGAGGAGGAGACGAAAACCGCCGCCACGATCGGCTGGGGGGGAAGCAGGCCGACGAAACACCGATGGCTGGGGGCCGTGGTGAAGGGGCTCTCCTCCTCGTTCGACCCCCGCGTGAGGGAGCCTCCGGATGTCGCTCCCCCGTCAGGTTCGCACGCCGCGGCGCTTGTGCCGGGGTCGCAGTGACCTTGTCAAGCAGAAGGACCAACCTCGTGGGTAGCGCCGGTTCATCCCGGATCTTCCCGGGGATCCGCCCGGCGCGAACCCACCACGATGCGCGACGGTCCGATTCGGTGGAGCACCCACGCCGTTTCTCCACGGCGTTCCACCACCGAGTCGGCGCGCCCTCCGTCCGATCCCGAGCCAACGACTCCCGGCGCAGCCATCGTGCTGACCGGTCATCGTCCCGAACGGTTGCCGTCGCCTCCGGTTGCGACTGGCGCCCGCCCTTCGGCAATCCTTTTCCCGCGGTGGCTTCAATAGTCTGGTCGCCGCAACGAATTCTTTAGGGCTGAGTCTTCGAACCGTGTTCGCGTCCGTTCCTGGGAGAAGGCGATGGGCTGGCCCGGCGTCGTGGGGTGCACGTAAGAAAACCGCTCCCCGCGGCGACTTCTTGGGAGGGAGAACCAGGGGCCTGGCGTTGCGCGGGGAGGCGGGAGGGAGCAGCGGCCGGAGGGCTGCGATCCCAGGGTAGCGACTTGAAGGACGGAAGGGACTGACCGATGCGGCGAGAACCCGCCCGCGCAGCGATGGCTGAGGATCCGAGTGGTTCCGGAGCGATCAAGGCTCGGGTCGCTCGGGTGCGGCCACGGCGGTTCACCCGGGAACGGATCGGCATGATCGGGGGCCTCGCGCTCGCCCTGGTCTGGTTGGTGGAGCTCCAGGGCACGAACGCGGAACCGCCCTTGCAGTGCGTTCGGGGCGCCACGGGGGTCATCGCCACGTCCCTGACCTTTTCGCCCGATGGGTCGAGGATGGCGACGGCCGATCTGCGGGGCGGCGTGGTCCTGCGCGGAGTCGCGAGCCGGTGGGAGGCCATCGAGCACCTGGACTTCCCGGGGATCGCCCGCGCGACGGCCTTCTCGCCCGATGGGCGCTTCCTCGCCGCCGGTGGGGCGGCACGGAATGTCCGACTCTGGGAGCTGGAGGCGGGTCGATCACCGTTGTCCCGGGACCTGCCGATCCGGGGGTGCAAGGCCCTGGCCTTTGCGCCCGACGGCGGCACGCTGGCCGCGACCACCGACCCGGGCGTCGACATCGTGCTCTGGGACCTGGCCGCCCACCGGCCCCGGCGGGTTCTGCGCGGGCGGTTCCAGGCCCTGTCGCTCGCCTTTTCCCCGGATGGTCGCTCGCTGGTTTCCGGCGAGGTCGAGGAGAAGTCGATCGCGATCTGGGACCTCCCGACCGGTCGCCGGCAGGAGGTGAACCGGGAGTCCGGCGGCCCGATCGCGTCGGTCGCCATCTCACCCGATGGGACCCTGTGCGCCGCTGCCTGCCCCTGGGAGTCCCCGGTCCAACTCTGGGACCTGAGGACCGGTCGACGGGTGAGGGTCCTGGAGGGGCACACCATCGGCACCAACGCCGTGGCCTTCTCCCCGGATGGCCGGATGATCGCCACGGCGGGAAGCGATAGCTTCGTTCGACTCTGGACGGTGGCCAACGGTGAGCTGCGGGCGAGACTCAACGGTCAGGGTCTGTGCCTGACCCATCTGGCCATCGCTCCCCAGGGCGACCTCATCGCGGCGACGGGATTCGATAACGACATTCGCTTGTGGGCGGTTCGATAGGCCTCGGATCGCCCGGCGGTGCGCACGCCCGGAAGCACGACCCGAGCGGGGTTGAGGATCGAGAATCGGGGCCGGGTCAGGTCGTTGCGGGCGCGGGCATTCCGGTCAGCTCCTCGCTGACGCGCCACAGCCGTTGGGCCAGGGCCTGATCCTGCGACGCGGCCGACGACGCCACGGGCTTCTCCTTGACGAAATAACGCCCGGTCAGGCCGGCGACCTCGGGTGAGCTCGCCAGGTAAATCAGGGTCCGCGCTCCCTGCTCGGGCGCGATCGCAACGAGGTCGGCGCAGCGCCGGATCAGCCAGCCTTTCCAGCCCTCCATCTCCCGGAAGAAGCCGGTTCGCACGAAGCCGGGGTGCATCGTGTTGACCGTCACGCCCGTGCCGTCGAGCCGCCGGGCCAGCTCGTAGGTGAAGAGGATGTTGGCGAGCTTGGACTGCTGGTAGGCCCGCCAGCCGCTGTAGCTGGCCCGGCTCTGGAGGTCGTCGAAATGGATCGAGGCGCCCTTGTGCGCATCGGATGCGACGTTGACGATCCGCGCCGGCGCGCTCGAGGTGATCAAGGGGAGCAGCAGGTGGGTCAGGAGGAAATACGAGAGATGGTTGAGGGCCAGGGTCATCTCGATGCCGTCGACGCTCTCGCGGCGGGTCAAGAACATCCCGCCCGCGTTATTCAGCAGCACATCCAACCGCTGGCAACGCGCGCGGACCTGTTCGGCGAGCTGCCGCACGCCGGCCTGAGAGGACAGGTCGGCGATCATCGACTCGGCCGCGGCTGCGGGCGTCTCGCCGCGGATGCGGTCCAGCGTGGCGGCGCAGCGCTCGGGGGCGCGGCCGACGATCAGCACGCGCGCCCCGCGCCGCGCCAGCTCCCGCGCCGTCACCTCGCCGATCCCCGAGGTGGCGCCGGTGACCAGGCACGTCTGGCCATCCATCGTGCGATCGCGAACCTGGCTCGCCATGGAGGACTCCCGCGGTGCCGGTGCCGACCCTCTTGAGCCGGCTCGATCCGAACGCGGCCCTCGGCCGCGAATCAAGATGAAGGGCCGATTCCGGATTCCGGATTCCAGATTCCGGATTCCAGATTCCAGATTCCAGATTCCAGATTCCAGATGCCCGATTGCCGAGGCCGGCGGCCCGATTGCCGAGGCCGGCGGCCCGATTGCCGAGGCCGGCGGCCCGATTGCCGAGGCCGGCGGCCCGATTGCCGAGGTCGGCGGCCCGATTCCGGATTCCTCCCCATTTGGAATCTGGAATCTGGAATCTGGAATTCCCCAGCCATGCGCCTGCCGCGGAGAACCGCCGCGGGTAGACTCTAATCGCCCCTCGCCGCCTCGTCAAGTTCTTGGTAGGGTGGGCGTTACCTTGCCGCCAGCGTCCGCGGTCGGGCAGCGCGCGGGTGTCGAAACCCGTCCTCGGATCGGCTTTGGAGTCGCCCAACCATGCTGGGGAAACTGGCATTACCGGAGATCCGCGAGCTGATCGAGGCGCGGGACGACGCCACGCTGGGCGAGGTCGTCAATCGATGGTACCCGGCCGACCTGGCCGAGTTGCTCAGCGCCTTGGCCATCGACGAGCAGGTCCACGTCCTCCGTTTTCTCCAGCCCCAGCGGGCCGCCGACACCTTTGCCTATCTGGACCTGGCCCGGCAGGTCGACGTGCTCAACGCCCTGCCCCAGGAGGAAGCGGCCGGTCTGCTCAACGCGATGGCGCCGGACGATCGGACCGCGCTGCTGTCGGAGCTGCCGGCCGAAGAAGCCGGGCGTTTGATCGGCTGGCTCGATCCCGCGGAGCGGGCCGTCGCCCGCGCCTTGCTCGACCATGACGCCGAGAGCGTCGGCCGGCTCATGACCCCCGACTACGTGGTGGTCCGCAGAGAGTGGACGATGCGGCACGTCCTCGACCACGTCCGGACCCACGGCCGGGATAGCGAGACCCTCAACGTGATCTATGTCGTTGACGACCAGCACCGGCTGATCGACGACCTGAGGATCCGCGAAGTGCTCCTGGCCCCGCTGCATACCCACGTCGCCGACTTGATGGACGGCGAGTGCGTCCACCTGGTGGTGACCGACGACAAGAAGAAAGCGGTCGAGGTCTTCCGCAAGTACGACCGCACCGCGCTGCCGGTCGTCGAGGCCAACGGTCGCCTCGCCGGGATTGTCACCCTCGATGACGTCCTGGACGTGGCCGAGGAGCAAGCGACGCGGGAGATCCAGCGCTTCGGCGGCCTGGAAGCACTGGACGACCCGTATATGAGCACGCCCCTGCCGGCGATGATCCGCAAGCGTGCCACCTGGCTGATCATCCTCTTCATCAGCGAGATGCTCACGGCCACCGCCATGGCCCAGTACCAGCGGGAGATCGAGAAGGCCGTGGTCCTGGCCGTCTTCATCCCCTTGATCATCTCCAGCGGGGGAAACTCGGGCTCGCAAGCGGCGACACTCATCATCCGCGCCCTGGCCCTGGGCGAAGTCAAGCTCCGCGACTGGTGGCGCGTCCTGGGCCGCGAGCTCTTCGCGGGGATCTTGCTGGGTCTCATCCTCGGCTCGATCGGCTTCATCCGGATCGCGACCTGGCACAGTCTCTGGGGGAGTTACGGACCCGACTGGGGCCTGGTCGGGCTCACCGTGTCCTGTTCTCTGGTCGGCGTCGTCGTCTGGGGCGTCTTGACCGGCTCCATGCTCCCCTTCCTCCTGAAACGCCTGGGATTCGACCCCGCCACCTCCTCGGCGCCCTTCGTCGCGACCCTGGTCGACGTCACCGGCCTGGTGATCTATTTCTCCGCCGCCTTGGTCATCCTGCGCGGGACCTTGCTCTGAGCAGGCCATCCCCGCGATCCCGGCGCGCCCCGCACGAGCCGCGAGTGTGTTGGCCTGCATGACTGCGAGATTCATCTATTATGTTGACGAAACGCAACGTCAGTAGCAATCGCGGGCCCGGTTCGGTTTGATAGGGTTCTTCGGGATTGCGTGATTCTGAAACGCAGAATTGCGCAGGCTGCCGAGCCGGTTCCGATGGGAGGCGTATCCGGGGAGGCCCGCCATGCAGATCCAGTGTCCCCACTGTGGTCGAATGGGTTCTCTGCCCGATCGCCTGGCTGCGGAGACGAGCAACCTGCGCTGCCGGCGATGCTCGGCGAATTTCCGGATTGGCGCGGGTTCCGGTGCGGGGGTTGAGCCGCGGTTGATCCGGGAGGTCGCGGTGCCGGTGACGGCACGGGGGAGGGCCGCGACGCCTTCCTCCAGGGGGGATGGGTTCTTCGCCGGCTGGGACGAGAGCGAAGCGGCGAGGGGCCCTCTCGGGCCGGGCGACTCGCAATACGAGCTGACGTTCCGCTTGGCGGACCCTGGCAGTGAGACGGCCGTCGGCTGGCCGGAGTCGCCTGGGGACGAGCCCTTCGTGGACGAGGGACCCTCGGGTGAAGTGGTCGTGCCGCGGGTCGCCGCCGGGGCGCCGCCCGACCCCTGGTCCTTCCGTTTCTTCGCGTCCTCGGGACGGCTCCTGTTCTACGGGGGTCTGGGTTTGGCCGGGCTCACCCTGCCGTTGCTCGGCTTCCTGCTGGCACGCGTGCTCGGCGACGGCGCCGCCTCCAGCTCCACGGCGCTGGCCCTGCTGGTCGGCACCGTCGTGGCGCTGGCCTTCCTCTTCCTCTGCCTCTCCCTGACCGCCCTGAATCTCCTCCTGATCGACCTGGCGCGGAACTTGCGCCGGCAACACGACCCGGCGGAGCGGGACACCCGGATCGGTCGGCCATGAGCCAGACGGGAGGATCGGGCCCCACGCGCGGATGCCGCTGGAGGATTCGCAGCCGCTCACTCCCCAGCCCGCGGGAGGGCGATGATTCCACTCTGGACTCGCAGCTTCGGCGTGACGAAGACATGCGGCCAGGCGGGGTCGGCCACCGCGATGGCCCGCGCGGTGACGTGCGCGGTGCCGGGTGGCAGCGGGCCGGTGGTCAGGCTCCAGTTCCCGGCCGCGTCGGCGACCGTCCCGCCCAGCGCAATCGGTCTGGTCGAGCCCCGGACCGCCGCGGAGAGCTGGACCGTCGCACCCGGCGCGGCCTGGCCCTGATAGGTCGGCTCACTGGACGTGCCGGCGCTTCCGCCGACAACCAACGCTGCGGTCAACTGGGCGGGATTGACGAAGGCCGAGCCGTTGCCCAGCGTCGGGACCACGTGCACCTGGTACCAGTCCGGGACGCTGTACTCGCCCGCGTGGCTGATGCCGACGCCGGTTAGGTTGTAATACTTCACCGGCACGCCGGGGGCGGCCTTCACCGGCACCTGCCCCCACAGGTTATAGATTCCGTTGTTCGAGCCCTTGGCCTCGGCGATCGGCGTGTGCTGGTAGAACACTTCGGCCGCGTCGACGGTCGCCGGCACCACCGGCAGCGGGTCCTGGGCCTGGGCCTGGTAGTCGTTGATGGCCCATCGAGCGATCGTGCCGAGCAATTCGGAGGCGACGCTGTACTGCGAACCCCCCGGCGCCTTGTTGTTCGCCGCGTGCGGGTCGAGCAAGGTTTCCTCCAGGTAGCCCGCCCGGAGCTGGGCGGGCTCCTCCCGACCGAGCTTCAGGATGGCCAGACTATTGACGACCGTTCCCTCGCTGTGGCCGATGAAGTGGATGTCGACCGGATCGTTGGCGGGGAACTGGCTGGCCGCGTGCAGCACGGCCCGGGCGAGTCGCGGCCCCTGCCGCGCGGCGGCACCCGGGTCCCCGCTCGAGGGGACCCAGTTGTACGCGATCACGGTGTCGTAGCCCTCCGCGCGGAGCGATTTCGCCATGCGGAGTTCCCACGGCACCCCGCGACTCCACGAATGCGGCTGAATTCCTCCGTGGGTGATGACTCCAATGGTGTAGGTGCGGAATGAGGCCGTATTCCCGTCCTCGGTCACGCCGCTGGCGGTGTGCGCCGGGTCCGCGACGACCAGCACGTAGGGGTGCTCGGGATTGAGTGGCAGCCCTTGCGGCAGCGACACCGTCAACTGATGCTGTCCCACAGCCCCCGCCGGCTGGCCGTTGTCGTCGCGCGTCGAGGACGCTTGCCCCGGAGGCGTCACGGTCACCGAGCCGATCTCCACGTCGGATGGGTCAAACTGGTCGTCGGCCGCGCGGTAGATCCCGAAGACGACCGATTGTCCCAGGTCGGCGTTCTTGACCTCGTAGTCAAACGTCACGCTGCGGGAGGCGACCGTCGTGGCCGACTCCATGACGATCTCCGGCGCCACAGCCGAGAGCAAGCCCCGTCCCTCCAGATCCTCGATCTGCGGGCGCAGAGTCCTGGTTCTCTCCGACCTCACACGGCGCACGCCTCGCGACAGGCGGTCGAAGAACATCGATTTGGTCCTTGGGGCAAGATAGAGAAGAGCGACGGGCCGGCAGAAATGACGGGAACAGCCCGGCGTCGACGATTTATCGGCAGAATCGGCAAGTTTCTTAAAGTCGGAATTCTTTTAGCAGTCACGCACGTTGTGCACTTATGTCTATTTTGGTTGTTTGTTCACTGCCGATCCGATTGGGATCGGAACCGCCCACGCTGTGCCGCCGAAGAGTACATCCAGTTCCTCGCCGTGGCGTCCGCGCCTCCTCCTGGGCCGAGGCCGGGGTTATCGGGCCCGGCCTTGGCTCACCCTCCCAATAGCGGCCACCGCGTAACCCCTGCTGGAGGCTGTCATTGGGAATTCCCAAGCCGCGCGCGGCTCGGAGAACCTACGCAGGTCGGCATGAAGATCACAGATCGTCCCCATCATCGCTGGTCAGCTCATCCGACTCGAGATCGGAGTCGGGCGGTTCGGATGGGAGAGCCTCGGAGTGGGGGCGCTGGCTTGCCTCGGCGGTCGTGCCGGCATCGATCCGCATCGTGGCGCCGCGAGGACCGAGCAGGCGGACGAGCCCGGGTCCGACGGCATTCTCCAGGTCGGTGACCAGCCGGTCGTCGTAGCGGACCTTGAGCGAGGCGCCGGCCCGGTACACGGCCCGGCGGACGTCCTCCAGACCAAAGATCTCGAGGTAGAGCTCCAGGTTGCCGAGCCGCGCCCGGACGGCACGCAGCAACCGCTCCAGGTCTTCGCCCTGGTGGATTCCCTTGTGCAGCCGCACGATCACGCCCCGGGCCAGCTCGGCGCGACCCTGCTCCAGGGTCATGATCCGGCTGACGATCAGTTCGGGAGGATCGCGGCGGCGGTCAAGCGTGCCCTTGACGAAGACGATCTGGTCGGTCTTGACCAGGTCGGCCATCTTGGCGAACTCCTCGGGCCAGAGCATGGCGGGCATCGAGCCGCTCAGGTCCTCGAACGTGAACTTGGCCATCCGCGTATGCCCGGACCGGCTCTTCTGGACGTTCCGCGTGACGACATTGGAAATCATGCCGCCCAGGATGGCCTCAGCCTTGTTCGGCGCCACGGCCAGGTCGGCGACGCGGTGGGACGCCAGGGCCTGGAGCTCGTCCGCATGGCGGGCCAAGGGATGACTCGACATATAGAAGCCCAGGGCCTGCTTCTCCCTGGCCAGCCGCTCGGCTTCGGAGAGTTCCGGCAGGTCGGGGAGGTTGCTCAAGGGCGCGACGTGACCATTGCCGTTGGCCTGGGCCGCCGCGTGCGCAGCCCCATCCAGGATGTCGAAGAGCCCGAGCTGGCCGCGGCGGCGGTCCTCCTGCTTGGCCTGACCGGCCTGCATCGCCTTGGGCAGGATCGCCAGGAGCTGCGACCGCCGCGCACCCAGGCAATCGAAGGCCCCCGCGTGGATCAGCGTCTCGACGCAGCCGGCGCCGACCTCCTTGGTCGAGACCCGCTCGAAGAAGTCATCGAGGCCGCGGAACGCACCCCCCTGCTCCCGCGCCTTGATGATGGCCTCAACCGCCTTGGAGCCGACCCCCTTGATCGCGCCCAGCCCGAAGTGGATCCTCCCCTCACTGGCGACCTGAAAGGTGAGCTGCCCCTCGTTGATGTTCGGCGGCAAGACCTCGATGCCCATCCGCCGGCAGTCCTCGATGTGCTCTAAAAAGAACTTGCCCCGTTCGGAGCCCTCCATTTCGGATGAGAGCACGGCGGCCATGAATTCGGTCGGGAAGTGCGCCTTCAGGTAGGCGGTCTGATAGGCTACTAACGCATAGGCCGTGGAATGAGACTTGTTGAATCCGTAACCCCCGAAGAACTCGATCAGGTCGAAAATCTTGGCCGCTTTCTCCCGATCCAATCCCCGTTCGATGGCCCCGGTGATGAACTGGCCGCGGCTTTGTGCGATGACGTCGGCCTTCTTCTTCGAGATTGCCTTGATCGTCGCATAGGCCCGCGAGAGCTCGATCCCCCCCAGGCGATTGAGGATCCGCATCACCTGCTCCTGGTAGACCATCACGTTGTAGGTCTCTTCCAGGACTTCCTTCAGGACCGGATGCAGATAATGCGTTTGCTTGCGGCCATTCTTGACGTCGACGAACTCGTCGACCATGCCGCCGTTCAAGGGGCCGGGGCGATAGAGGGCGTTGGTGGCGATGATGTCGGTGAACCGGTCCGGGTGCATCTTGATCAGCAGGTCGCGGATGCCGCCGGATTCGAACTGGAAGACCCCTTTGGTCTCGCCGCGCTGGAAGATCTCGAAGGTCTTGGGGTCATCCAGCGGGAGTCGGTCCAGGTCGATCGGTGCGTCGGGATGGCGCTGGTTGATCAGCCGGACAGTCGCCTCCAGGGTCGTGAGGTTGCGCAGGCCGAGGAAGTCCATTTTCAGCAGCCCGGCCTTCTCGATGTCGCCCATCTCCCACTGGGTGGTGATGACCTCCTTGGCCTTGTCCTTGTTGGGGAGTTTCTGAAGGGGGACGAGTTCCTCGAGCGGCCGGTCGGAGATCACGACGCCCGCGGCGTGGGTGCTGACGTTGCGGTTCATCCCCTCGAGCCGGCGGGCGAAATCCAACAGCCGAGCGATCTCGGGATCCTCCTCGGCCATCCGCCGCAGTGCCGGCTCTTCCTTGAGGGCCTCCTCCAGGGTGATGTTCAGCTTCGTCGGGACCAGCTTGTTGATCTGCTCGACCCGCGCCAGCGGGATGTTCAGCACCCGGCCGACGTCCTTGATCGCGGCCTTGGCCTTGAGCGTGCCGAAGGTCCCGATCTGGGCGACGTTGGCGTCGCCGTACTTGTTCCGCACGTAGTCGATGACCTCGTACCGTCGATCCTGGCACAGGTCGATGTCGATGTCCGGCGCCTCCGACCGATTGGGGTCGAGGAACCGCTCGAAGAGCAAGTCGTACTTGAGCGGGCAGACATTGCTCAGGCCGAGCAGGTAGCTGACCAGCGCCCCGCAGGCCGAGCCCCGGGCCAGGGCGGGGATGCCCCGCTCGCGGGCGTAGCGCACGAAGTCCCAGACGATCAGGAAGTAGGAGGCGAACCCCATCCGGTTGATGATGCTCAACTCGTGATCGAGCCGTTGCACGACCTCGGGCGTGGGATTCGCGCCGTAACGCGCGCGCACGCCGGCCGCGCAGAGTTCGCGCAGGTAGTCCTCGGGCGTCTTCCCCTCGGGAGGTTGAAACGACGGGAAGCAGCGCCGGCCCAGCCCCAGGCTCTCATAGTGCGGCTCGACCCGCTCCGCGATCCGTGCCGAGGTCGCCAGCGCCTCGTCGTGCCCCGGCATTGCGGCGTACATCTCCTCGGGGCTGCGGACGAAGAACTCGTTGGTCTCGAACCGCATCCTGGTCGGGTCGTCGAGCGTCTTGCCGGTGTTGATGCACAGCAGGACGTCGTGGGCCGCGGCGTCGTCGCGGGTCAAGTAGTGGGCATCGCTGGTGGCCACCAGGGGCAAGCCCATGCGCCGGGCGATCTCCACCGCTCCGGCGGTGCAATCCTTCTGGATCGGTACACCGTTGTCCTGGATCTCGACGAAGAAATTCTCCGCGCCGAAAACGCTCTGATACCACGCGCAGAGCCGCTCAGCCTCGGCCAGCTTGCCGTGGAGGATGTAGTCGGAGAACTCCGCGGAGGCACAGCCGGACAGGCAGATCAGCCCCGCCGCGTGCCGCTGGAGGATCTCCTTGTCGATCCGGGGCTTGTAGTAGAACCCCTCCAGGAACGAAAGCGACGAGAGCCGCATCAAGTTGCGGAACCCCGTGGCGTCGCGGGCCAGCAGCGTCAGGTGAAAGGCGTGCTCCTGCCCCGAGACGCCGCCGGCGGTCCGCTCCGTGCGCCGTCCGGGGGCGACGTACGCCTCCAGGCCGACGATCGGCAGGATCCCGGCCGCCTTGGCCTCGCGGAGGAACTCGACGGCGCCGTACAGGTTGCCGTGATCGGTCAGGGCCACCGCGGGCATGCCCAGCGCCTTGACCCGCCGGACCAGGTCCGGGATCTTGCTGGCACCATCCAGCAGGCTATAGTGGCTGTGGCAATGGAGATGCACGAACGGCCGGCTGGACATCGTCGGGTCACTCGCGTTGCGGTAACGGCCGGCGCGCCTCCGGCGCTGCCAGGGTCGTCTCGAAGGCTTCGGGTCGATCCCCACGTCCCGGTCACGATCCGTGATCGACACTGGACTCGCGACCAGCCTTATTCTACCACGAACGCCCCAGCCCGCCGACGGTCGACGCCCCCCAAGCCCGCACCGCACCGGCGCGTTCTACCGAGAGAAGCGAAAACGAAGCTTCTGCGGCGCGACCGAACCCGGAACTGTTCTGGGGTGGGTCGGCGAGCGAACCCCGACCCGAAAACCATCAAGCAACGGGACCTCGTCCCGGCTGCCGGGGCCAAGCTGCTCCCCGCGGTCGTCTCCACCTCCTGAGCCCCGGTCGCGCAAGTCTCTCCGAGCCTTCGAAAACCAAAAGCCTCCAAGCTCCCGTGGGATGCTGGAGGCATGGAGTGGATCAGGGATCGATTGACAGCCTGGCCGGTGATCGAGGCGGTTCGGTTCAGACCCCGACCAGTTCGACGTGCCGTTCTTCCATTTCGGCGGGCTCGGCCGAAGTCGAGGAGGATTCCAGGCCCTGCACCAGCGCACCGAGCTGCAAGGCCAGGAGACGGTCCTCCGGGCTGGGGCCGCGTAAGATATCCAGGAACGCATCGGCGCCGATGATGACCGCCTTGGGCTTGCTGTGGATGGTCAAGACAAAGCGGGCGTCCGGGTCTTCCAGCGTTTCGAGCACTTTGGGCAGATCGCGGTGGAGTTCACGGCTACCAATGAAGCGAACACGAGACTGGGACAGGGGCATCAGATTCCTCGGGGCCAGAATCGGCCGAGAACAGGGATAATCGAGGCGAACAGACAGGAGCCGCCTCGTTGCGCGACGGGCAAGAACACCTTATCCGACGGAGCTCATTCCGTCAATCAGGGTTCAATCGTTAACTACGGAATTCGCTGAGGAAGTGTTTGGCGACCTGGCCTGGCGCGGGGCAACCGCGGTCGGGTCGGGATCGCCGGCCGTCTGGGGACGATCGTCCTTGGGCACCGGTTCCGAGGGGGCGGCCGGTTTGGCCTGCCCCTCCGCCGGGGCCGCCGAGCCGGGCTTGGGGGCCGGCGCCGGCGACTCCTCCGGCGACCCGGCGGATTGGGGCGGGGCCGGCGCCGCCGGCGGCGGACTGGCCGGCGCCGGGGACGGCTCCGTGGGCACGGACGCCGGGAAGAGATCCGCCAGATCGGTGTATTTCCGGTACTGGTCGATCAGCTTCTTCAGGATCGCCTTCGCTTCCTCGGTCCGGCCGGTGCGGAAGGCCTCTTCGGCCAGCTGCAACTGCTTCTCGACGAACTGGCGACGGTCTTGAATCGCGTTCTCGAGCTCCTGCGCGTGATGCAGGGCCCACACCTGCCACTTGTGCTCCTCGGGATCGTCGGGATTGAGCTCTCCGGCGAGCTCGCGCCACTGGCGGACGGCGGCGCGGTCGTTGCCATGGGCCAAGGCCTCGGCCGCCACCGCATGGGTGATGACGATCTGGCGCTCGGCGTTGGTATTCGGCTTGCTGAAGGAGGTCTGGACCGGGGCCGTGAGGACTTTGAAGCGGCCGTCGGCCTCGTAGACGAAGATCCGGTCGCGCCACTTCTGCGTTTGTTCCTTGTAGGGGTTGAGCGGGAATCGGCGGTCAAGCGGCTCGATGTACTCCTCGAGGGCCGTGATCCAGTCGGAGTGTCGGCTCGACTTCATCAGGGCCTCGGCGTGGCGGTAGAGGTACTCCTGGCCGGGTGGCCAGACCCAGTAGGCGATGAATCCGCCGACGACAAAGAGGGCCAGGACCAGCAGGGCCGTCTCGATGGCCGCACGGTTGACGCCCGGCGCGTCCGGCGCGTCCGCGACCGACCGGGACCGGGTGGCAACGAGGGTGGAGGCGAAGGTGGCGAGCGTCCCGACCTTGCGGGACTTGCGCCTGGGGCGGTCGGTCCGGGCGGTCTCGCCCCGGCCGGTGCCGGCGGTCGCCGGATTGGCCCCGCCCGGGCCGGAGGAGGGCCAGACCATGGGGATCGCCGCGCCCCGCTCGGCCTTGTCGCGCAGCTCGGTCAGGACCATCGTGACGGCCGCCGCATCCCAGGGCCGGTCGGCGGGCGTCTTCGCCATCAAGGAGATGACCAGCTCATCCAGCGCCCGGGGGATCTCCGCGACCTTGGTGCTGGGCCGCGGTGCCGGCTCGTTCAAGTGGCAATGCATCAGCACCACCGGCGTATTCCCCTCGAACGGCGGCTTGCCCGTGAGCATCTGGAAGAGCACCACGCCCAGCGCATACAGGTCGGTCTTGTGGCTGACCGCCGGCGTGCCCCGGATCTGCTCGGGCGCCATGTAGGCCGCCGTCCCCAGCGTCCGGCCGGTCGCCGTCAGCGCCGTCTTGTCCAGGTCCTTGGCGATCCCGAAATCGGTCAGCTTGACCTTGCCCTCGGCTGTGACCATCAGGTTCGACGGCTTCAGGTCGCGGTGGATGACTCCCCGCTCGTGCGCGTAGTGCAAGGCGTCGCAGATCTGGATCCCCAGGTCCACCACCTCGCGCCAGGGCATGGCACCGCGCTCTTGCAGGACCTTCTCCAGGGTCAGGCCCTGGATGAATTCCATGGCGATATACAAGGTGCCGCGGTATCGGCCGTAGCCCAGGTTGCGGACAATGCCGGGATGGCGGAACTGGTTGAGGATCTCGTACTCGCGCTGGAACCGTTTCTGGACCTTGCCCCCGTGGGCGATCTCGCTGGTGACGACCTTGACGGCAACGGGACGACCGCGCTTCTCGTCGGTCCCCCGATACACCACCCCCATGGCGCCGGAGCCCAACACCGACTCGAGCTTGTACGAGCCGAGCCGCTCGCCGATCAACGCGGAATTCTGACTCATGGTCGGTTCATTAGAGTTGTGGATTCTGAGCTCTGAGTGAAAGCCAAGACCGATCCCTCCTCGCACCCCGCAACTCACAACTCCATTGGATCACGATCGCGGCATGGCGCACGACACGCCGCCGGCCGCGGGCAGGTAGCCGTGCTGGACGTAGTCCATCACCATCCGGTCGGCGTTGAACCGCCAGGCCAGGGTCCGGAAGGCGTTCTTCTGGCGGGCAATCCACTCGCGGGGCAGCCCCGAGGCGTCCCGCTTGTAATACAACGGGATCACGGATTGGGTCAATGTCTCGATCAGGGCCCTGTGATCGCGCTCATCTTGGACCGAGGGGATCGCATGCGTCTGGCCCATGCCGATGGCAAACCCATTGGTGCCATCATACGCCTCGGCCCACCAGCCGTCGAGAATCGAGAAGTTCAGGGTGCCATTCAAGGCGGCCTTCTGGCCCGAGGTCCCGCTGGCCTCCTGGGGCCGGCGGGGATTGTTGAGCCAGACGTCCACCCCCTGGACCAGTTGCCGCGCCACGTTCATGTCATAGTCCTCGACAAAGACGATCCGCGGCGCGAACCGATCCTGCTTGGTCAAGCGGGCGATGTGCTGGATCAACTCCTTCCCCATGCGATCCTCGGGGTGGGCCTTGCCGCCGAAGATGATCTGGATCGGCCACTCGCTGGAGCTGACCATCTCGACGAGCCGGTCGACATCCTGGAGGATCAAGCCGGCCCGCTTGTAGGTGGCGAACCGGCGCGCGAAGCCGATGGTCAAGGCGTTCAGATCCAGCGCCTCCATGGCCTGATCGATGGCCGAGTCGGGCTCGTCGCGGCGGCGCGCCTGGGCGGCCAGCCGAACGCGGACGAAGTTGATCAAGCGGGCCTTGAGCACCTGCTGGGTCTCCCAGAGCTCGGCGTCCTCGACCGTCTCGATCCCCTCCCAGGTCTCGGGCAGGCGCTGGTGTCGGGGCCAGTCGGTCCCCAGGTGGCGGTCGAAAAGCAGGTGCATCTGGGGCGCGACCCAGCTCTGGACGTGCACGCCGTTGGTGATGTGACCGATGGGCACCGTCTCCTCCGGTGTATTGACGTACAGAGGCTGCCACATCCGCCGGGAGATCTTGCCGTGCAGGGCGCTGACGCCGTTGGCGTAGCGCGACAGTTTCAAGGCCAGCACGGTCATGCAGAACGGCTCGTTGGGGTCGGCCGGATAAACCCGGCCCAGGCCCAGGAAATCCTCGTACGATAAGTGGAGGGCCTCGCGGATCTTGCCCAGGTGTTCCTCCACCAAGGGTGCCGGGAAGCGATCGTGGCCGGCGGCCACCGGGGTGTGGGTCGTGAAGACGGTCATCGCCGCGACGTCGCGCACCACTTCGCCGAAGGGCAGGCCACTGGCCTCGATCAGCGCGCGGGTCATCTCCAGGGTCGCAAACGCGCTGTGCCCTTCGTTGAGGTGCAGGACCGAGGGATGGATCCCCAGCGCGTGCACGGCGCGCAGCCCACCGACCCCCAGGAGCAGCTCCTGGCGGATCCGCGTCCGCGCATCGCCCCCATAGAGTCGCGCCGTCAGCGACCGGTCCGACTCGGCATTCTCCGGCACATTCGCGTCCAGCAGCAGCAGCGTGGTCCGCCCGACCCCCACCCTCCAGACCCGTGCATGCAGCGTCCCGGTCGTCGTCTCGACCCTGACCAGCAGCGGCCGGCCATCGGCCCCGATGACGCTCTCGATCGGCAGCAACTCGGTATCCGCGTTCCAGTAAAGCTCTTGCTGCCAACCGTGGGAGTCGAGTGTCTGGCGGAAGTAACCCTGGGCGTAAAGCAAGCCGACGCCGATCAAGGGGATGCCCAGGTCGCTGGCGCTTTTGAGATGATCACCGGCCAGGACACCCAGACCGCCGGAATAGATCGGCAGGCTCTCGTGCAAGCCGAACTCGGCGGAGAAGTACGCGACCGGCCGGGCCCGCAGGATCGACGCATGGACCGCGCCCCAACTGTCGGTATCCTTCAAGTACTCCGCCAGCCGGCGGAACGCATAGTCGATCCGGGAATCCAGGGCCATCTCGGCGGCGCGCCGCTCCAGTTGCTCGGCCGAGAGCCGCTGGAGGAACTCGACCGGGTTGTGGTCCACCTTCCGCCACAGGGCCGGATCCAGCTCGCGGAACAGGGTCAGGACGTTGGGCTGCCAGGTCCACCAGAGATTCCGGGCCAGCTCGCGCAGCTTATCGACATATTGCGTCCGACCAACCATGGTCCTCTCCCCGGCATGCAACGGTGGTGGCGCGGGCTGGGGCCTCGACCCACTCCGGGTCCGCCGGCACCCGCACGACCCGGCGGTAATCCGGCCCTCACGGCACTCTGCGACAGAGCCGCCTAGTATCTCCGATGACCGGCACGACGCCAAGACCAGCGCGCCCGGCCTTCCCCGGATTGGCCCCGGATTTGCACTGCTCTTTCGCAGCGCTTCGGGATCGGGATTCTCTCAGTTGCGGTTTCCCAGCTCGCTCCTGGGTCTGGGCGACGATGGAGGTCATGGCAATGCCTGGCGATGAACCGATGACAGAATCGATACCCCAGCCTGCGACGGCAATGACCAGTAACGTGATCATCGGCCCCGCCGCCACACAGCCGATCGTCGCAGAGGTTCCCGCGGAGGCCGCCGGGGAACACCCATCCGAAGCCGCCGGCCCTGGCCTCGACGGCGAGGAGACGGTCTGGGAAGGCCACTACTCCTCCAAGAACTTCCTCGGCCGGATCCTCCTGGGAGCCCTGCTGACCCTGGCCTGGCTCGTGCTGGCAGTCTACACCTGGGGACTGGGCCACAGCGGTGCGACCTTCTGGACCATCCTCCTGGGTATCGGTCTGCTGGCCTTCTGGGCCTCGTTGGCCTATCGGTATCTCCGCGCCTACCGCGGCCATCACTATCGGCTCACGACGCGGCGCCTGTTCGTGACGACCGGGTTCTTTCAACGCCGCGTTGACCAGCTCGAGCTGATCCGCATCAAAGACGTCTATCTCCAGCAAAGCATGATCGGCGACTGGCTGCGCATCGGCAACGTGGTCCTGATCTCCTCGGAGCCGACCCTGCCGAAAGCCTACCTCCTGGGCATCGACGAGCCCCGGCGGGTCATGGACCTCGTCTGGCACCACATGCGGGTCGAACAGAGCCAGAAGACCGACCGGGTCAATCCGGTCTGATCTGATCCGTGACGTCAATACGACGGCAGGCTGGGGTCGACTTCCTGGATCCAGGCGAGGATCCCTCCCTTGAGGTTCTTGAGCCGGGCGAAGCCGGCGGCCTGGAGGAGGGTGATTGCCTTGGCGCTGCGGACGCCGCTCTTGCAGTGGACGACGATCGGCGTGCCGGCGTCCAGCTCGCCGAGCCGGGCGGGCAGCTCGGGTAAGGGGATGACCGTGGAGCCGGCGATCCGGCAGATGGCGATCTCCTCGGGGTTGCGCACGTCGAGGATCAGCGGCCGTTCCCCGTGATCCAGCAGGCTCTTGAGCTCCTTCGGCGTGATTTCCTCAAGGGCCGCGCTGGCGGTGGCGGCTGCGGGTTCGCCGCCGCGCACCCCGCAGAACTCATGATAGTCGATCAGCGCGCGGATGGTGGGATTCGGCCCGCAGATCGGGCAGCGGGGGTTCTTGCGCACCTTCATCTCGCGGAAGGTCATCTCCAAGGCATCATAGAGCAAGAGCCGGCCGACCAGGGGTCGGCCCGCGCCCAGGATCAGCTTGACGGTCTCGGTCGCCTGGACCACGCCGATCAAGCCGGGAAGGATGCCCAGCACGCCCCCCTCGGCGCAGTTGGGTACCAGGTCCGGGGGCGGCGGCTCGGGGTAGAGGCATCGGTAGCACGGGCCCTGGGGTGGGAAGAAGACCGTCGCCTGACCGTCGAAGCGGAAGATCGAGCCGTAAACGTTCGGCTTGCCCAGGAGCACACAGGCGTCGTTGACCAGGTAGCGGGTGGGGAAGTTGTCCGTGCCGTCCACGATCACATCATAGTCCGCGAAGAGCTCCAGCGCGTTGGAGCTATCGACCGAATGCTCATGACGGCGGATGATCAGCTCGGGATTGATCGCCTGGAGCTTCTCCAGGGCACTGTCGATCTTGGGCCGGCCCACGTCGCTGGTGAAGTGGATCACCTGGCGCTGGAGGTTGGAGAGGTCGACGACGTCGAAATCGGCCAGGCCGAGCGTGCCGACGCCCGCCGCGGCCAGGTAGAGCGACAACGGCGAGCCCAGTCCGCCCGTGCCGATACACAGCACGCGGGCGGCCTTCAACCGCTTCTGCCCCGCCATCGCGACCTCGGGCATGATCAAGTGTCGTGCATAGCGCTGAATCTCGCCGGGAGCCAAGGTGACGGCGGTCGCGCGATCGCCGAGCAGGTCGGGGACGTTCATGATCTTCTCCCAGGGTTTCCACCCCGGGCTCCGTTCCTGCGGGCCTTCAGCCCGGGGTCAGTTGAGCTCAAGCCGGCCACTTGCCGATGGGGCAGGACTCGTGGAGGATCCGGCTCTTGGCACCGGTGAAGCAGCCGCAGATCTTGCAGCGCAGGCCGGTGTGATGCTCGCAGGCCGCGCAGGTCTGGAGCCGTTTTTGCTGGACCTCCGGCGGCGACATCTGGAATCCCGAGCCGGCGAACTGGGCCATCGCCTTGGTGGCCGAGAGGGCCATGCGGAGCAGGCCGGGGCCGGTGGCCGCCTTGCCGGGCGCTGCGCCCCGGCCGGCTTGGGCTTGACCGGCGACCACGCTGGCGACCAGCGACCCGCCCAGGTAGGCTTGCGTCGCCGCGTTCGGTCCGGTAGTGACTCCTTGACTCTGCGGCTCCGGCCCGGTGTCGAAGAGGCCCATGCGATACTTCTGCAGGTAGGCTCCATACCAACCGGCCTGGGGCTTGCCCTGCTTGGCGAAGAGGGCGATGGCTTCCTGCGCCTTGGCGGTCGCCGGCTCGCGCTGACCCAGCTCCGCGTGCTGGATTCCCTGGAGCCAGAGCAGGTTGGCTTCCTGCTGCCGATCGCCGACCTGGCGGGCCATGGCGAGGGCCTGCTCGAAGAACGCCAGTGCCCGGGCGGGGTCGCCCAGGCTGGCCGTGGCCAGGCCCAGCCGCTCCAGGGCGAGCTTCTCGGCCAGGCGGTCTCCGGTCGAGCGGGCATAGGCCAGCACGTGCTCGAAGAGCTCCCGGGCGCGCGACGGCTGCTGGATGTGGAGCAGGGCCAGGCCCAGGTTGCCGAGGACGTCGTTCTCCCGGGCACGGTCGCCGAGCTGGCGCGTCAGGGTCAGGGCCTGTTCCAGGACGGTGATGGACCCCCGGGGGTCGCCCTCACTGAGCAGGATGATGCCCAGGTCGGTCAGGGCCGAGGCCTCATTCGGACGATCGCCTGCCTGTCGTGCGGCGGCCAGGATGTCTTCGGCATTCTTCCGGGGACTGACCTCCGGCGACGGCACCGGCGGCGCGGCTGCCGCGGCCGGAGACGTCGCCTGAGTTTGCAATCCGCCGACGAGGTACAGGTTGGGCCCGAGCCGCTGATGGCGCCCGCCCTCGGGCCACCGCGCCTGGATCCGGTCCGCCTCGAGGACGGCGTTGGAGTCTTCCGCCCAGACGAGCATCAGGTCCGCGGCACGTTCGCCGCATTGCTCCGCCGATCCGCCGCCGGGAAGGACGAAGTCCCGGCTCCCCTTGGCTTCGCGCAGCCGCCCCAGGAGCTTGCCGAAGAGGCCCCCGAGCCGCTGTCTGACCGGAATCGAGGTCGCTGCCGTGGCGCAGAGGCCCTCGGCCACCGTGACCTCGGCGCGGGCCGCGATGCCGACGCGCTCCCAATACTGGAATGTCCCGTCGCGCGCTCCGGGTACCCACAGGACGAGACGGCTGCCGTCCGACATCGACTCGCGGAGGATCCCGTTGTCGAGGACCAGATCTTGCCAATCCCAAACCTTCATGACAACCGCCTCATCGGGGAAGTTCGCCAGGGTCTGTCGCGAGAAGCTCCAGGCATTGTAACGTCCGATCCGCGCGCCGCACAAATCCCTCCGCGCCGATCCGCAGCCGTGGACGCCGCGTTGACCCGGAGTTGTCCGCCCAGCAGAATGGAGTCGTGGGCCGCGGTCCAGCCTGCATGGTTGTGGCCCCGTGATGGAGTTGAGCATGGCCGAGCCGAAGTATGTCGAGAGCTTGAGGGGAGAGATCGTCCTGCTCGATCGCAAGATCGACGACTTCCACGAGAAGTTCGATCAAAAGGTCGACACGTTGAGCGAGAACCTCCATAAAGTTGAGATCGCTCTCGTGAAGGTCAGTACGAAACTCGAGGACTTCATCCCTCGCATCGACAAGTTCATCGACCGCGTCATCGACCTTGAGAAGGTCGGCACGCGACTCGAGGAATCCGTCAAACGCCACGACGAGATCATCGGTCGCATCAGCGTTTTCGAGGAGCTCGGTACGGAGTTCAAGGGCTTCCGAGATCGGGTCGACAAGTTCATCGACCGCGTGTGGGGCCTGTTTGTAACCGGCTTCGTCCTCCTCCTTAGCTCCGTGGCGATCCTCGGGGCATCGATGTGGCAGATCCAGCAACATGGTAAACAGCTCGAGCGGCTGGAGAAGAGCGTGGAGAAGATCGCAGGGCTTGAGACGTCCATCGTTCGACTGGACGCAACGGTCGCTCGACTGGAGAAATCCCTGGAGAAGCACGATCAACAGCTCGAGCGGCTGGAGAAACGTCTCCCGCCATGAATCGAGCGTCGCGAGGTCGGTCCCAGGGAGTCGTCTACCGGTCAGTCCCGATCGCCGGAGTATCGCCCGATCAGCAAGCTGGCGTTATGGCCGCCGAAGCCGAAACTGTTGGACATGACCCGATCGACGCGAACCTCGCGCGCGACGTTGGGGATGTAGTCCAGGTCGCACCCTTCGCCGGGGTGGTCGAGGTTGATCGTGGGGGGGAGGACCCCGTGGTGAATGGCCAGGGCCGAGATGACCAGCTCGACGCCGCCGGAAGCTCCCAGGAGGTGTCCGAGCTGGCTCTTGGTGCTGGAGATCTGCAGCCGGGCGGCGTGGGGTCCGAAGACATCCTTCATGGCGCGGGTTTCGGCCAGGTCGCCCAGCGGGGTGCTGGTCCCGTGGGCGTTGATGTAATCCACGGCCTCGGGTGCCAGCCGCGCATCGGCCAGGCATCGGCTCATGGCGCGGGCGGCCCCGCGGCCCTGCTCATCCGGGGCCGTGATGTGCCAGCCGTCGGCCGACATGCCGTAGCCCAGCAGCTCGGCATAGATCCGCGCCCCGCGGCGGCGGGCGAGCTCCTCGGCCTCGAGGATCAGGATGCCGGCCCCCTCGGCCAGGACGAAGCCGTCGCGGTCGCGGTCGAACGGGCGGCTGGCCCGGGTCGGGTCGTCGTTGCGGGTTGACAGGGCGCGCATCGAGGCGAAGCCGCCCAGGCCCATGTGGGTGATGGCCGCCTCGCTGCCACCGGTGACCATCACATCGGCCCACCCCTTCTGGACCCAGGTGAAGGCGTCGCCGATCGCGTTGGCCGCCGAGGCACAGGCCGTCGCCACCGCCGAGCACGGCCCTTGCAGACCCCACCGGATCGACACCTGGCCGCTGGCCGCGTTGACCATCAACTTGGGGATGGTGAAGGGGCTGATCCGCGACGGGCCCTTCTGCATCATGGCGGTGTGCTGGGCCTCGAACTCGCTCAGCCCGCCGATCCCCGAGCCGATCATCACCCCGCACTGGTCGGCCGGCAGGGACGCGAAGTCGATCCCGGCGTCGTCGACCGCCGCGATGGCGGCCGCCAGGGCGAACTGCGCGAAGCGATCCAGATGCCGCGCCTCCTTGACCCCGAACCGGGCCGCGGGGTCCCACTCCCAGACCTGACCGCCGAAGCGGACCTTGAACTCGGTCGTGTCGAACAGCGTCAGCGGCCCGATCCCGCTGCGCCCCGCGCACAGCGCCGACCAGAACGACTCCAGGCTGTCGCCCAGCGACGTGACCACCCCCATACCGGTGATGACGACGCGGCGTGAATGTCTCATGGCGTCTCGGAAACTCGGAAAGGCACCATCCGGAGGGAAGCGACCGCGCCGCGCACCCGCACGACGCTGGCCGGGACCCGACGGCTCCGGTCCGCACCCCAACCCTGGCCGTCTGACCGATCAGGCCCGCGTGTCTCAACCGTGTCTACTTGGGGTGCGTGTGTTGTTCAATGTAATCGATCGCCTGCCCGACGGTCTGGATCTTCTCGGCCTCCTCATCGGGAATGGTGATGTCGAACTCTTCTTCGAACTCCATCACCAGCTCCACGGTGTCGAGCGAATCGGCCCCGAGGTCATTGACGAAGGAGGTCTCCCGGGTGACCTGATCCTTGGAGACTCCCATTTGCTCGCTCACGATTTCGATGACGCGCTCTTCCACAGACACGGTCGGACCTCCTGGCTACCTGGCGATGGTCGTTTCTGGCAATCTTTGTGGTCAGGGAGCGGTCGCGGCGACCTCGGACACGGGCGTTGCAGTCTTCCCTGGTTGTGATGGAGCGATCGAAACCGCAACCAAGCCTCAACTTATCATGCCCTCCGCCAGATGTCCATCGGACATCGGTCCGCCGGCCGGCCGGCCGGAACGCATCCCAGCCCACCGGGCAAGGCGGAGCTGCCGGTCGCATTCACGCAGTCAAGCCCCCATCGACGGCGATGACTTGCCCGGTCAGATAGCCGGCGGATGGGCTGGCCAGGTAACAGACCAGCTCGGCGATATCCTCCGGGGTCCCGAATCGGCGCACGGGGATGCGCTCCTTCACCTCAGTCTTGATCTTATCCGGCAAGGCGTCGGTCATGTCGGTGGTGACGAAGCCCGGGGCCACGACGTTGACCGTGATGCCGCGGGAGGCCAGCTCCCGGGCGACCGTTTTGCTGAAGCCGATGACGCCGGCCTTGCTCGCCGCATAGTTGGCTTGACCCGGGTTGCCGACCAGGCCCGCGACGCTGCTGATGTTGATGATCCGGCCGTATCGGGCACGCATCATCGCGACGCCGACCGCTCGCGAGAAGAGGAACGTCCCCTTGAGGTTGGTGTCGATAACCTCTTGCCAGGCATGGTCCTCCATGCGGAGCATCAGGCCGTCGCGCGTCACTCCGGCGTTGTTGACCAGGACATCGATTCGCTGAAATTTCGCCTCGACCTCGTCCACAACCCGCTGGACATCGGCCGCGACGGCGACGTTGGCGGCATATCCCTCCGCGATCCCCCCCGCCGCGCGGATGGCCTCCAGCGTCGCTTGCAGGCCCTCGAGGCTCCGCGCCACGCCCGCCACCGACGCCCCGCTGGCCGCCAGCTTGACCGCGATCGCCCGGCCGATGCCCCGCGAGGCTCCCGTCACCAAGGCCACCCGACCCGTCAAATCGACCCGAACCCCTGCCGGAGCACCACCCGCCCCATCCGCCATGTTCGTTCCACCCTGTTGGTTGCGCTATTATGATCCTGACTTGAGGCGAATCCGGTTATAATCCGGCATGGTCCCACCCATCAACCCCAAACCGGGGATGGCGTGATTCCGCCCGCCAGAACGTAGGTCAGGCTTGAGCCTGACGGAATCAGAATGTCAGGCTCAAGCCTGACCTACGTCAGCGATCCCCAGACGAATCGGCCCGGGTTCATCGCCCCATGGGGATCGAGGGCAGCTCGCACGCGTTCGGCGATCGCCCAGTCCGGGCGCGGCTGGCCCCAGACGCGGAGGCGTTCCTTCCACTCGGTCGGGCATCGGGCGAGGATCAGGTTGCCGCCGTCACGGACGGCTGACCGGCGCAGGGCATCGATCTCCCCGGCGGCCTCTTCCAGTGTCCGCTCGCCCAGCGCCTGGCCGCGAACGATCCCGTTGCCCGCATGCGCCTGGACTGACCATTTCTCCGGGTCGAGCGCCAGGGAGAACGTCGCGACCGACGACGGGCGGACATTGGCCACGAACCCGATCGGGCCGAGCGAACGGGCCTGGAACTCGGTCAAGGCGTCCCACAGGGGTGCGGTCGGCTCGCCTTCGACGACGGTGAGGTCCGTCCGCCCCAGCTCGGTCGTCAACCGACCGATCTGCCACTGGACCGACTCGACGGTGTCCTCGAAGCCGAGCACGAGGACGGCCCGATCACCGGGCAGGCCGAGCCCCTGGCCGATCATGCCGGCGGCCGAGGGGTTGAGCAGGTCCAGGGCGATGGGCCGAGTTCCGGAGGTATTGAGTTGATCGAGCGCATCGGTGAGGGGCTGCACGCTCGTGAACGGAATCCACGCGATCGCCGCGGCCTCGGGGATCGGCCGGACCTTCAGGGTCATCTGGGTGATGATGCCGAGGGTACCCATCGAGCCGGTGAGGAGCTTGGGGAAATCGTAACCGGCGACGTTCTTGACGACCCGCCCGCCCCCCTTGACGACGGCCCCCTCGGCCGTGACGAAGCTGACGCCGATGATCTGGTCGCGGGGCCGGCCGGCACCATACCGTCGGGACCCGGTCGTGTTGGTGGCGTAGATGCCGCCCAGCGTCGCGCGGTCGGGGAACGGCGCATCGACCAGCACGCGTTGCTGATGCTCCGCCAGGATCGCCCGCAGGGCCGACAGCGTCATCCCGGCCGCCACCGTGATGGTCATATCGGCGAACGGATAATCGATCAACTGGCTGAGGGACCGGGTGTCGACGGCCACTCCCGGCCGGCGGGGGATGCCGCCGTAATCGAGCGCGGTACAGCCTCCTTGCGGGTAGATGGCATGGCCCAGGGCCACGCGGTCGCGGACCACCTGGCAGAGCGCGTCGAGGTCGTGGGGCCGGCAGGTCGCCAGGGCCGATCGGCCGTCGCCGAGTGCCCCGCCCGCCGGGGAATCGGGCCACGTCGCGGGTGCGGTCGCGGTCAAAGCGAAGGCTCCGGAGCCAGTGACGAGGGCGTGGGATAATAGCGGATATCCTGGCCGGAGAGGATGCGCTCGACGGCTTCCTGCACGGTCCGGATGGTGGCGATCATGGGGTCGTCGAAGACGCCCGGCCAGGCGTCGGTCAGGAGAACCTGGGACTCGAGGGCCAGGCGGTGCAGGGCATGGGCCAATCGCCGGTCGAGGACCGCCGCGCCGCGATGCTCCAGCTCGAGCTGGTGGAGCGCGCGGATCAGCTCCGACGCCTTGGCTTCGGGGACCGGCACCCCCCGGCGCAGGCAGGGGAGGAAAGCCCGGTCATCTTCGCTCATCCCCACGTGCC
>JAJPJC010000347.1 GCA_021324445.1 Isosphaeraceae bacterium
ACCATCGGCAAGGCCCTGCTCGGTCGCTGTAACTACGACCCGGAGGAACTTTTGCGTCGCGTCCGATACGCCACCGAAGACGTGGCTGCGAGGTGGGGATGATTCAGTCAGCGCATCATCGCCGGCAATCGGACGGGCCAAAACGAGCCGGTCGAAAAATCCGCGGGACGTGTCGGGCTCGAGGCCGCGCGACTCGGTTGACAGGGTGAAGCCAATCCACCGGGTCACTCGCCCACGAGCAACCCGCGTGCGCGCAGGCGCGTCCGAGCGCCTGATGATGGGATGACGTCCAGCCTTCAAAGGGGTAATTGACTCCGCATCGCATCACGGCAGAACGCACCTCGTGTAGCGGGCAGGCCCTCAACCTGTTCGAACGGAGGACAAAGCATGATCCGGAACGATTCGAATCGTCAAGAGCGGCCGGCGCTGGCCGAACGCCTCCGAGAGATTCGCGACGACCTGTGCGGGGAATACGGCGCCCAGCTCCTGGCCGATGCGTTGGAGGTCCGGGTCGAGACCTGGCTCAATTACGAGTCGGGGGTCGCAGTGCCGGCTCATGTTGTTTTGAAACTGATTGACATCGTACGGGTGAATCCCCATTGGCTGCTCACGGGCCAGGGAGACCCGCATGATGACCCAAGGTCTCACCGAGAATTGGGGCGCCCTCGATTTTGAGCACGGTCCAGCTCAAAGGGATCCCTGCTCCGCGGCACGGCGGCCGGACCCAACGAAAGAGCGGGCTGTGGAAGGCCGCCTGCGGTATGGATCAACGCGGCCCGGGGCCGGCCAGCATCGCTTCCGCCTCCGTGCGAAAGCGGCACAGTTCGCCGTCACGCGGCTTGTGCCTGTCCATCCACTGCACGGCCCGGTCGAACCACGTCCGCGCCGTGTTGCGGTCCCCCAGGCGCCAGTGAGCCATCGCCAGGAAGAACCAGTCGAAGCTGTTACCGCCGGCCTGCATCCTCATCGCCGTCTCCAGCTCGGCGACGGCGGCCCGGTCGTCGCCGTTACGGTAGTAGGCCACACCGAGGGTATTCCTGTAATTGGCGGACTCCGGACGGGCCGTGACGACCTTCTTCGCCAGCCGCACGGCCCGGGGAGCGTCCCGCAAGCGGGGCTCCGGACTGGTCGCCAGGAACCACGCCAGATCATTGTTCACGGCGGGGTCGTCCTCTTCCAGTGCCAGTGCCTTGCGATACGGCTCGGCCGCTTCGGTCTGCCGGCCGAGCGCGCAAAGCAGACCAGCCAGCTCCAGGTAGCTCACGACCAGGTTGCGCCGGTGTTCCGGGTCCTCCGGAAAGTTGGCCTTGAGCGTTTCGTCAAGCTGGATCACGCGACGGCGGATCGCTTCCGCCTCTTGCCGGCGGCCGGTGCCCGTGAGGAGGTCGGCCAGACCGGCCAGCGTCCGCGCGAGTTCCGCCCGAGGGTACACCGAATCGGGCACGTCCTTCGCTAATCGATCAAGCAGATTCACGGCTTTCCGGTAGGACTGGTCCGCCTCCTGCGCCCGGCCCGCCGCGAGGAGAACTCGTCCGAGATTGACGAAATTGCGGGCCACATAGCGTTCCACCGAGGCCTTCAGTCGCCCGCTGGCGAGCACCTTCTGGTGGATCTCCAGGGCCTCGCGAATGGCGGCCTCGGCCTGGGAGCCGCGCCCCGTGTCCAGGAAGAACATCCCCTGTGCTCCCAGCGCGAGGGCCAATTCCGCATTGTACCCCGGGTGGTTCGGCGCGGTGCGGACCGCGGCCCGGTCGAGTTCCACAATGCGGCGATAGAGTGGCTCCAGCTCGTCGGCATGGGCCCAGTTCGAGAGCAGGCCGGCCGTGTTGAGCAGGGTATTGGCCAGCGCCAACTGGTAGCCGGCGTCGGTGGGGACCTCGCGCAGCAACCCTTCTTGAAGCCTGGCCGCCTGGTCGTAGGCCTCCCGTGCTTCGCGGATCTTGCCAAAGTCGCGCAGCGCGTTACCCCGCCACCGATGGCTGACCGCCAAGTCCCTGCGAAGGTCCTTGCTGGCCGGCTCTTCCTCCAGCAAGCTGGTCAGCAGGCTCGCCTGGCGACCCCAGGCTTCCGCCGCTTTAGCCGCCTGATCGAGTGTGTGGTGAATCCAGGCGACCTGGTCGAAAAGCCGCGCGGCGTCGCGGCGCACACTCGGGTCGTTGCCCTCCTCGGGAAGCAACTCCTGGTAGAAACCGAGGGCTTCTTCCAGCACCGCCTGCCCGGTGCGGAACAGCCCCCGTCGCCGCAACAGGGCGTCCCCCAACTGCTTCAGCCGGACCACTCGCTCTTGGACGATTCGCAGATGGCGCTCGGCCCGCGCCTTCTCCTGACGGGCCGTGTCCCGTTCCCGCCGGAAGGCGGCGGCGTTTCCGCGGGCGCGCTGCCACTGCCAGAGAACGCCGGAGCTGCCGGCAAGGAAGACGAGCACCAGGGCGGCCAGCAGCCCCGCGAAACCCGGCTTGCGGCGACACCAGACGATGACCCGCTCGCCGATCCCCACTGGACGGGCCCGGATCGGCTCCCCGGCCCGGAAGCGCCGGACGTCGTCAGCCAGGTCCTTTGCGGTGGCATAACGGCGGCCGGCTTCCTTCCGTAAACACTTCAGGCAAATGGTTTCGAGGTCCCGCGGCACGGTCGGCTGGAGGCGGCGCGGCGGCACCGGCTCGTCCTGCCGCACCAGGCCCAAGGTCGCATCAACCGTCGCCGCCGCGAACGGCGGGCGACCGGTCAAGGCTTCATAGAGGATGGCCCCCAGGCCGTAAACGTCCACCGCCACCGTGACGGGCGCGGACTTGCCCGCCGCCTGCTCCGGGGCCATGTAACTGGGCGTACCGACCACGTCACCGCTGTGCGTCAGGTCGCGGCCGGCCAGGAACTTGGCCAGGCCGAAGTCGGTAACCTTGGCGCAGACATCGGCGCTCAGGGGACGCGGCGCAGCGAAGCGCGCGCCGGGCACCCCTCCGGCCGGTCCCTCCCCTTCGAATTCGGCCCGGTGCAACAGCACGTTCGCCGGCTTGAGGTCGCGATGGATGACCCCCTGCTGGTGGGCGTAATGGATGGCATCGGCCAGCGTTTCGACCAGCCGCGCGGCCTCGCCCGGAGGCAGGGGCGAGCTGCGCACCAGGTCCGCCAGGCTTCCCCCCGACACGTACTCCAGCACCAGGTAGGGCTGGGAGGTGGCCCGGCCGGCGACGGGCACCTCGCCGAATTCGTAGAGCTGAACCAGGTGCGGGTGCCGGAGCCGGGCGACGGCTCGGGCTTCCTGGAGAAAGCGCTCGCGCTGTCCCGAGTCGGACAGGTGAGCGTCGCGCAGGAACTTGACCGCCACGTCGCGGTCCAGCGCCACCTGCCGGGCCTTGAAGACCACCCCCATCCCCCCGGAACCCAGGACGTCCACCAGCTCGAGGCCGTGAACGCCTGGCCAATCACCCGGCCAGCCCGCCGGGACCGCGCTGCGGCGGCGATCCGGGCCAGTGGCGGAGCTTGCCGTGGCCTCGGCCGCCGCTGCCAGTTCCGTGGAGTGTTCGCGCCGAACCGCCAGGCCGTAGCGCTGCCGGCAGGCTCGGTCGAGCGCGAGCAACTCCCCGGCGAGAACGGTGCGCTCGGGCCCCTGGCAACTGTCGAGATAGGTCGAGACCCGCGGCGCCGCGGCGCCGGACCGCGCCGCCTTCCACGCCTTCTCGAAGCCATCGCAGACCGCATCGACCCGCGCCGCCGCTTCGAGGGAGAGCTGTTCGTACGCGCTGGGCCGCTCGGGGTTCATGGCCGGTGATCCTCCAGCTCATGTTTCCAGTGCAGGCGAATGCGGCTCACCTTGCGCTCGATGGTGCGCGGCACGCAATCCAGCCGGGCCGCGATCTCCTCGTGGGTGTAGCCTTCGACTTTCCAGAGTGCGATTTGCCGCAGTTCGGGCTCCGGGAGCGAGTCCAGCAGCCGCCTGCACTCGTCGGCCAGTTCGGCGGCCTCCTCGGGTGTGGGGTCGCGGGTCAGCAACGGCGCGAGATCCTCGTCAACCGGGATCTCCGCCGGCCGATGCCGCCGGATCAGATCGATGGCCCGCGAGATGGTCCGGGTGGCCAGTAGCCGCCACAAGTCGTCGCGGCCGGCCAGCTCCAGCGGCCGCGCCGGGTCGCGGAGGCGCTGGTAGACGCTGTGGAATGAGCGCAAGGCGAGATCTTCATCATATCCGGCCAAACCCGGCAGGTTCCGCAGCCGCGTGCGGGCCAGTCGGACCAGCCGGTCGAAGTACGCGGACAGCAGGGGGCGGACCGCCGAGCTGCTGCCATCCTGCACGGCCCGAATCAGCCGGGTGATCGACTGGCTAGCCTGCGCCGACACGCTCATTGGTTCGCCCCTCGCGTGCTTTTCTAGGCGTAATCATACGCCCGGCAGGGGAACCACGCAACGCCGAGGGGGGGCGGACAGAAAGAATCTGGGACAGATCGGGCTCGCGGCTGCCGACTCGGTCGACAACGTGGCGGCGAGCAACCGCTGGAAGGCCAGGTGAAGGCACCTGTCGCCGCTGTCCGCGACGGGCCCCTTTGCCTGGGCGGACGCCCTCCTGTCAGGTCCTTGACTCGTCGCGCCTGCTGCTCGCGGTGCTTCAGCACGCGGCGGAACGCAAATCGACAGGCCCAAGGGGCGAAGGGAAACCCCGGGTCATCCACGTCTCTCTCGGTGGGAGGCGCCTGAGCGTCCGCTTCTCCAACGCCTTCGGGGCGAAGCCCCTGACGCTTCTCTCAGCAGAGGTGGCCACGCCCGTGGTCAGGGCCGCGATCCGGGCTGAGAGCCGCAAGCCGCACGCCAGGAGGTCAACGCCTGGATCCGCGGGTCGGGCCGTTTCAACGCGGTCATCGATTTCGACGCCGCGACCCGCGACCCTCAGAGACCGTCTCGTCTCTCAGCCGCGGCGGACGGCGGCGACCACCTGCACCCGGGACCCGAAGGGTACACGATCATGGCCGAGGTGGTCGACCTGGAGCTGTTCCGGAAGTGATCGCCGAGCGCGCCAGGATTCCCCCAATCGGATCGTGCATGCCACGCCGGCGGTGAGGGCCCCGATTTGCCTCAAGGCGAGCGACTCCCGGCGGTTCGGCAATTCCACATTTTCCAGGAATTCCGCTGCAACTCCAACGCCTGCGCCCTTGGCTGGGTGGCTGGGCGGGCTTCCTCGACAGGGGGTCGCGCCGCGCCGAACGTGTTCCGCCGACCTCCGGCAGGCTCTTTCGGAGCGCCGAGGATCAAGGAGGGAGGGACGGGTCGTCGACCAGCTTGCCGCAATTCCCGGGCCCGTCCACGGGCCCGTCGGCCTCGAGAGCCGATCAGGGCTCGTGCTGGTTCGAGATCAGTCGACGCTCAGGATCGGCTTGACGTCTCCCCCGGTCGTGAACTGTCCCAGGAGGAACCGGGCACGGGTCTGATAGCCGAGGAACGCACGGGGCGCGGGGGGGCCAAGGCTGCGGTAGATGACATAGGTCTCGTCGCGGCCCCAGCTCAGGCGCGCGGCGAACGCACGATCGTTCCGGACGGCCCGCGCGCGTTCCGAGACGGTCAGGACGCGCCAGTGCAGGGTCTTGCGGTTGCGGTCCGAGTCCCAGGAGACGAGCAAAGGGAGCCAGCACCGGCGGCCCGGGGACGACTGCTGGAGGACCAGTTCGCGGCCTTCGACCCGGAACTGGCCGCGATCGGTGGGATACGGGAGGCAGGGCAGCCCGATCGGCAGCACCTGCACCGAGCCCCGCCTCTTGGGCGCGGTCAGGACGACGGCGCGACAGGTCTCCATCGTCGTGGCCGCGACCAGGGGAGGCAGGGCCAGCCGCATGCAAACCGGTCCTCCGCCCGCAACCCGACTCTCGGCCTGGATCGAGACCAGGGCCAGGCCTCGCCCGCGCAGGAGCAGGGCCGATGGGGTGACCTGAATCGTCCCGACGCGGTAGGACCACTCGGCCAGGTCGGCCGAGGCCCCGGTGATCCACGTCCGTCGTCGGGGCCGCGAGGTCGGCACGGTCTCCGCTCCCCAACTCCACCGCGGCCCCAACCAGGGGTGGCCACCACCGAAGAGCTCGAAGCGACAGGAGGAACGGGCGTCGCGATGGTCGATCGCGAGGAAATCCCCGTCCGCCCGCCAGTCGGCCCGGAGGATCGACAGGACCCGATGGGAGGACGACCACGCCGATAAGGGGGGCGCACCGCGTTCCGGCTTGCCCGGAGCGAACCACCCGCGCAGGACCCGCGCGATGCCCGTGCCCGAAGACCAATCCGCCCACTCTCTCCAGGTCGCCGTCGTCAGCCTGATCCGATCCGGCTCGGCGGCCTCCGCCGCGGGAGAGCCGTCGGGCCGGGCGAACCGGAGGCTGGCCAGGAGGAGCTGGCTGAGCCGCGATTTCCACCCATCCGGCCAAGCGCGTTTTCGGTCCTTCGCCTGGGTCAGAATCGCCAGACACTCCTGCCATGCCGGAATCGCCAGCCGAATCGGCACCCCCTCCGAATCCAGCTCGCGGTCCAGCCACCGAGTCAGCGGCCGCGCATCGCCCTGCTGAACCCACGAATCGACGGCTCGCGACAACCGGTCGAGAACCCGCTGCCCCTGTTCTTGATCAGCACTCATCAGCAAAAACTCGGAACGCAGTGAGGATGCAGACTTCTTGGGCGGCTCTGCCCACAAAATAATCGGAGGGGAAATCAGGGAGCGGGGAGCCGATTCCCCAGTTTCCCGGTGCCCGTCCCCGCGGGCGGTCGCCGTAGCCCCTTACGCTTTTAGGACCATACGGCAAACGATCGCAGACTGCTCAGGCTGCCGAGTCCCGCTTTTCGCCCGGCACCTCGAGTCTGGCACTGGCTTTGCAATCTTACCCTCCCGAATGGACGTACGAAGCAGAAATGGTTCAGGGGGCATGATGCTCACGACTTGATCAACCACCCACATTGAAGCAGCCACCCCATTGGCGACTGTCGATCCATCTCTGGTGGATCGACTCCCCGCCAAAGGGCGAGCGGGATGCCTCGCACGACCCCCCGCTCGCCCTTTCTCAAGCCAAGAGCCTTCAGCCCAGGGCGATTGCGGCTGGAAGGCGAGCGTCTTAACCGGCCAGTCGATCGGGTCTTGGACGACGAGGGGAGAGGTCGTCGTTCAAAGCCTGCTCGTTGGCCGGTTATTCTTTTGCGCGGTGTCGTTTCGGGGGCAGGCATCCCGCCGGGCTGCCTCCCCATCGGGCCGGTGCAATGCCTGGACTGGACCACCCGGGAGGACGGACCGCTCCACTCAACGACCGTGCCGCAGGGCGCGGCCGGGATGCGCGTGGGTCAGCTGACCCCGGTCGAGCACGAGCCGACCGTTGACGATCACGAAGACAATTCCGAGGCTGTACTGGAACGGATCGAGGTAGGTCGCGCGGTCGAGAATCGCGACGGGGTCGAAGATCGTGACGTCGGCGAACAACCCTGGCCGGAGCAGGCCCCGATCGACGAGCCCGGCCTTGGCGGCGTTCAGCGAGGTCATCTTCCGCACGGCATCCTCCCAGCGCAACAGCCGGCGCTGACGCACGTATTCGCCCAGGACTCGGGCGAAGGTCCCAAAGCTGCGCGGGTGGGGATGCCCGCTGCGCAACGGCCCCTCGATCGCCAGGGCCGTGCCGTCGGAGCCGATCGAGCACCAGGGTTGAACCAGGGCGAGATTCATGTCCTCCTCGGTGTGGTGGGCGTAGATCGTGCCGATCGAGCCGTTCTCCTCGATCAGAAAGTCGAAGAGCACATCGAGCGGGTCCTGGGCCGGCGACCGGCCGGCCGTCCTGGCCGCGATGATGCGATCCATGGTCTGCCCCTCGAACGGCCGGTTCGCTGGCGAGAGATGGGCACTGATCAACATCCGCCCCCAGTCGCCGCCGACGGCGGTGTAGTGGTTATACCAGCCGGGCAGGCCGGCGCGGATGTCCCGCTTGAGCCGGTCGCGCAGGCCGCGGTCCTTGAGCCTGGCCAGAAGCTGGGCCTTGCCACCTTCATGCGCCCAGGGCGGGATGATGGTGACCAGGTCGTTGTGGCCCCGGGTGTAGGGGTAGATATTGGCCTGGACGTCCACCCCCTCGCGGCGCGCTTGATCGATGAGTCCAACGATCTCACCCATGTGGCGCCACAGCGATTGATCGGCGATCTTGATGTGGATGATATCGACCGGCACCCCGGCGCGCCGGCCGATGGTGATCGCCTCCTTGGCCGCGGCGATGACTTCCGTCCCCTCGTTGCGGATGTGGGACGAATAGCGGCCGCCGTGGCGCCGGACGACCCGGACCAGCTCGATGATGTCCTCGGTCCTGACGGCCAGCTCGCGGGGGCTGGCCAGCATGGTGGATAACCCGATGGCGCCGTCGCGCATCGCCTCATCCAGCAGCTGTTTCATGGCTTCGAGCTGGGTGGCGTCCGGGCGGCCGAGCGAGTCGCCCAGGACGCAGCCGAGCAGACTCCCGAGCCCGGCGTAGTTGGCGACATTCACGGCGATCCCGCGATGTTCGAGCTCATCGAAGTAGCCGCCCAGGGTCGTCCAGGTCGCGGTCACGCCGCCCCGAGAGCGGCGGACGAGCTTTCCCTTGATCGGTCCGGCCGAGGTGTCCTCGCCCAGGATTTCGGTGGTGACGCCGTCGTGGATCTTGCTGGGGGCGTCGCCGTCCTGAAGCAGGGTCATGTCGGAATGCGAGTGCATGTCGATGAACCCCGGGGCGACGACCAGACCGTGCGCGTCGATCACGCGGTGCGCGGCGGCCTCGCGCGCCAGATGGCCCAGCGCCGCGATCCGATCTCCCCGGATCGCCACATCCCCCTCGAACCAGGGATTTCCGGTCCCGTCGATGATCGTGCCCCCGCGGATCAGCAGGTCGTAGGGCTCGCGCGGAGGCTCCCGTCCGGAGGCCAGCGCGCCCGAGGTTGCCATCAGGGCCAGCAGCATCGATCCCAACGGTCGGCGCAACAAGGTCGGTCCTCCCCCTGCAAAGGTCTTGAGCGATGGTGTCCTTCTCACCCTGCGGTTGTCAACAGTGAAGCCTTGGCCTGGCTTCCTCCATCCCCGGTGGGATTCGCTGCTCCCACCAGCCTGTGGCACGCACCATGCGAGAGGTTTGCCCGGGCGCTGCGGGATCGGCAGGGGTCGATCCGAGCCAGCTCGAACGTCCCGCCAACCTCGACAGGGAGACGATTTCATGTTGTTCAAGATACTGACTCTGGGTGCGTCGGGCCTGTTGAGCCTGACGTTGCTGGGCGTGCTGTCGGCAGCCAGTCAGCCGCCCGAGGAGCCGCCGCCTCCCAAGAAGAAGGGCCTGGACTTCAACAAGCAGGGCGGAGACACGGCCAGGAGGGGAGCAGAAGCCGGGCCGGAAGCCGACCTGCACCGAGCGTACAACCTGCTGCGCCGCCTGCGAGCCGACGCTCCGGCGACCCGCAGCGCCGATCCCCGCATCGGCGAGTGGACGGAACGGGCCGCCCGGTATTACCGGGAGGGGATCCGGGCCCTCCGGGATGAGAATCCCCAGTTAGCCCACGAGTCGGCCGTGATTGCACACGATCTCGCCCGTGCAATCGAGCACACTCGCAACGCCGCGCTCTTCGACAAGCCCGATGCCGAACTCCCGCCGCCGCCCGAGAAGGCGGGGTCCGGCGGGGCTGCGGAGGCGCGGCGCCAGCTCATGGCGGCCTATGACCAGTTCCGCGAGGAGGATGATGGCGGCGACGCGGGTCCGGAGGCCAAGTATTTCCGGGATGCCGCCGGCGAGCTGTACCGCACCGCCCTGCGCGATTTCGAGTCGGGTCGCGTGGAACGGGCCGGCGAGCTGGCCCGCGCCGCCGAGGCCATGCGTCATATCGCCGCGCACCTCGGCCACGCCGCCGACGTCCGCAAGGCACCACCTCCCAAGGCCGAGCCCCGGGAGCGCCGCGGCCTCGAGCGATAGCCGGCCAGAGAGGGCCACGGGGACATTCAGCCGCCTCCCGTGCGACCTTGATGATCGCAATCACGCCGGGCCGGCCGGGACCGAAGTCGTGGGCCTGCACACGTGACGAGGTTCCACTCGATCGCCGGCCTGCTCGTGAGCGAGGGCTCCCGCCACGCGCGGCCCGACCCGGGCTTCGTCGCGAGCGGCCTCCTGCCGACGCTCCCTGCGACCCGAGGCGGGGTCACCTCGTTCTTATTCAAGTGCTCCTTGTTTAATCATACGCTTCTCTACGATGGCGAACCGCGATGACGTCGACAAGGCGGCCGGGGTCGTCTATCGAATAAATCACTCGGTGATCGCCCACACGGAATCGCCAGAGATTCTCGGAGTCGGTGAGCTTGCGGCAACCTCGCGGTCGAGGTTCTGAGCAAGCCTTTCGATTCGTCGGTGGAGACGGTGCGCAATCGATCCCTGCAAGGCTTCAAGTTCTTCTCGGGCGGAGCGGGCGAAAACAATCGTGTGTTCATCCATGGGACTTCCGCTTCACCCGCTGCAATCGCTTCTGGACCGATTCGAGCGATTCCCACGGTTCCTTCCGGCGTTGCCGCGCCAGGGCGAGGTCGTAAGAATCCTCCCAAAGCTGCGCATGCCGGGTGAGGTCGATGAGGACCGCCGTCTTGGTCCCCGTTTCATCAACCAGAAACTGGACGCCCTTCATCCGCCTCCCCTCCTTCGTGACCTTCAGACTCCGGTTTCGGCCCGACGTGGTCGTAAGCCCAGGCGGCGACGCCTTCGCGGTCCGGGTCCGCCGCCAGGCCCGGGCCCTGGAGGTCGCGGTCGTCTGCCCGCGGTACCACCTCCGTTACCGCAGCTCCGCGCCGTTCGCGGAGGCGGATGCGCTCATCGTTCCTTCTCGGTTCGCGGCCAGTTACTACCGCAGGACCTTGGACCTCGAATGCAAGGTGCTGCCGACCCTGATCGACCTCGATCGCCTGCGCGCCGCCACGCGCGACCCGCGGTATGTCACGTTCGTGAACCCATCGTACGAGAAGGGAGTGTATGTCTTCGCGCGGATTGCCGATGAGCTCGGCCGGCGGCGCCCGGACATCCCCTTGCTCGTCGTCGAAGGACGAGAGACGGAACGGACCCTGGTGAATTGCGGCCTCGACCTGAGGGCGCATGGGAACGTCTTCCTGATGAGCCACACGCCCGACCCGCGCCACTTCTGGGGTGTGACGCGGGTCTGTGTCCTGCCGTCCTTGGGGTGGGAAGACCAACCGCTCGTCGCGATCGAGGCGATGGTCAACGGCGTCCCGGTGATCGGCTCCGATCGGGGCGGGATCCCCGAGGCATTGGGTGACGGGGGGATCGTCCTGGGCCTCCCCTCCCGGCTGACCCCGGCGACGCGCGAGCTGCCGGCGGCGGCCGAGGTGGAACCCTGGATCAGGGCCATCATCGGCCTGTGGGATGATCCGGCCTGGTACGCCGAGCAGTGCCGCCGCGCCGCTGTCGAGTGCCAGCGCTGGGCGCCCGAAGTCCCGGAGCCGCAATACGTCCAGTTCTTCGAAGGTCTGCGGCCGTCCTCCGCCCGCGGCGGCAAACCGGAAGACACTTCGTCCCAGGGTCAGATCCCGGTCGGTGCGGAAGACCGAAGAGTTGGCGCCGATTTTCACCCCGCACTGGAGTGATTCAGGCTCGACCCTTGAGCCAAGGAAGGCTTGGGTGGCATGGCCGCGTCGTCGTGGTTATGAGCCCCAGCGGCCGACTGGTCCGAAATGTTCGCAGACCCACGCCGATGAGGCGAGGCCATGCCGCTCGGAGGCCGTGCGGGCGGGGTCGGGGTGGTCTTCACCTGGGGCGAGAATTCCTGCGCCGCCTCGTTCCTGTTCCGACCCAACTCTCAATTGTCAACCATGTTCTCAAGTTGCTCAAGCAAGCGGACGGTTCCCTCATCGAGGCCCTCGTGGGCACGCCGGGAGGATCGGGTGGCGTTGCTCATCGCATCCGCGATCCGATGTCGCCCAACCTCTCTGACAAGGTTAAGATTGAGGAAGATCTCGCCTAAATCCTCGGCTTCGGTGAGAGCCAGCATCGCAGGAGGCCAGAGATGTCGGAAATGACCAGCAACCGCCGGAGTCGACGCTGTCCCATCTGCGAACGCGGCGTCTTGAGGCCACGATTGATCAGCGAGAGCTTATTCGTCAAGGCGGGGTTCGTTCGTCGCGAGGGTGCGGCATCGAAACATCGTACATCAACGGCCCAGTCGGACCATCCCTGAGATGCTGGCGGCGCAATGAGAGTTCCTGCGATGAGAACCATGGTCCGTGTCGTGATGGCGGGACTGGCGATCGCGGCGGTCGCCGTGGGGGCGGTCTGGGTCCTGTCCAACCCCGACCTGGGCAAGGCGGCCTCGTCGACCCGGACCGCTCCCATCCCGATCCTTCGAGCGGAGCCCGCGCCCGGCGGCCGATCCGGTTCCAGGATCCCGCTGTTCAGCGAGAACTACCTGGATGACAGCGGCAATTCGCTGGCGTTCCGCTACTCGGCGCCGATCGAAGACCGCCATTCCCTGGCGCAATGTTGCGCATCCGCCGCGGGCCGTTCCCGGCGCGGGATCGCCGAGATCCTGTCCCAGCTCGACCAGCTCGAGCGCCTCCGGCCTCGGCCCCAGGACTACGACCATCGCCGGGCCACGTTCCAGACGTTCGTCGGCCTGCTCCACATGTACGACGGCCGGTTCAGCGAGGCGTCCTCATGGTTCGGCAAAGCCGTGGCCGAAAATCCCGGCATCCCCCGCGAGGAGCGGGCCAACCTGCTGGCCCTCCGGGGCGTCGCGGCCCTGCGCCGCGGCGAGATCGAGAACTGCATCGCCTGCCTCGGGCCCTCGAGCTGCATCCTGCCGATCGCCCCGGAAGCCGTCCACCAGCGCACGGAAGGCTCGCGCGAGGCCATCCGCTGGTTCCGCGAGTACCTGGGCGAGCGGCCCGAGGATCTCGGCGTGCGCTGGCTGCTGAACATCGCCGCCATGACTCTGGGCGAGTATCCCGATCAGGTGCCGGCGGCTTACCGCATCCCGGCGGAGACCTACCGCTCGAAGGTCCAGACCGTTCGGTTCGTCAACGTCGCGCCGAGTGTGGGCCTGGACAGCCGCGGGCCCAACATGCTCGGCGGCAGTGCCTTCGACGACTTCAACGGCGACGGCCGCCCCGACATCCTCGTCCTCTCGGGCGACTGGGACCAGGGTGGCTCGCTGTTCCTCAATCGGGGCGACGGCCGGTTCCAGGACCGCGGCGCCACGGCCGGACTGGCCGACCAGAAGCTGTCGGTCAACCTGGTGCATGCCGATTATGACAACGACGGCGACCTGGATGTGATCGCACTCCGCGGCGGCTGGGAGTCTCCCGCTCCCCTCTCACTGCTGCGGAACCGCGGGGATGGAGTCTTCGACGACGTGGCCGTCGCCGCCGGACTGGGCGAACCGATTGCCAGCCAATCCGCCGCCTGGGGCGACTACGACAACGACGGCCTCCTCGATCTGTATGTCGCCGGAGAGTATCACGATCGGAATGCCTCGGCCCTGAACTTTTGCCGGCTGTACCACAACCAGGGCGATGGGACGTTCGAGAACGTCGCCGAGCCGGCGGGCGTGCTCAATGCACGATGGGCCAAAGGGGTCGCCTGGGGAGACTATGACGATGACGGCGACCTCGACCTGTACGTCTCGAACATGAATGGTCCGAACCGGCTTTACCGCAACCAGGGTGACGGGACGTTCGTCGACGTTGCTCCCGAGCTGGGCCTGACCGAGCCGCACGACAGCTTCTCGTGCTGGTTCTGGGATTACGACAACGACGGCCGGCTCGACCTGTTCGTCACCGGGTTCAGCACGTCGCTCCAGGACATCGTCGCCGACAGGCTCGGCCGGCCCGCCAAGGGGGAGCGGCCCCGGCTGTATCGCAATCTGGGTCCGGCGGGGTTCCAGGACGTGGCCGCGGAGGCCGGCCTGGACCGGGTCACGTTGCCGATGGGGTCCAACTTCGCCGACATCGACAACGACGGGTTCCTCGACGTCTTCCTCGCCACGGGACGCCCACCCTACTCGATTCTCATCCCCGACCTGATGTTCCTGAACCTCGACGGGCGGCACTTCGCCGACGTCACAACCGCGACGGGGACCGGCCATCTCCAGAAAGGGCACGGGGTCTCCTTCGCCGACTGGGACAACGACGGCGACCTGGACTTCTTCGTCGAAGTCGGCGGCCAGACGCCCGGCGACAAGGCGCACAATGTCCTCTTCCAGAACCCGGGCAACGCGCACCACTGGATCCAGCTCAAGCTGGTGGGAACACGGAGCAACCGCGGGGCGATCGGGGCCAGGGTCCGGGTCGAAGTGGAGGAGCCCAACGGGTCCCAGCGGCGGATCGACCGCGTGATTGGCAGTGGTTCCAGCTTCGGCGGCAACAGCCTCGTCGCCGCGATCGGCCTGCGCCACGCCCGGGCGGTCCAGTCCGTCACCGTGACCTGGCCCGCGAGCAAGACGGTGCAGACATTCAAGAACCTGCCCATGGACCGCGCCTTCCAGATCGTCGAGGGGTCGTCCTTGAGTCCTGGACGGCGCTGAATGCAAGCATGAAACCGGAGAGTCGGGCCAGCTCGTCCGGAGTGTACTAGAATCCTGGTATCGGCATCGCGCGCGTCTTGAGTCGGGGAATCGGCGCCCCAGTCGTCCGGATTCCTCGAGCCCCGGCCTGCGGAAAAGCGACCATGCGAGAACAGCGATCCTCGCCCCGTTACACGGCGATGAGGACAATTGAACTGCGATGGGAAACCGGCGAGGTCCTGCCGGCTTGGCTCGAGGATTTCGGCGTCGGCGGCGCCTCGGTTCGGGTTGACACTCAACCCCCTGCGGATCCACAGGTTTCCGTCTGTATCAACGACGCCGAGCGTCCCCTGACGATGGAGGGGACGATCCTCGAGGTCCGCAAGCGGCGTGGCGGCTGGTTCCGAAGGGCCTCGGGATTTGCGATCCGGATCAAGTTCTCCCAATCGTGCTCGTACGACTTCTTCAAGAACAACGTCTTTTCGTGGCTTCCTCCCGACATCTCCTACGAGTATGAGCGATACTGGCGGTGAGTCGGGGCGCCGTTGCGGCCACGCCCGATCCACGCCCCGAGCGCATCCCGTCTCACTCGATGGGTCGTTGGCCCCAGCCGGGATGGCCTGGCTCGGCTACGGCATGGCGTAGTCGATCAGTTGCGCAATCGTGGATTGCAGGTCGCGGCGGTGCACGATCCGGTCGATGAAGCCGTGCTGGAGCAGGAATTCACTGGTCTGGAAGCCGTTGGGGAGCTGGACGCGGAGGTTCTGTTCGATGACCCGCGGGCCGGCAAACCCGATCAGCGCCTTGGGCTCGGCGAGGATGAAATCGCCCAGGGAGGCGAAGCTGGCCGCGACGCCCCCCATCGTCGGGTGGGTCAAGACGCTCAGATAGACCCCGCCCGCCTCGTGATAGCGTCCCAGCGCGGTCGAGACCTTGGCCATCTGCATCAGGGAGAAGATCCCCTCGTGCATCCGCGCCCCGCCCCCGGAGCCCGAGACGATGACCAGGGGGAGCCGCTGCCGGGTGGCTTCCTCGATGGCTCGAGTCAGCTTCTCGCCCACGACCGAGCCCATGCTCCCCATGATGAAGTTGCTGTCCGTGATCCCGAAGACGATGCGGATTCCCCGGATGAACCCCTGGCCGACGACCGCTGCCTCCTTCAGCCCGGTCCGGGCCTGTTCGGCCGTGACCCGCTCGGGGTAGGGACGCCGGTCATTGAAACCCAGGGGATCCGCCGGCTGGAGCTCGGCATACCACTCCTCGAAGGTATCGGCGTCGAGCAACTGGGCGATCCGTTCCTGGGCCGAGACCCGGAAGTGATGGTTGCACTCGGGACAGACCAGGAGATTCTGCTCGACCTGCTTGCGGAACAAGGTCGCCTGGCAGCCCTCGCAGCCGATCCAGACCCGCTCCGGGACCCGCTTAGGCTCGAAGTGTCCCTGCCAGGCGCTGGCCAATCGTCCCTCCCGTTGCCCCATGGCTGGCTCCCTCTCCCACGATCAGCCGGTTCCGTTGCCCAGCAGCACCGGGGCGATTTGAATCCATTCGAATTCGCAGCAGGGCCACTGCTCTTGCAGGTGGACGCGCGGTTCACCGCGGAGGTAACCGGCGACCAGCCGCGCCAGCGGTTCGCCCACGACCAGGCCAATCGCCTCGTCGTGGTGCCGCCGCAACAACGGCCGGAATGCCGAGCGGATCCGCTCCATGGCCTGCTCCACGGTCTCCCCCTGGGGCGGACAGATCGTGGCCGGGTCGTCGATCCATTGGCGGAATAGCTTGGCATTTCGCCGCCGGATCTCATCAAGTTGCAGCCCTTGCCACAAGCCCTGGTCGAGGTTGCGGAACTCATTGATCCGCTTGGGGCGGATGCCCAGGACCTGGCCGACGATCTCCGCCGTCCGAATGAGGTTTTCCCCCGGCCCGCAGTAGAGGGCCGCCAGCGACGAACTGTCCAGGCTGCGACCCAGCCGCTGGGCCATCCGCAGCACCTCGAGCCGGCCCCGCTCGCTGAGCGGGATATCGAGGACGCCCTGCACGCGGTTCTGCTCGTCATAGAGCGTCGCACCGGGCCGGATCAGAATCACTTGAGACATTCTTGGGATCGGTCGCGAAGACCGCGCCGGGTTGAGGAAACCGGACCCGCTGACTCGACACCGGGCTCAGGCACAGGCCGGTCCGGCTCGCTCGGTCGTCCCGTCGAGGCGGTCCGGTCCGGGAGGCTGAGGGAAGGCGATCGACCGCGTGGCTGGCGCCGTCTGGGGCTCCGTGAGCATTCACCCGGCGGCGGACTCGGCTTCCCGGATGCCGCCCAGTCCCTATTGTGCCACGAAAGTCCGGAGCAGGCAACGCGATCCGGGAACGGCGGATACGGATCGTGCCCAACCCACCGCGACCGGTTGCGGTTGCCGGAAGGATCGCGTCTTGGTCTTCCCAATCGAACCGGGACCGGTGAGAATTCAGTCCGAGGAGGCCAGACGCCGTGAACCAACCGGTGCGCTTTGATGATGCGGTGGTCGGCGCGGGGATCCTGGGCCTGGCCCACGCCGAGCGCCTGGCGCGGCGCGGGCGCCGCGTGATTGTCTTCGAGCGCGATTCTCGGGCCAGCGGGGCCTCGATCCGGAATTTCGGCATGCTCTGGCCGATCGGTCAGCCGTTGGGAGGCCTGCGGGCGCTGGCGAAGCGGAGCTTGGCAATCTGGCTGGACGTCCTGGCAGCCGCCGGGTTCTGGCACGAGCGCACCGGCTCGCTCCATCTGGCGTATCGCGACGACGAAGCCCAGGTCCTCCGCGAGTTCGCCCAGGAAAGCCTGGATCACGGTGAGCGCGTCGAATTGCTCGGGGCCGGCGCCGTCGGCCGCCGTGCCCCGGCCGTGAGGCTGGAGGGGCTGCAAGCGGCCCTGTGGAGCCCTGAGGAAGTGTGCGTGGATCCCCGCGAGGTTGTCGCCGGACTCCCACGATGGCTGGCGGAGGAGCACGGGGTGGTGTTCCGGTTCGGGACGCCCGTGACGCGGATCGACCCGCCGGCACTGATCGCCGGCACCACGCCCTATGCTGCCGAGCGGATCTGGGTCTGCTCGGGGGACGAGACGCGATTGCTCTTCCCGGACCTGCTCCAACGGAGCGGGCTGGTGCGCTGCAAGCTTCAGATGATGCGATCTCAGCCTTACGGGGATCCTTGGCGAATCGGACCCCTGCTGGCTGCCGGGTTGACCCTGCGCCACTCTGCCTCGTTCCGGAACTGCCCGAGCCTGGCCGCCCTGACCGAACGGGTCGCGCGCGAATCGCCCTGGCTGGACCGCTATGGCATCCACGTGCTGGTCGCGCAGAACGGGCGGGGCGAGCTGTCGATCGGCGACTCGCACGAGTTTGACGAGGCGATTGAGCCGTTCGACAAGGCCGAGATCGAGGAATGGATCCTCGGCTACCTGGGGACCTTCCTCACTGCCCCCGCCTTGCGGATCGCGTCCCGATGGCATGGGACTTACGCCAAACACCCGACCGAGCCCTTTCTGATCCTGCGGCCCGCACCCGGCGTGAGGGTTGTCACCGGAGTCGGCGGGGCCGGCATGACACTGGCCTTCGGCCTGGCCGACCAGGTTGTGAGCGGGGAACTGGACGTGCTTCCGGCCGGAATGTAGGTCAGGCTTTAGCCTGACGTCGCGTGGGAATCAGGCGAAAGCCTGACCTGCAGAGAGGGCTCGGCGATGCCCGCGGTGCAGTTGGTGGTCTTCGACATGGCCGGGACGACCGTGCACGACGATGATTCGGTGAATCGTTGCATCCGCGATGCGCTCCGGGCTGTCGGCCTGGTGGTCGCTCCAGCCACGGTCAACGCGGTGATGGGACTGCCCAAACCCGAGGCGCTGGCAGTCCTGGTGCGGCAGCACGGCCGCGAGGCCGACCTGATCGATCGGCTCGAGGCGATCCATCGCGATTTCGTCGCGCGCTCGATCGCCTTCTACCAGGACGATCCTTCGGTGCGCGCCGTCGCGGGGGCCGCGCCGGTCTTCCAGGTGCTGAAGCGGGCGGGCGTCCGCATCGCGCTGAACACGGGCTTCAACCGGCCGATTACCCGGGTGATCCTCGATCGGCTGGGATGGTCCAGCAGCAGCCTGATCGATGCCACGATCTCCAGCGACGAGGTCCCGAGGGGACGGCCTCATCCCGACATGATCCGCGAGCTGATGGGGCGACTGAACGTGGATGATCCGCGACGTGTCGCCAAGGTCGGCGATACGCCGGCCGACCTGGAGGAAGGGTCCAACGCCGGCTGCGGTTGGATCATCGGCGTCACGAGCGGGACTCATACCCGAGACGAGCTGGCCCTCTGCCCGCACACTCACCTGGTGGAAACCCTCGCCGAGATTCCGGGTGTTCTGGGGCTCGTCGGAGACCCATGATGGTCCGGCGCCAGCCACCCGGATCACGACCTGTGCTGCCAGGAGCGGGGCATCGCCGCCAGCACGATGCCCCGCTGGTGGGGTTCACCCCGGCGCACGCTCACCGCGGATTCTGAGGCGGCGGCGGCTGCGGCTGTCCGTCGAAGCCCGGTAAGACGTCAGTCGGGGACCTCCGCGGCGCTCGTGCCGTGGCCCGAGGCTCCAGTTTGGCCTCGCTCAGGATCTGGTCGCGCGTCTGGCCGAGAATCGCGTAGAGCTGGTGGTAGGCTTGCCGCTCCCTCGCCGTCGTCGCCGGCGCGAACCTGAGGTTGTAGGCGTGCATGAATCCCAGCAGGTTGCCGATTCCCGTATTCTTCACTTTGCGGAGATCGGCCAGCGCCGCGCGGGTGTCGGGCTTTTCGAGCAACCGGACCAGGGTGGTGCAGGCATTGATGAATTTGGTGGCCTCGCGCTGGTCGTCCGGGTCCGGCAAGGGCTGGGCGGTCACCTTGGCGCGGAGATCACTCACCAGGGCCTTGGCCTCTTGCAGGGTTCTGGGCGAGATGTCTCCTTCCTGGTCTTCCTTGCGCATGCGCGCGACGATGTCGTCAAAGAGCTTCTTGTCGTTGGCAAAGCGGTCCCCCTCGAAGACATCCGGCCATTTGAAGGCGGCGCGCAAGTCATCGAGCATGATCGTGACTCGCTCGGAAGCATTCTCGAAGGGAACTTCGGCGATCAGGCTCGCGGGGACCTGGGCATCGGCTGCCCTCATGGAGGAGCTGCTGAGCCGGGGATCGCTGAGATCGGCGACCGCGGCGTTGAGCGCATCACCGTTTTCGATGTCATGCTGGCTGGGGTTGGTCCGGAGTTGCTGCTGATGCCGGTCATAGGCTGCTTGGTCTTTGAGGAAGCCTTGGTGCACGCGTGCCGCGTGCAGCCGGGCTGATTCATGAGTGACCGTCGCCACATAGTCATTCCATTTCATCGCCGTGTCGGCGTTGATACTGTTGGCCATGGCGGTATCGAGATTGTAAACTCCCGCGCCCATGGCGTAATAGCCTGCGCCGCGGAGTGCAGCGCTTTGGGGGGTCTGGCCACCCCAGCCCCCCCATCCCCAACCGCCATAGCCCCACTGAGCATGGGCAGGGCTGCCGGTCAGTGCAAGGATCAGGAGCAATCCCAAGGCGGTTCGCATCCGACGCAACATCGTGAACCTCCCAGCGGCTGAGCCGGAGTCCCGGCCAAAGACGGTGAATCGTGTCTCGACACTGGATGTTAGCACTCGTAGCAATGAGCGTGCCTCGCGGGAGTCGATCCCAATCGACTCGCCTTGCCTCATCACCGTATCATACACCGCCGGTCGAAGAACCGTAAATGAGACGAAGTTCCGCGGCGGCTTCCCCGATCGCGGCCGAGCCCGGAGCCGGCGCGGCAGGGCCGCCCCGCTCTTCGCTCAGAGATCGTCCAGGGGGAAGAGCTGGGATTCCGGATCCGGGCCGGGGAAAAAGGGGTTGTCGGCCGCCGCGGACGAGCCGCCGGGCGTCCGCGCGTGAGCCGGATTGGTCGCGACCGACGCCGGCCGGGCGGGCCCAGACGCGGGGCCAGCCCGGGTCTCCTCGATCGGTTCGAGGCGATACAGGAGCGGGCCGATGGCCACCTCGTCGCCGCTGTGCAGGCGGGCTTCCTCGACCACCTGACCGTTGACGCGTACCTGGTTCCGGCTGCCCAGGTCGCGGATCACGACGCGATCGTAGGCCACAGCCAGGCAGCAATGCCGCCGGGAGATCTTGGGCGAATCGAGACGCACGTCGCATTCGAGGTGGCGGCCGATCAGGACGACGGGGCGATGGAGCGCGATGATCGGGCCGGTCCCCTTGATCAGTGGGACGAGTTGGAATGACATTCCTCAGGGTGCTCCGACTCGTGGCCCTGCGCCATGGCAGCGGGCATCGCTTCGTCGGCGGGGTCGTTCTCGGACATCTGGACGATGATCTGAATCCGGGCCTTCCCCGCCACGTCGACCGGCAGGAGTTTCCGGACTGCCGCCGCCAGGGCGTTCTCACCCCCCGCCTGGAAGGGAGGGTGTGGCTCGGCCTTGGGTGCCGGCCCCAGGTTGGCGCGCTCCTCGGGTCGTCCCTGCAAGGCGCCGAGCCCGCCCGGCTCGGCGATCGTCTGCTCGTGCGCCTGGCCGTTCTCGAGGCGATAGCGGATGTGGGCGATCGACAGCTCATCCCCGGGGCGGAGCCGGCCGATCTCGACCCGCTGGCCGTTGATCCGGATGCCGTTGGTGCTCCCGAGGTCCCGCACCACCACTTCCCCGCTCTCTTGCGTCATGCAGCAATGATGACGCGAGACCCGCAGGGAGTCCAGCCGCGTGTCGCAGGCCGGGTGGCGGCCCACAACCACCATGGCGCGGTCCAGCGTGATGTCTGGACCTTCATCGAGGGCCACCAGTCGTGCGGGCATGGAAAGACTTCCTCGATCGGACCCGGTGGCGGCACCACCACAGACGCCTGCCGCCAAACCTAAATGGGCATTATAGATCAACTCGCTTCCACCTGCCTAGATGTCCGTTTCGTAAGCTCGTTCCCAGATCTGTCATCGTCGAGTCCCGGCCGGGATTGCCCGGCTGCGGCAACCCGCGCTCAGCCGCCCCTGGCGGCAGGGAGCGCAGGTGAGCCAATCTCATCTCAATCAGGCCCCGCGATCCTGTCCCAGCCACGACCTCGGCCTGACGCGGAGCGGCCGCCGGACTCACCTGCGAACCTGACGAGTGTACGCGCTGTCTATCAAACAGGATACAACATTCCGAGTCTGTCGGACCCTGAGCGGAACGGCCGGATGCTCCGAACCAGCCAGGCTGTGCGCCCCCGTGTTGAACCGAACCCGACCGGCCTGCACGGGGATCGGCGGCGCGTTCTTCGGCGGTCCCGGATCGGATCTCTCGATGGTGCTTCAGATTCGTGCGTATGATGGCAGCACCGATGCCCCAGTCGCCTCCACAGCCCTCCCTGTCCTTCTCAGCGGGTCCCCGTTCCTGCTCCCGCTGCCCCGTTCCAGGCTTGTGTCGCAACAACCATGCCGGCGGCACGAGCGGAAGCGGCGGAGCCCCATCGCAGGCCCGGCTGGCTCCCCCCGCGGATCTGGAGCACCTCGGACCGCCCTGCCGTGGCGCTGGGAGCGGTTGTAGCGTGTTTCGCTTGAAAAAGCCAGGGGTTGCCGTTTTGGCGAATTTTTTTCTGGTACGGCCTCCTGTCAGGAGGGTGACCGCGTCTCGAAAAAACCCCAGTCCGCTCGCGGTGCCGATCTCGATCGGGAGCCGGATCGGCCCGCGACGGCCCTTCGGCGAAGAACCGGGGCTCACGCCCGGAACGATCCTCGCCCAACTCGGACATGGCTCCCGGCCAGTCGGACGGGACAGAATGCGACTCAATTGGGTCGGGCACACGACCGATTCGAATCCGAACGACGGATCGGGCTGGTGAGGTACCCCGAGCAGCGCAGCCAGGACACAGCGTCGGCCAGCGCTTCGGCGATGCTTCGTGGTTGCAATCCGATTTCCGCCCGGCTGACCGAAGAGTCGAAGTGCATAATCCTCCGTGCCAGTCTCAGACCGGTCAGGGTCGCTTTCGGAGTCCGGCCGGTCACGGCATCGGCCCAGAACTCGCTGAGGGCGGCCACGGTGAGTCCGACCCAGTACGGGACGCGCCAGCGCGGCACCGGCACACCCGTCAAGGCGCTGAGGCGTTGCAGCAGGCCCAGAAGAGTGAGATTCTCATTCCCCAGGAGATAGCGCCGTCCCGGACGCCCGCGCTGCATGATGAGACGGAGCCCCAGGGCCACGTCGCGCACATCGATGAGATTGAGGGTGCAATCGAGCACGGCCGGGAGGCGCCCGCGGCAGAAATCGAGGATCAGCCGGGTGGGCGGCGAGAGACCGCGGTCGCCGGGCCCGACCGGCATCGTGGGGTTGGCCACGACCACCGGCGAGCCCGCCCGGGCCAGCTCGAAGGCATACTGCTCGGCCAGGAGCTTGGATCGACAGTAGGGGCCGACCGTCTCGCTCAGGTGGATCTCCACATTCTCGTCGATCGGGCCGGTGGCGCCGGCCTTGGTCAGAATGCTCTCCGTGCTGGTGTGGAGCACGCGGTCGGCGCCGGCCTCTAGGGCGGCATCCAGCACGTGGATCGTGCCCTGGTAGTTGACGGCCAGGAACTCGGCCCGCTTTCGAACCCACAGGTTGGGGTTGGCGGCCAGGTGGTAGACGCGCCGTGCGCCCGCCATCGCCGCAGCCAGTCCGCGGCGATCCCGGATGTCGGCGAAGACGACCTCGACGGCGGGGGGCAGGTGATCGACCGCCGCGCCGGGCCGCTCCACCACGCGGACCGCCTGGCCGGAATCGACCAACTGGGCCACGAGGTGGCTGCCGATGAATCCGGCCCCGCCCGTCACAATGGTCAGGCCATCCATTCCTCACTCATGCTCCGACTGAGCCTGTCCGAATCCCCAAAAACACGCAACCGCCGACCGACGGACCTCGGGTCGTTTGACCCTGGGTCGCGTCGAGCGGCGGTCGGTCGTGGCACCAGCGGCGGAGGCTCCGGGCCAAGGCGAGCCGGCCGAGGTGTTCGGCCGGCCGCTGGGCCGGGGACAATCCGCCGGGCTGGTGCCGCGTGGCACCACGCTGATCTGGCATGCGATCGGGCCATCCCTGGCCCTTGGCCCTCGAGCCGCCAGTCCGTCCCTGGACGCGACCGCAGTTTCGGGGCCGTGACTCAGTCGTCCTTGACCGGAATCGGTTTTCCAACCGACATGGGTTGTATCGGCCGTGCGGCGGTCCGGTCTGCAACGTTTTTGTGTCCCAAGGCGCGGATGCGTCGTCATGGATCAGTTCGCCGCGGTCCGTGGTCCGTGGTCAGGACCGCGCCCCTCTCTGTGATGCCCAACGGCGTTGAACCAAGAAAAGTCAACCCGCCCTGGGGGAAGACCCGAACGCGAAGCCGTTCCCGACTCCCGACCACTGACCGCTGACCACTTTTCGCAGCGGCCTTCCAGAGGGCGTCAGGGTCGTCAAAGAGCCGGACCGGTCCCAGGCGCGGTCCGATCTGGTCGACCAGGGCTGGGGCGTAGACCAGCACGGTGCGGTCGACGACCAGCTCGCGGGCCCACCGGATCATGAAGGCGGCGGGCGACCGCGCCGCCGCGGCGGCACGGTGGGCCAGCGGCACGAGCCGGCGGATCGCCCAGCCGCCGAGCGCGCCGGTCGCGGCGATGCCCCGCAGCGCGGCGATCGGGAAGGAGCGGTCGATCTCGTCAGGGTCGGTCCAGAACAGGCCCACCAGCACGCCGCCGCGCCGGCAGGCGGAGCGGTGGTGCAGCAAGACCTTGAAACTCTGCATCGGGTCACCCGGCCAGGGATGGTTGCCCGCCACGATCAGATCAGCCGGGGCCGCCGCCGGCGCCTGGAAGCGCCGCCGCGCCTCGGCGGCCAGGCGATCCTGCACTCCCTCGGGAGCTCCCGCGAGGACGCGGAGGACCTGCCCCGAGCCGCCCACCACGTGGCTGATCGACCAGCATGGCCCCAGTCGCCGGGCCGCCTCGTGGATCGCCCGGCGCATCGGGTTGTCGGCCGCGTCGCCGCCCAGCAAGCCGGCCGGGTCGGACCGGCCCTCCAGTCCCAGGCGGTGCAGGGCCGCGAGGGTCGTCCGGTGGCTCGTGCCCGGGAAGATCAGCTTGAAGCCGCCCCCGAAACCCGCCTGGAGATGGGGCAGCACCGAGCCGATCAAGATCCGGAAGTCGGCCTCGGCGACCGGCTGGAAGACCCGCAGGGGGATCCCCTGGGTGGTCCGGCCGAGGTCGACATAAGCGGACAGGTCGTCCACCGGCGGGCTGAAGCAGCGATAGCCGGCCGCGACGGCCGCGCCCACCCGCCGGCGCATCGCCTCGGGACTGACGGCGTGGTGCCGGCCGACCGCAACACTGATCGTCACATCCCGGGCGCGGACGTCCGCGGCGTGGAGACGCGCCAGAACCGCCGCCAGGGCCTCCGGTACC
>JAJPJC010000512.1 GCA_021324445.1 Isosphaeraceae bacterium
ACGGCATCCGGATTGACAACGCCTCGCCGCTGATCCTCAACGGGCTGGCGGTGCTGGGGACGGTGAACAAGAACAACGAGACCCCCAAGCCCCTGATGGGCATCTGTATCCAACCTCACAGGCAGATGACGCTTCCGGCCAGCGAGGAGGCGGTCAAGGCCCTGGGTCTCAAGCAGGGGATTCGCGTGATGGCGATCGATCTCAGCGGGCTCTGAGCCGGCCTGGTCGCGTCCGACTGCGTCCATCGCTGCCCAATTCCAGCGTTGCACGGAACTGGACCGCCCCGGCGACCCGCTCGCCGGGGCGGTGATCCCGCTCGGGAATCCAGCGGCAATTTCGATCGTGACCGCTGGGACTGAGGCCCCGCGGCTTGTGGCGGGTTCAATTCTGTCAGTCGCTCCGGCCGCCGTCGCGTCGCGCCCAGGCGGCCATCCCGACCAGTCCCAGACCCAGCACGACCAGTGACGAGGGCTGGGACACTCCGTTCAACCCTTATATGAGACCACCGCCTGTTGCGTGGTGGGCGGGAGGGCGTGGAACTCGCTGCGCAGGAACCCGGCCCGCGCGAAGATGGCCTGGTATTCCGCGAACGTGTAGGCATCGCCGCGGGCCGTGGTGGCGAGCATCACCAGCGCGAAGCTGGCCGTCGATGGCGGCGTGATCCGATCGGGCTCGGGGATGAAATCCAGCGTCAGGGCGCGACCGCCCGGCGCGAGGGCCGCGTGCGCCCTGGCCGCCACCTGCTCGCAGGTCGGGATGTCAAAGTGATGGAGGAAGTTGGTCAGGAGCACGAGGTCGTAGGGGCCGCCCCAGGGCACGTCGAAGGCGCTGCCCGGACGCAAGGCATACCGCCCGGCCACGCCGGCCCGACGCGCATTCTCCTCCGCGACTGCCAGCACGTTCGGCCAGTCCAGCGCCGTGATGTGGGCCTGGGGATAGCGATCGGCGATCGTGATGCCGAAGAGCCCGTGCCCCGCGGCGACGTCGAGCACGCGCAGCGGTTGCCCGGTGTCTCCGCCGACCAGGTCCGCGAGCAACCGGGCCGGCATCTGCATGAGCGGGGCCATCGCGCGGGCGAATTCCACCCAGATCGGGTTGTCGTCGGAGACCGTCCCCTCATCGGAGAGCGCCGTACCGCCCCGCCGCACGGCCGCCGTCAGTTGGTGAAAGCCCTCCTTCAATTCGGGCGCGAGCATGAACCGGGCCGCACCGCCCACATAGGCCGGCGACGCGCGATCCAGGAACACCTGCGCGTCGTCGGTGAGCTCGTAGCGGTCGCCGTGCTTGTGGAGGAAGCCGAGGATCGTGAGATAGTCCGCCAAGATGCGGATGCCCCGAGGAGCGGCCTGGCATGCCTCGGCCAGCTCGGGCGCCGTCCGCCGCCCCGCCGCCACCAGCGAGAACACGTCCAGCTCGATGGCCGCCCGGAGCGCCTCCGTACGCTGATAGGCGCTGATCGTATCGAAGAACAACGCGGGGGACGGTCCTTGCGTAGCCATTGCGTATCCCTCCTCGAATGATCCGGAAACCAAGCCCACGGCCTGGGATCGATGATACGTCGCGGGCGAGACCGCGAAAACCGTGGAGTGCTGCCCGATCGTGCCCCGGTCGAAGCCGGAATTGTCAGCCTGACGTGCAACATGGCCGGCGAACGGTCGGGAACGGAACACCGACCAGGACCAGAGCGGGAGATCGCGCAGGGTCTTCATCTCCGCGGGCGGGGATCACGGCCGGGCCGATGGTGTGTCGCCGCGAGGCCCGCGGTCCTTGCCTCCTCAAGGAATCCCGCGGAAAATGCCGGTGGATCCCTTCAGCGTGCTTTCGGGGGATGATGGCAGCCGGATCGGGGGTTCCAGCGATGAATACCACACGACCGACGAGGGGCTGTTTGCCGTTGTCTCTGGTCGTGGCCTGGGCGGTCTTCGCCCTCGCGGCGGCCGCGGCCGGGGCCGACGACGCCCCGTTGAAGGTCTCGAGCCGAGCCCTGCACGACGGCCGCATCAACCCGATGCTGTTCGGGAACTTCATCGAGCTGCTCGACGACCTGGTCCCTGGCATGTGGGCCGAGATGCTCAACGACCGCGGGTTCGAGGGTATCACGCAGCCCGCCCGGTGGGTCTACCACGATGGCTCGCCGACCGTCTGCGACCGCCCGTGGGACCCGAGCGACGACTGGGTCGTGGAGACCACCGGGAGCTTCAACGGGCCGCGATCGGCCCGGATCACCGCCCGCGAGGGTCGCGCTGCCAGCCTGACGCAATCCGGGTTGGCCGTTCAGAAGGGGTCTGCCTACCAGTTCTCCGGGGCACTGCGGAGCGACGGCGGGCGCCTGAAAGTTCAGGTGGTGCTGAAGGCGGCCCTCCCCGATGGCCGCTTCGCTGAGCTGGCCGTGGCCGAGCTTCCCGATCCCCCGGCGAGCTGGACCCGATGCACCGCGACCCTGGAGGCAACGGGCACGACCGACCAGGCCATCTTCGAGCTCCGGGTCGTCGGCCAGGGTGTGGTCTGGGTGGACAAGCTCTCACTGATGTCCGCGGCGAACCTCGGGGGCTGGCGGCCCGACGTCGTCGCCGCGATCCGGGCGTCCCGGCCGGCGATCATCCGCTGGGGCGGCAGCGCGGTCGATCCCGGTGGGTATCGCTGGAAGGACGGGATCGGCGACCGCGACCGGCGCGTGCCGTTCGCCAACGTCCACTGGGGGCGGATCGATCCCAACGACGTCGGCATCGATGAGTTCTGCCAGTTCTGCGCGCTGGTGGCGGCCGAGCCCCTGGTTTGCCTGAGCTTCTCGGACGGACCCGCCAGCGCCGCCGACCTCGTTCAATACTGCAACGGAGGGCCGGAGACCCCCTGGGGCGCCCGCCGCGCGGCCAACGGTCACGCGGCCCCTTACCGGGTCAAGTACTGGCAGCTCGGCAACGAGCTCAGCGGCGATGATGATGCCTATATCCAGCGCTGCCGGGAGTTCATCCGCCTCATGAAGCAGGCCGACCCCGGCGTCGCCCTGTTCTCATCGTTCCCTTCGCAGAAGGTACTCGACGCGCTCGGCAAGGACCTGGCGTACGTCGCACCGCACCACTACACGCGGGACCTGGCCGCCTGCGCGGCGGACTTCCGACGTCTCGCGGGCATGATCGCCCGGACGCCCAGCTGCGGCCACCTGAGGGTCGCGGTGACCGAGTGGAACTTCACCGGCGGCGACTGGGGCCTGATGCGTGCCAAGATGCTGACCCTCGACGGCGCGCTGCTTAACGCGCGTTACCTCAATCTCTTGTGCCGCTCGAGCGACATCGTGGACATCGGCTGCCGGTCCAACATGACCAACAGCTTCTGCAGTGGGATCATCGGCACGCGCCCCGGGGACTTGCTCAAGCGTCCCAGCTACTACGTGATGAAGCTGTACGCCGACCACGCCAGGCCAATCCCGCTGACCGTCGGCAGCGTGCCGGCCGGCGTGGACGTCGTGGCGTGTGCCGGCGAGGACCGCCAGGGCGTTTGCCTGTTCGCCGTCAATTCCCGGAACGAGCCGGTCGTCCTCGCGCTCGACCTCACCGAGCTGGGAGAGGGCTTCGTCCCGCTGGGCGGCGAGACGGTCGCTGACACCCTGGATCTGCGGCAGCCGGACGCGATGAACCACTGGAACGCCGCGGCCCGGATCCGGGCGGCCGACCTGAGGCCCATGGGCAACCGGGTCACGCTCCCCGCGCTCTCGGTCTCGGCCATCGAGTGTGGCCGGCGCGCGAACTCCTCCCGGGAATAGTCGATCGTTGAGAGGTCGACCTCAATCGGCTGTCGCCCCTCGACGAGGAAAGGATAGCCGCTCAAACCAATCCAAGGTTCCACACTCTGACTCAACTGCATCAAACCAGGGAATCGCCTTTGTCGAATTCTCCCTGTCGAGTTCTCGTATTCCGATTGCCAAATCATTTGTCGAATCCCACGCAAGAATCGCGTCGATCGAATCCGGGCGGACGCGGGATTCCTTGGTCGCCTGCACCCAATCGAGCGCCGCCTTCTCTGGGTTTATTATCATTTTTGGATACCATACAGGCCATTTCGGCTTTTCTTGCGTCAAGTTGAACAAATCATCTAAAACTGTAGATGCAATCTCCTGTAACGCGAAGCGACGAACGCGATGCTCAGAATCCCAGTCGATCAGGTAGAAATGGAAAACTTTGCCGTGCTGGGGGCCGATCAGGATCCCGCCTGCAGGACCATTATACCAATCATATACAATAATGTTAATATTATTTTATAACTCAATCATTTGCCGCCCCTGCTGTGGTGTGCAGCACCTGTTACATCCGGTTGGCTTTCATGGCCGCCAGGCCCGAGCCCCAGGTGTGGGTGTGGACGCTGCCTGCCCAGCGCTGCTGGAGCGCGATCCGCCCGTCGGGTCCGATCGCCACGGTCGAGGCCAGCACGACCGCGCCGAGCAGGAGGAGCCACCAGGTCCGCCAGGCGCGCGGCCAGTTCAAGGGGATATGGTCCGGCGCGAGTTCGATGGCTCGTCGGGGCCGCCACCAGAGCATCAGTCCCACGGCGATGCCGAAGAGCGTGAGTCGCAGGCCCATGTCGAACCCGGCCGGGCGGTAGGTGAAGACCACGGTGTGTTTTCCCTGGGGGAGGAACACGGCCCGGAAGGCGACATAGGCGGGCCGGATCGGTGCCGGCCGGCCGTCGACAGTGGCCGACCAGCCCGGGTCGAAGGTGTCGGCCAGGACCAGGTAGGCGGGCATGGCCGCTTCGGTCTCGACCACGACCCGCTCGGGGAGGTCTTCGACGATCCGGGCCGTCCCCGAGACCGTGGCGTTGGAGGCCAGGGGGAGCGAGGGGTCCTCGACGACGAGGCGATCGCGGAGCTGGGAGCCCAGCCGGATCAAGCCGGCGGTCGCCTGGAGCTGGTCGTCCGCGTAGAACGGCCGCCCCACCAGCCGCGCCCGGGGCAGCACCGTCTGGTTGCGACGCACATACGCGGTCCCGACTTGCTGTTTGGGCAGGACGCTGAACGGGCCGCTGGGCTCGGACCTCCGCCCGGTGACGATGTGCGAGTCGCCTTCCAGGTCATGGCGCCACAGGAATCGTTGCGTCGCCGCACAGTAGAGATCGATGCGACGCGGGATCATCGGAGTCTCGCCCCTGGAGGCGGCGAGGTGCCAGACCGGGGGCAGGCTCCAGCCGAGAGCGTCGCGGACCGCGGGGAAGTTGACGGTCTCGGAGGCATATCCGGGCTCGCCGGAGGCCTTCTCGGCCAGGCCGAAGACGCGGATCAGGCCGGGGTCGGCCTTCAGGCTCCGGACTGTCGCGGGCTCCTCCGTCCAGTACCGCGGATCGACCGTTGGGACATCCACCCAGTGGGCGCCCAGGAGGTCGGCGATTACCAGCAGCGGCAGCAGGGCCGCCCACCACGCCCGCCGCGCCGGGTGGGCCGAGCGGGCGGCGCTCCACGCCACCCACCAGCCGAGCATCGCCAGGAGTCCCGTCCGGATCGTCGCCAGGAGCAGTTCGCGACCCAGCCACCTATAGCGGTCCAGGTGATACGGCTCCTTCCAGAGAAACGGCTCGGTCCAGACCGGTCGATAGAGAGCGACCAGGATCGGGATCGAGGCCGCGATGAGCAGGGCAGCCAGGATCCAGGCGCCGCGGAGCGAGACCGCGCCGGGTCGGCCCAGCCGTTCGACTCCCACGGCCGCCAGCGCCGCGACACCCAGCGAGACCCACAGATGCAAGCGGACCGGTTCGCGCGAGCTGCCCAGGATCGGGACGTGGTTGGCCTGGTCGAAGAGGAACGTGAACCGGCCCAGCATCAGGACCGCCCCCAGGCCGATCAGCAGCACCCAGAAGCTCGACCAGCGGTCGCGCGCCGACGCCCCGCCGGCACCGACGACCGCCAGCCCCATGGCGATCAGGCCCAGGTACGTATCCATCTCGTGGTAGGGGTAGAAGCCGTCCATCCAGTCGGTGTCGCGGCCTCGGGTCCCGTAGGCCTCGCGGACGACCAGGGTCGGGATCAGCTCGGGGTGCCACGAGCCCCGGACCAGTTCCCCCCAGGGCAAGCCCCCGGCCCGGGGCGATCGATCGAGCAGCTCCTTGGAGGGGACCCACTGCACGGCCGAGATCAGCACACCCACCCCCACCAGGGCCGCTCCCAGGCCCAGGACCGTCACCCGGGCCTTCCAGGCGCGCTCGGTCGCGGCCCGGTAGAGGCTATACAGGCCCACCAGGACCAGGGTCAGCAGGGCATCCTGAAGGTGTCCGGCGAAGACCTCGCAAGCCAGGGCCAGGCCCCCGAGCACCGCGCCGCGCCATCGCCCCGACGACCACGACCACTCCAGCCCCAAGATCACCAAGGGAACGCTGGCCAGGGCGTTGATCATGCTGGTGTGGATCAGGTGGGCCCAGGTGAATCCCCCCAGACCGAGGATGACGCCACCGGTCAAGGCCCCCGCCGGACCCACGTGCCGGCGCAGCCAGAGATAGGTCCCCGCCCCGGTCAACCAGATCGACAGCACCGTGTCGAGGTTGAACGCCTGCCAGGTCTCCAGCCAGGGGTAGAGCAGATACTTGAACGGATGCAGATACCCTGCCTGGCTCTCGCTGTAGAGCGGCAGACCGCAATAGACGCCCGGGAACCACCGCGAGAACCGCCCGGCGCGCAGCTCCTCCGCGAAGAAGGCCCGATAGGGGTAGTTGATCTCCGTGATGTCGAAGTAGAACAGCGCCCGGCGCAAGCTGACGGCGTCCCAGAAGAACCCGACGATCGCGGCGGTCCAGACCAGGAGCGCCATCCCGTCACGCCAACCCCAGGGTCGCGGTTGGAACCAGCCGGCGGAATCCGCGATCGCCGGGGTCCTGCGCTGGGCCACGGCGGGCGCTGCTTCGATCGCTGCGGCTGCTCCCTTGGACACAGTTAGCGCCTCGTGGGCTTAAATCAGGGGACGACGACGACTCGAAGGCGATCCAGCTCGGCCGGATCGCGGCCGTCGAGCATCCAGGGTGTCAGCAAGGCGGACCGCCAGTGTTCCCCCCGCGCCGACCAGACCTTCGGCATCCCTCGGGCACCCATTGTGGATGCCGATCGGGGTGCCTCCGATTCGTACGGGAACAGGACCAGGAGCCTACCCTGGCCCGCTCCCAGCCCGCGCGACCAGCCGGGGAAACGGTTGGGGTACATCGACAACGGGATGCCGACGACCCGCTTCCCCGACAGGAAGGCCATCCGGTAGACATCCCAGTACCCACCCAGGATATGGGTCACGTCCGAGGGAACAGTGAACTTCGTCGTCCCTCGGATCAGGGCGCCGTGGCGGCCCGGCGCCCAGAGGACGACCACCAGCTCCGACCAGGCCGGCGGCCGAGAGCACACGGGAAGCCCGGACCGGTCGACGTAGAGACATTCGTCACGATACCAAAGGAATGTGGTCGCGGTCATCACTTCGGCCAGGATTGCGGCGACGACCCACGCCGCCAGAACCCCGAACCATCTCTGTCGCGCCAGGTCATTCATCAAGAGTCCGAAACCCAACGCCCAGGGAGTCAAGAGGAAGATGAGGTAGCGGTAGTTGTCCGAGTTATAAATATTGCGGTTCACCAGGAAGCCGGCCACGATCGCCAGGGACGAGAGGATGGTGCCGCGGCCGACCGCCCGCCGGGCCGGTTCGATCGCCCTGGCGGGGTCGCGCACCACGCGGACGAACGCGACCAGGAAGCCCAGGACCAGGACGATCGCCAGCCATTCTGTCCACGGGGGCATGACCCAGGAGTTCCCCCCTGTGTACAGGAAGCGGAGCAGCTCTTCTCCGAGGGTTCCGTCCCTGGGAAGCTGCCGGTCGAATTCGGATAGCTCGGGGCCGGCGATCAAGCGCGGCAGGCAACGCAGCATCAGCAACCGCGCATGACCGAGGATCGCCGACGGTTGGAACGTCGCCGTGAACTGGGACGGATACGCATCGTAGGGATCGACCCACTGGCCGATCGCGCGGGGAAGGAGGCCGATCATCATCCCGGCCAGAAAGGCTGCGGCCGATCCCAGGGCGGACCGCGACCGCGCTCCGAGAAGCCAGGCAAGGACGGCCGCCGGCACCAAGCCGGCGAGCGTGAACAGGAACATGGCATCGAGGTACAGCCCCAGCCCGCACCAGGTCCCCAGCGCCACGGCCCACTGCCAGCCGCCGCGGGTCAGGCAGGCGTGGAGCCCGGCGAACGCCATCGTGTGCCAGACGAGGGTCAGCAGGTGCCCGCCGGTGATCCGGCCCGAGAGCCAGATCGTCCCCAGCGACGAGAAGACCAGCGGCACGATCGACCAGCCCGCGACCGCCGGTCCGAAGGCCTTCCAGGCCAGCCAGAAGGTCGAACCGACGACCAGCACCCAGATCACCGTCCCGCCGCTGACCAGGGTGATCGGGTTGGCCCCCCAGACCACGGCCTGGGGGTAGGACAGCAGCATGGGGAGGATGCCGATGAACGGCGTCCCCGGGTAGTGCCACCGCCATTGGCCGTTCACCGCATCGAGGAGCGTCAGGCCGTCGACGGCCAGATCGCTGTCGAGGTGGTCCTCGGCGTTGAGGATCAAGGGCACGCGGAGCACGACCGTCCAGATCAGACCCAGGCCCAGAATCACCCAGGGCCACCAGGGACGCCGACCGATCGTGGTGGGGGACGGAGTGGTCATGGAAGGCGGATCGAGTCCTCCACCGGCCGTCAGACGAAGAAATCCGAAACGGGGCAGCGGAACCCGGGCAGCTCGGGGAAGTTCTCGAGGAACTCGCCCTCCTTGTAGAAGGTGGGTTCCTCCTCATCCTGCCGATAAACCGCCACCCGTCGCCGTTTCGGATAAACCACCCAAATCAGCAGAACTCCGGCGTCCAGGTATTCGCCGATCTTTCTGTGGACCTCCCCACGGCGGTTCCGCGGCGAGACCACCTCGACGGCCACGTCGGGTGGTAGGGGAGGCAAGGTATTGCCCAACTGCGACCTGGGCCAACGCGCATGGCTGTAATAGCAGACGTCAGCGCCCCGAACAGTGTCGGGGCCGCGCTCCGTGACCACGGCGGTGTTGTTGGACAGCGCGTAACCCAATCCTGACTGCCGTCCGTAGGTCTCGAGGATATAATACGCATTCCCACAGGAACGCCCGTGTTCGGGCATCGCAGGCGGCACTTCGACAACCTCCCCTCGCACGAGTTCAAATCGCCCCTCGCCGAGGTCGGCCGCCATGAACTCCTCGGCGGTCATCAGCTTGGGCTGGGCTACGGTCGCCATGGTTCAACCCCCACAGTTCACTCGATCTGGAATCTGGAATCCTGGAATCTGGACTCCCAGGGGTCAGACCGCCCCGGCCATGGCCTCGAGCTGGACCAGCGAGCGAGTCTGCTCCTTGGCCAGGTAGTCGCGCCCGTACTTGATCCGAATATGGTCCCAGGGGAGAACCTCCTCGATCGGCCGCTCGCGGTGGCTGTAGAACGGGACGTCGATGCCCAGCTCGGCGAAGGTGTCCCACCAGAGCTGGGGGTGGAAGTGCTCGGTCCAGGCGTCGAGCCGCGCGCCGCGGCGCCAGGCGGCCTCCAGCGCGGCCGCGACGCGGCGGTCGCCCCGGGTGAGGATGCCTTCGAGCATGCTGCGCTCGATGTCGTGGCACTTGACCGTCACCGAGCGGATTTTCACCTTGGACCGGAGGTACTTGTGCGCCCAGTGGAGATACTCGCGGGTCTGGAGTCCGTTCCACTGGTAGGGTGTGTGCGGCTTGGGGATGAAGTTCGACACGCTGGCCGTGACCTCGGCATAGCGGCCGGTGACGTCCTTGCCGATCCGGGCGATGGTCTCGGCCATGGCGATGATGCCGTCGAGATCGGCCGTGCGCTCGCCCGGCAGGCCGCACATGAAATAGAGCTTGACCTTCCGCCAGCCGCGGCGGAACGCCTCGGCGCAGCCCTCGTAGAGGTCCTGATTGTTGATCGGCTTGCGGATCTGCTCGCGCATGTCGTCGCGCGCGACCTCGGGCGACAGCGTCAGGCCGCTCCGCCGGCCTTCGGCCAGCAGCGCGGGGATCTTCTTGAGCGTCTCGGTGATCCGCAGGCTGGGCAGCGAGATCTTCACCCCCAGCGGCGTGAACACCTCGCTCATGCGCGTCACCAGCTCTTCGAAGTCCGGGTAGTCGCTGGTGGAGAGCGACAGCAGGCTGATCTCGTCGTAGCCGGTCGCGTGGTAGCTCTCCAGCGCGGCCTGGACGATCGTCTCGACGGTGCGGTAGCGGAGCGGCCGCTTGATGACCGTGCTCTGGCAGAACCGGCACTGCCAGGGGCAGCCGCGCATGATCTCGATGGCGATCCGGTCGTGGGTCGTCTCGACGAACGGGACAATCGGCCGGGTCGGCAGCGGGATGCCGTCCAGGTCGCGGATCACGCAGGGCTTGATCTCCGCGGGGACATCCTCGCGCGTCCGGTGGATCTCCAGGATCGTGCCGTCCTCGCGGTAGAGCGGCTGGTAGAACCTCGGGACATACGCCCAATCGACCGCGCCGGCAATCCGCGCCAGCTTCTCGACGCGGGACAGGCCCGACCCCTTCAGGTCCGTCCACAGCTCGCAGACGACCGGCAGGCTCGGCTCGCCGTCGCCGATGACGAACAGGTCGACGAACGGGGCGAGGAGCTCGGGGTTCTGGGCGCCCGGGCCGCCGGCGATGACCAGCGTATCGTCCGGCCCGCGGTCCTCGGCGTGCAGGGCGATGCCTCCCAGGTCGAGCATCGTCAGGACGTTGGTGTAGCAGATCTCGTACTGGAGCGAGAAGCCCAGGACGTCGCAACGGTTCAGCGGCGTGAAGGTCTCCAGGGTGTAGAGCGGCAGGCCGTGGCGCCGCAGCAATTCCTCGAAATCCGGCAGCGGCGTGAACGCCCGCTCGCAGGCCCAGCCAGCCTCATTCATCAGGCTGTAGAGCACCTGGAGGCCGTGGTGGCTCATCCCCAGGGCGTAGGTGTCGGGAAAGGCCAGGCAGACGATCCCCCGCGCGGTCCGGTGGTCCTTGACGACGCTGTTCAGCTCCCCGCCGACGTACTGGGCCGGGGTGCGGACGTTCGGCAAGACCCGCGACACGACCGCATCCTTCAGATCCTGGTTCAACATGGCGATGCAACTCTCGACCCTTCACGGGAATGAGGCGCGACCTTGAGAGTCGGTTTCGGAAGGTTGTGAGGTGGATTGGGTAAGGTGGGTGAAACCCACCGATCGCCAAGACTTCCAAGGCCTTACGTTGGTGGGTTTCACCCACCCTACAACCGTCAGACACGCCTTCACGAACAGACTCTGAGTTCTCCTGCATCTTAACCAGGCGGCAGATTTGTGACCAGTTGCCCGGCGAGGGAAGAGTTCCCGAGCAGTCGCGCGTGCAGTCGGCGCAGGGCGGCTCCGGGTGATTCGAACTGGAGGGCCTCGGCCGGGTTGGGCTCGATCCAGGCGGCGGCCATCGGGGAGAGGCCCGGCAGGGCGCGGAACCGGACCGGCGGCCGGCGCTGGAGCCATCGTCGGGCGGCCGGGACGTCGAGGTACTCCTCGAGCACTTCGCGGCGCGTCTGGCGGAGCAGGGGGTGGTCGGGGCAGGCGGCCCGGACCAGGGGATAGAGCCGCGTGCTGGCCCAGTGCACGCCGCCGACCCGCACCCGGCGGCCCGGCTCGGGGTTGCGGAGGATCATCATCGCCGTCGCGGCGACCTGGCGAAACCGGCGCGCCAGCAGCTCGCCCCGGTCTAATCCCTCCACGACGTCGTCGTCGAAGTGATCGACCGCCAGGAGCGGCGCGATCTCCTCGGGTGCCAGCGCGATCTCCTCAGGCAGGCGGATCGACCAGCCCAGGTCGGCGACCGCCAGGGTCAGGCTGCGGCCGAAGCGTCGGCCCAGCCGGGCTCCGGTCGCGCGGGCCAGGGCCTCGCACGCCGCGCGGTGCAGCGGGGCGTGGAAGCAGTAGACCCGTTCCGCCCCGTGGGGCGCGGGCGACTCCTCCACGAGGAGTCCCTCGCCGCCGGGGACCTCGCTCCATTGCTCCTGGGCCTGGAACAGCTCGACCACGACGGAGGCGGCCCCGGGCTCCAGGTCGAACGTCGCGATCAGCCAGGCGCGGAGGCCCGTTGGGCCGACCTCGGCCAGCCGGTGCGCCGCCACCGCGCGGAAGGCGGCCAGCTCGCCGGCCAGCTCGGGCGAGAGCGATTGGCGATCGCTGGTCCAGCGCGGCAGGCTGGGCTCGCCCCCGGCCGGCCGGGCGTGGACGATCGCGGCCTCCAGCCGGCGGACTTCCAGCGCGCGGCCGTCGAGCACGAACCGGTCGCCCGGCGCCAGCCGCTCGGCGTACGACGCTTCCAGCGTCCCGACCGCGACTCCCTGCTCCAGCACCCGCACCGACTCTTCCGAGCCGATCGTCCCCACGTTGTTGCGGAACCAGCAAGCCACCCGGCGACCGCGGATGCCGAACCGGCCGGCGCGGCTCCAGATCCGCGGCGCGGTCCACCGGGGAGTCGCACCCGGCTCGGGCTCGAACGCGCCGGCCGGCGCCGCCAGTTCCCCGGCCAGGAAGGCCAGGCAGGCGTCGAAGTCGGCCCGCGACAGCTCGGCCATCGGTCCGGCCTGGCGGATCAGCTCGAAGGCCGAGCCGGCCGAGTGTTCCCCCGCGCACGCCATGCCAATGAGCTGCTGGCAAACGACGTCGAGCGGTGCGGCGAGGGTCCGCAGCGGCTCGACCCGGCCAGCCCGCGCGGCGCGCGCCGTCACCACCGCCCCGACCAGCTCGGCGGGCGTCGCCGCCAGCAGCAGCCCCCGCGAGGCGGCGCCCCGACGGTGACCCGACCGGCCCACCCGCTGCACGCAACGCGCCACTCCACCCGGCAGCCCGACCTGGACCGCCAGGTCGGCCGTCCCGATGTCCACCCCCAGCTCCAGGCTGGTGCTGGTCACCACCGCCCGGATCGCGCCCGACTTCAGTTCCGCTTCGATGGTCCGCCGCCGCTGGGCATCGAGCGCCGAATGGTGGGCCGAAATCAGCCACTCCGTCTCGTCCGGCCGTCCCGGTGACGCCTCCGGTTGCCCGATCGGGTCTTGACTGACCACTGACCACTGACCACTGACCACAGCCTGACGCAGGTCGTGCGTGATCTTCTCGGCGAACGCGCGGGTATTGGCGAAGACGACCGTCGTGCGATTCTGGTCGATGACCCGGCGGAGGCACCGCATGAGGCGTCGGTAGCTCAGACCGCGGTGAGGCGACTCATCGGGCCGGAGCAGGCTCTCGACGGTGATCTCGATCGGCGGCGTGCCGGCGGGCGGGGGAGCTTCGAGCACGCGGCAGCGCCGCGATGTCCCGACCAGGAACCGCGCGATGGCCTCGTCCGGCCGGCAGATCGCCGAGAGCCCCACCCGGCAGGGGTCGCGATCGGCCTGTGCCGCCAGCCGCTCGAGCGAGACGGCCAGGTCGGCGCCGCGCTTGGTCGGGGCCAGGGCGTGGACCTCGTCGACGATCAGGTGCTCGACAGTCCGCCAGTGGGCCTGCCAGCTCGCCTGGCTGAGCAGCAGCGCGAGGCTCTCGGGCGTGGTGATCAGGATGTGCGGCGGATTGTCCCGGAGCTTGCGCCGATGGTACGCCGAGGTATCGCCCGTCCGGACGCCCAGGCGGATCGGGCTGGCGTCGAGCTCGAGCCGGCGGCCGATCTCGGCCAGCGGGGTCGCCAGGTTGCGCTCGATGTCGTAGTTGAGGCTCCGGAGCGGCGAGACATAGACGCACTGCAGTCCGGGCGTTAGTGTGCCCGCCGCGTGCGCGCGGAAGAGCCGATCGAGGATCGCCAGGAACGCGGCCAGGGTCTTGCCCGTCCCGGTCGGTGAGATCAACAACACGTGCTCGCCGGCCGCAACCGGCGGCCAGGCCATGGCCTGTGCCGGCGTGGGTCCCTCGGGAAAGCTTGCTTCAAACCAGCCGCGGACGGGGTCCGATAAGCGCGCGGTGGCGCTGTGGCCCAGATCGGTGCTTACCGAGCACTCAACTCCTGGATCTTGCATCGAACCGCCGCGAGGCGTCCTGACCTCGCGACCCTCCCTGGTGATTGAAGCGTCAGGCTAAAGCCTGACCTCCGTGCGTGCCGGGGCAGGTTGCCGCGACGATTGCCGCCCGAATGAACCCCGGCGATAATACGTCCGAGGCCGACCGATTCCCAGTCGATTTTCGTCCCATGAAGCTTCCAGCCAGGCCGATCCGCCGCGCTCGTCCCATCCCATTCACCTGGCTCGACGGCCTGGTGCTGGCCGGGTTCGCCGCTCTGGCCGTCGGCCGGGCGGTCTCCGCCGACCGGGAGTTCCTCGAGTTGTTGTCATCCTTCGCCAGCCCGAGGATGCCGTGGACCAACCTGCCGGAATGGGTCGAAGACCTGGAGCTTCCCGCCAAGCGAATCGCGCGGGACTTCGTCACGTTCCTGAGCGTGATGAGCGTGGGGATTGCCCTGGCGAGTTTCCGGCGTCGGGCGTCCTGGTGCCTCGTGGGACTGCCGCGGCCCGGGATCGCCGCGACGGCGACGGCCGCGCTGGTCCTCATGGCTCGCGAGGTCTGGATTCATGGCCTGGTCTGGTATTCGCTCGGCGGGTTCCGCTGGGTTCCCACGCTGGATTCCTTGTGCCAGGTCGAGGCCGAAGCGTATTCTGGCCCGATGCGCTTCGTCTTGAAGCCGCGTTTCCCACAGACGTTTTGGTATACCAAGCACTTGCTCGAGACCCCGATCGAAGTGCCGGCCTCGCTCCTGGGGGTCTGGGGATATCTGATCCTGGCCCGGGCCTGGAAGGCCCACGACGAGTGGCGCGACTGGCTGGGCCGTTGGCTCGGCTGGTGCTGGATCGGCCTGATGCTCTTCTACGTCCTGGCCATCCTGACATGGGGGTTGGTCCCATGAGCGGTCGCGAGAGCCTCAGACCCCGTCGGCCGTTTGGCCTTCTTGATGGGCTGATCCTGGTGGTGCCCGTGGCCATCGGCTGCGCCGTGGCGCGACCGTACCTCCGGCATTCCCACGTGATCTCTCCCCAACAGTTTCGCTCGCGCTGGAGGGAGACAATCGACCATAACGAGAGGATCGCGTCGCGGTTCATCGCCGTCGCGATGCCGGGCCTGCTGGTGGTCTGCTTGCGGCGTCCCCGACCCGGGCTGCGCCGGTTATCGCGGCAGCCCGGCGCGGTCGCGTGCGCGGCGGCGTCGGCGGCCCTGGTGGCGGCGGGATTGCTCGCCGGCGCGATGGCGATCGTTCAGGACCTTCCCGCCGGCCGAGCCGGACGGCTGCCGCCCGGGATCATGATCATGCCGTCTCCGCCGCCTCCGCGCGCGATCGGTGCGTACACCCGCCCCGTCATCCGGCCTACCCTGTCATTCCGTCTGAGCACGATCAGCCCGTTCAAGCGGCCCGAATCGACTTGGATGATCTTCGAGGCCTGGATTGCCCCGGCCGTGATGGCGGCCTGGGCCGCCTTGATCTTCAGTCGCCGCTGGCGTGCCGAGCCGTCCTGGATTGACCGGGCCGGCCGCGGCTGTGGATTCTACTGGATCGCTCTTGCGGTGTATCGCTGGGTGATGATCGTCGTCGTTGGCGTCTAGCTCCAGCCCGGGGACTCCGAGGCCATCCCATGATCCGCCGCCCGCGCTCCGCTGCGATCCCATTGGTCTTGACCGTTCTGACCCTCGTGGGTCTGACACTCCACGTCGCGCGGTTCGGCGAGCACGTGACGATCCAGATCGTCAGCCCCGCTGGAACCGATCCTCCTCAGGTGGTCCACGAGGGGGAAACCATCCACATAGAGGCGATCGTGGATTCGGCTGATGCCGTCTACAAGGCGATCGACCGGATCGGTCTTGGGATCACGGATGAGTCCGTCGGCATCCGAGGCTGGGCCAGCATGATGCCCCTGCGACGTTTGGTGAAGAACTACGATAAGACCACCAAGCGATTCGCCCACGATTTCCAGGTGGCGGCGCGCGGGCGGGAGCGGTATCTCTCAATCGATGTCATGGTGATTGACAAGGCGGGCCGGAATTACGGCTCAGCCCGGGAGCCGGCCGCGCCGGCCAACCTGGTCCTGCTCCGGGTCGAGCCGGCCGTGCAGGGACGATTCCCCCTCAACTCTGCGAAAGGACTGAGCCGGGGCAGTCGGGAGCGGCCTTCAAGGTGAGTCACGTCAGCCCAGCCAACGGAAATCCCGCGGGGTGGTCGTCTTCCCGGCATGGCTGGGCCGGCGGGCTCGGCCTGGCGCTCGCCGGGGTGATTGGCCTGGTGATGATGTATCATCCCACGCTGTTCTCCGGGTTCGCTCGGATCCAGACGGCGGCCGACGACCCGAAGTTGATCAACTACCTGCTCGAGCACAGCTACCTCTGGATCAAGGGAGAACCGGCCCACCGGTCCTACTGGGACATCCCGATCTTCTACCCGGCCCGGAATATCGCCGCGCACTCGGACACGCTACTGACGGTCGCCCCGCTCTACTGGGGCTACCGCGTGCTCGGGTTCCTGCCGGATACGGCCTTCCAGCTCTGGATGCTCACAGTCTCGGTGCTGAATTACCTCGCGGGCTACTGGCTGTTGCGCGACGGGTTCCGCCGGGGAGTCCCTGGCTCGATCGGCGGCGCGTTCCTGTTCGCGTTCGCAGCCGCCCGGGTCAACGAGGTCGAGCACCAGCAGCTTGCCCCTCAGTTCTACACCGTCGCGACGCTCATGGCTCTGCTCCGGATCTTCCGGGACCGGCCGCGCCCTCCGGCGGCGGCGTTCGCCTGGTGGTCGATCGCCGGGCTGAGCCTGGCGGCGCAGTTCTACACGAGCTTCTATCTCGGCTGGTTCCTGGTGCTGGCGCTGGAGTTCGCCGCCATCTGGGGACTGATTCTGCCCCGTTATCGTCCGATCTTGATCGGGGTCATCCGGCAGCAGTGGCCGGCGATGGGCTGGGCCGCGGTGGTGTCGGCCCTGGCGATCTGGCCGCTGCTGGCCCACTACCTGCTGGCCGCCAACGAGTCCGGCCTGCGCGACTACCATGTCGAGGTTGTCATGTCGGTACCCGATTGGCGCGCGTGGGTCTACCTGGGCGCGGAGAGCTGGCTGTTCGGGTGGATGCCACGTCTCGGGCTGTTCCACGGCCTGATGATGGAGCAGTCGAAGCGGCATGGCCTGGGCGTGGCGACCACCGTGCTGTGCCTGGCCGGCCTGCACGCGCGGCGGCACGAGCCGGCGGTGCGGCTGGCGGGGCTGGTGATGCTCAGCCTGCTGCTGGCGCTGACGCGGTTCCACCGCCAGTTCTTCGAGGGCATCCTGCTGGGCGTGTGGTTAATCTGCGCCGTCGAGCTGGCCTGGCGCGACCGACCGGGGGCCGACCGGAGGGCCCTGGGATGGCTCGTGCTGCTCCTGAGCCCGGCCGTCTTCCCCGGAGAGGCCACGGGCCAGGCCCTCTTCGTGGCGGCCTTCATCTTCTTGACGGGCGCGCTCCCGAGCGGCGCCACCCGCAACGCCTGCCAACTGGTGATCGCCGTGGCCCTGCTCGGCCTTCCGTTCTGGATTTCCCATGGTCATCGCCGGCTGGCGCTGGCCGTGGCCGGGTGCAGCCTCCTCGTTGCCCAGGTCAAGCCTCTGCTCACGAAGCAAGGCCCGGCGCCCCGATCGCTGTTCCTTGCCGGCGCTGTCGTCGTCGCCTCGTTGTGGATCTTCCCGGACGATATCCTGTACTGGCGATGCGTCGCCCACCTGGTCCCGGGGGGGCAAGCCCTGCGGGCCGTGGCGCGGGGACTGCTCCTGACGATCATCCCGGCCGCCCTCGGCCTCGCCTGCTTCTTCGATCAGCCCTGGGAACGTCCCAGGCCTCTGGCACTGGCTCTGGGCCTGGGTCTGCTCTGCGTGCTGGAACAGGGAGTCACGACCTCCTCGTTCGACAAGGCCACCCAGCGCCGCGCGGTGGCCGACCTGGCCCGGCGCGTCAACCCGCGCTGGCGATGCTTCTACCATTACTTCCACACGTCCTCCCGAGGTCCCGAGACCCCGGTCAACGAGCATCACCTCCAGGCCATGTGGGCCGGGCTCCAGACCGGCATCCCGACCGTCAACGGCTATTCCGGCGTGTCCCCACGGGGCTGGCTCCCGCTGTACCACGCGGATATCGCCCAGGACCGAGATCGAGTCGAGCTCGACCTGGCGTTAAACGACTGGGCCAGGCGTCATGCGTTTCCCGTCGAGGAGATCGGCCGGGTTGCCGGCCATGACTAACGAGGCGCTTCCTCCCTGTCGCGGGGCGCGCGGCGGGGATCGGGTCGCGCGGTCCCTGGTCGGGGCTGGGGACGCGCTCGGTTCGGCGCGGCGGTTCTCGCCCGCGGCGCGCCGGCCCTCGGGGCGATTCCCCGCTCCACCGGGCGCGCACCCGCCGGACGCGACAACCCCTCCGGGCGATGGGCGAGGGCCGGATGGGAGGCCCCTGGCCTTTGCTGCGGGTGCGACCCCTCGGGGTGATGAGCGGCTGCGGCGTGGGAGGCCGTACCGCCGGGATGGCCTGCCGCGTGGTGGGCCGCGATCGGCGAGTGCGGCAGGCTCACGGTCCGCGGCCGCGCGGCCGGCCCGCTCCGCGCCGCTACTCGCTCCTGCTGAAGCCGCTGTTCGCGGAACTCGTGCAGTTGCGCCGCCTGCTGCCGCAACTGCTGCCGCTCCGCCTCATGGATCCGCACCAGCTTGAGATTCCGCCCCGCGATCGGGTCGGCCGCCAGGCGGTGCAAGGGCATCGCGATCGTCCGATGATCGACCACCGTGATGTCCCGGTTGATCGTGAGATTCCGCTCGATGATCCGCGTCTGCTCGACGTAGGTCCCCGGCGGGCGCATCGCCACGTTGTCGCGCCGCAGGACATACGCCTGGCGGACCTGCGCCACCCACTGCGGGTTCTGCCGCACGTTGACCACCGCATAGTAGGAGAACAACGGGTCGTAATACACCGGGCGGCCGGTGGCGATCGTGAACGAGAACCAGGGGACGATCCCGACGCTGACGTAGTTCTGGGCGTAGAAGTTGCCGAAGAGGTACTGGTTGGTGCTCGCCTGGACAAAGAGGTTGGCCGTGACCGCCGAGCCGACGAGGCTGATCGACGGCGCGAAGACGAAACCCGGCTGCGCGTAGACCGGTTGGGGATAGTACACCGGCGCGAACAGGAGGCCGCGGTTGGCCAGGGGCAGGTCCCAGTATCCCGGTACGAACAGATAGCCGGCGGGTGTCCAGACGTAGTGCGCGGGCATCCAGATCCAGTTGGGCTGAACGGCCGCCCAGAACCCCGGGCGCCAGACGTAGCCGCCTTGCTGCCAGGACCAGTAGCCCGGCGTCCAGGCCACGTTGGGCGACGGTGGCGGTATATTCGGCCCCGCCTCGAGACTCGCCGGCGGGCTGGGCAGATAGGTGGCCTGGTTCGGTCCCGACGCCGACCCGGCGCCGGCGCCGGCCGGCATCCACGAACCCGGGACCCACTGGTAACCTCCCTCGACCGGGTTCCAGTAGCCGGGCACCCACTGAGTCCCCGGGGGCGGCTCGCGCCAGATGCCGCTGACCCACAAGTAGTCGTTGCGGCTGGTGTCCCAGGCCCAATAGCCGGGGATCCACTGGACATTCTGGCCCGCCGGCTTCTGGTCGGGAGGCATTTCCTGGATCGGCGCCGGCGGCTGCTTGGACAGGACCGGCCCCGCCTTGGGGTCGTGGACAACCGGTGTGGCAAACGCCTCGTGCACCGGGCCTTGAGTCAAGACCTGCCCACCCTGGGGATCCGCTCCCTCCGCCGCGGCCGGAGCCGGGTCCGGCGGCGGCTCCTGCGCCGACACCGACCGAAACACCATCCCAATCGACCAGGCCGCCACCGCGGCCAAACCCACCAGGCTGCCGCGCCCGCAGACTCGACGAAGCGCCACGTGTGCTCTCCTTAGCTTGTGCAGGACCAAGGACCGCCGCATCCTCCAGGCGGCGCGGGACTCGTGCCCGGAATGCGAGTCCTCCGACCCGACCCAGCCCGATCCCGAGGGATCGGGATTCTACTCTCCAGCCGAAAACTCGTCTGCCGCAATCCTTCCAGACTGGCTCCTGGCCATTCATGCCGCGAAGCTATCATGGTTGAACTCGCGAGCGGCGGTCAGGACGGTGTGGGCCTCGACGATCGGCAGTTCCTGGGCGTAGGCGATGAGCAGGGCGAGGTCCGCCACGCGGTTGAGGCGACGCGGCAGGCCGCTGCCGTGGTGGTGGAGCGCGTTCAAGGCCTCGGGGGAGAACACGGGGGCCTGCGCGCCGGCGGCGGCCAGCCGGCCCAGCACGTAGGATGCGGTCTCGGCTTCGCTCAGCGGGCCGATGAGGCAGCGTGCCGCCAGCCGATCGGCCAGCGCCGGGGGTAGGTCGAGCAGGACCTCCGCGCCGCCGACGAGCAGCAGAGACAGATCCGGGGAGCCGTCGGTGGTGAAGTTGAGCAGGAGCCGCAGGGCGTCAAAGGTGGCGGCCTCGGCGATCAGGTGCGCCTCGTCGATGATCAGCAGCGGGCGCCGGTTTTCCGCGACCATCCGGGCGAGCTGGTTTTGCAGCACCCGCAAGGCGGCACCCAGGGAAGGCGGAGGAACGCCCAGCTCGCCGAACTCCTCGGCCAGATGCGCGACCAGCTCGGCCGGAGGCAACATCGGGAAGGCGACGTGCACGGCCGGACCCGGCCACAGGCTCACCAGGCGGCGCGACAGGATGGTCTTGCCCGAGCCCCCCGGACCGAAGAGGACCACCGGACCCCGTCCTGGCTCCAGCCCGTACCGCAGCCGGCGCAGGGCACGTTCCCGGCTGGGCACGGCGACGTAGGCCGCGGGGTGGACCGTCTCCCGGAACGGGCGCTCCTTCAGTCCGAAGTGGGATTCATACATCTGTTTGTCCGTGGTCCTTGGTCCGTGGTCGGTTGTAGGAGCTACCGCTCCTGGGCGCCGTCGTCGCCCTTCTTCGAGTGCCTCGTCTTTCCCCGGCCAGGCGAGTCAGCCCGCGTCAGCGAACAACGGACCACGGACCACGGACCACGGACTAACTAGACGAATGTCTCGGCCAGTCCCAGGAGGGGGACGCCACCGCCGGCGAGCACTTCGCGGGCGCGGAGCAAGGCGCGCCCGCTGGTGAGGCCGCGGTGGTAGACCAGCACGGCGGCATCGACTGAGCGATGGAGGACCGCCGCGCTCAAGCCGGTAAAGAGTGGGCCGCCGTCGAGGAGGATCAGGTCGAACTCGCGGCGCAGCCGCGCCAGAGCGCAGGCCCAGCCCGGAGTCTCCAGGAACTCGCGGGGCCGGGCCACCGCGGCACGCAACGGCAGCAGCGCCAGGTGGTCCTCCGGTGCGTCGAGCACGGCGTCGGCCAGCGCCTGGCCGTGCTCGACCACGTCATCCAGGCCCAGCTTCGGCCGCAGGCCCAGGAGCCGGGCCAGCATCGGCCCGGTCAGGTCGGCGTCCACGAGGAGGGTCCGGCCGGGATGGCGCGACAGCGCGCGGGCGAGGGTCAGGACCAGGGTCGTCCGTCCTTCGGCGCGGTGGCAGCTGGTGAAGAGGAGGACCCGCAGATTCTGCCGCTGCCGCGCCCGGATCAGCTGCTCGGCCAGGCGGTCGAACCGTGGACCGTACTCCCGCTCGAGGGTCAAGACCAGGGGCGGCCATTGCGGCTCGACCGCGGCGGGTGGCTCCGGCTCGGCCAGGACCGCCGCGGGTGTGGGTATCCGGTCGGAGGTCCGTTCGCGGACCCCGGCCCGCGGGCAGACCGGTCCGGACCAGTGGGGAGCGGGGGGCACGCCCTGGGGCGAATCGCCCTTCTCCCGATGGGCATAAGCCCGGGCCAGAGCCTCGTCAACTTCCCCCATGGGCGGGCTCCTCCAGGCTGTCGTCGGGCAGCACGTACCCCGGGAAGACGATGGGCACCTCCCCGTCGGCGGGCGTCCCGGCCACCGACTCGATCGAGAGGACCTCCGGCAGCGTGCCCGGGTCTCCGCCGATCGACCGGCCGTCCGCAGGGCTGGGGCCCAGACCCGCTGCCCCGGGCGGGTCGATGCGGTCCCGAGTTCGCTCGACCGCGACCGCAACCGCGACCGACCGGTCGATCCCCTGAGGGTTTCGGTTCGCCTGACCTGGACTCGGGACAGCCGCGGCGACCAATGGGGCCAGGACCAGGAAGACCCGGCCCGCCACCCGCACCTCGCGTCGCAGCCGGCGCCGCGGGGGCCGAGCCAGCGCCCGCCGGGGCACCGCGGGACCGTGGTGCGATCGGGCCGACGTTCCGGGGTGCCGTCGCGCGCCAGGAATCCGCCACGCCTCGACCTCGGGGACCTGGATCAGAATCGGGCTGGGATCGTGTCCGGCCCATCCGGTTCGCCCATCCGGCATCGTCGGAGCGAAAGCGAGTTGACTCATGGCGGATCCCTCGCGTTCCTGGCGATTCCCGGTTGCCTCGCCGAGTCGCCGGCGTCATCGACTCCCTCATCGCGACGCGACCTCGCCGCTCTCGTCTCGGGAGCCGGTTGGTTTCATCGTCCAGGCGGTCCGTCAAACTTGAACAGCCATGACGAAAATGCCGGACCCGGAAGCTTGGCAGGTCGATCAGGTTGGAGAGCCGTTGCATCCGTGTCAACCGGCAGGGCCCTTCCGGGTGGCGGGTGAAGCGTTTCACCGCAGAGACCGCAGAGACCGCAGAGAGAAAAACCGAGACAACAGAGTCGAGAAGACGGAATGGTCTCTTCGGCCGTCCTCGGTCTTCGTCTCTGCGGACTCTGCGGTGGGTCTCGAACCAGTGAGACCTGCCACCGGCCACCCCATGGCCGCTTAGCGGCCGAAGAAGCGGCGGAAGAAGCCTCCGCCCCCGAAGAAGCGCGGGGGCGGGCCGTCATTGAAGCCGCCGGCGGCGAGCATGGGAGCCCGGCCGGCCTCGTACTGCGCCACGGGTCGGAAGATCGGCGGGTTGCCGGCGAGCCGGCCGATGTAACCGCCGCCGTTGGCCAGGTCGAGCGACCGGACGTTCGCCTCGGTCACGTGCGGGTTGTGACCGCCCCAGCGCGATTGCACCAGCTCCAGCACGTTCAACGGCGCGAAGAGCGCCTCGCCGCCGACGGCGATCCAGTCGGCCGCGTAGGGGTTGCTCTCGTCGACCCGGCCGTCCAGACCGTAGACCAAGCTGTACTCGTAGTTGACCACCCGGTCCTTGTCGTCCTGGCCGTTGAGCATCGAGCCGGAATTGCCATGGAGCTCGACCGCGATGCGGACCGCCCGGGGACCGCGGCCGGGGATGGCGTGATAGGTCGCGACGTACTTGTAGATCCCGTGGTTCCACACCTCGTTGACCGTCCCCCGGGGCGGAAAGGCCCGCAGGTTGGCCAGGAGCGGCTTCCGCTCGCCGCGGATGTGGGTCTCCAGCATGGCATGGACGCGGGGCGCCTTGGAGTCGCACGCGTCCGGCCCGGGTCGCGGCGGCCCGGGAGGGATTTCGTTGGCGTAGTCGCCGATCTGGTGATTGTAGTGGTTCTCCCCCAGCTCGGCCCACAAGGCCTTCAACTCGTCCCGGGTCATGCCTGAGCCGGGCGCCGGCAGGGGCTCATTGAGCAGAATCGCGGCGACGGCGCCGCCCAGGCAGTGGCCCGGCCATCGCGAGATGTCGTTGTTCTGGCTGAACGCCGCCTCCCATTGCCGGGCCGCGGTCCCGAAGAGCTGGTCGTACTTCAACAAGGGGGAAGGCGTCTGGAACATCGTGAGCTGGCCGCCGTGCTCCTTGTCGGGGCCCAGCCAGGTCAGGTCGTCGTAGATGTTCGGGAACCAGGTGGCGTCGTCGCCGGCTGCCGGCTGGGTCTCGAGCAGACCGTTGGGCCCGGCCATGACGATGTCCTGCCCCGGTGGGATGTAACTCCCCGGGCTGGCGATCAGGCGATCGTCGCCATTGACGTACATCGTATCGACCCGGCCGTTGCCCCCGGCCCAGGGCTCATGGATCGAGTCGGCCTTCGTCGGCCAGTAATAGAAGTTCCACGGCTTTTTGAGACTCTGTCCGACCTGGACGAAGTCAGTGCTCACCGCGTACGACCTCTGGGCACCCTCCACCTTGAAGGTGTACCACCCCTGATGGTCCAACCCGATCTCCTGGCCGTTGACCTGGGCCGCGCCCTGGGGACCCCTCAGCTCCAGGATCTGGCCCGAGCTGGCCCGGACTTTCAACTCGCCGCCGAATCGCGTCGGGACGTAGACCCCGTAGTAGCGATCGCCGGTCTGGCCGTCCAAACTCCCGCCCAACGGAACCTGCACGACACGCTCGGTGGATCGAGCACTCGCACCCACACTCGTTGTGGCGGCCAGTGCCCAGACCAAAACTCCAGCGAGCCGGTTGCCAATACGCATGCTGCCCCCCAATACCGGTGTTGAATGAACTCACCAGATGGCGCCCGCACGGGCGTCGGCGCCGCGCCGCAGATGCCCTCCCGCGGCCTCGGCACCCTCATCCCGTACCCAGCGCGCCTCCTCCCAGATACCCCATCTTGGTTCGGCAGGTCTCCGCCCTCCGGTGGATAGCAATTCGGCAAGTCGGCCTCGCCAGGTTCTTGAAACTCGTCAAAGCCCCTAGAGTTCGTCAAGGTGTTATCCTCTCGATTTTCTCAAGTTCAGTGAATCGAGGGAAGGGGGATGCCGATAACCACCAATGGCCACCCCTGGGGTGGAGAGCGAGAGTCGGCCAAGACGACCGGCTTGAGGCTTCCGCCACCGTGATCGGCCTTCGTGGTCAGTTCTCCATCGTGGGATGGGGAGTCGGTCCGCCGGCTGGTGCCCCCAGGTGCCGGCCCAGTGGATCGTAGCGGGGACGGTGGTGTTGGCGATCGGACGCTGTCCAGCATCGGCCGTGCCGAACCATCAGGGGACAGTTAGCTCATCGACTCGATCGAGACATCGACCGATAACCTCTCTCTTCACTAGAGGACATCGCGATGACCAGTGCGGTACTTATGACTCTCGCCTTGAGCCTGTCTGGCCAAAGCCTGCAAAAGGCGCTGCCGGCAGCCCAAGGCCCAGCTAAGGTTCTGCCCCAGGCCCAGGCCCCGGCCAAGGTTGCGCCGGCGCCCCAGGCCCCGGCCAAGATTGCGCCGGCGCCCCAGGCCCCGACCAAGATTGCGCCGGCGCCCCAGGCCCCGACCAAGATTGCGCCGGCGCCCCAGGCCCCGACCAAGATTGCGCCGGCG